>CAYHYK010000010.1:0-20854 GCA_964360985.1 Candidatus Woesearchaeota archaeon | reverse complement strand
TTAAAGTTAGTTGAGTTTTTAGATGCCCCATAGCTTGCTGTGGGGAGTTTCACAACAAAGAAAAAATGGTTTAGAAACATTTTCATACTAATTTATATGATATTAGACATTCAGTTTAAATATATCATTTTCCTAGATAAGTTTAGTAAGGAAGAGGAAAAATATGGAAATATTCATTGATTCTGGAAACCTAGATGAGATTAAGGAGTTAGTCAGAGATGGAATTATAGAGGGAGTTACCACCAATCCGACTTTAATTAAAAAAGAAGTTGATAGGTTGAAAGGTAATTCTAGCGTGAATGTAGAGTCTTATTTGAAAGAGATTCTGAGAGTCACTAAAGGAAAAAGAGTTAGTCTAGAGGTTAGCGGTTTGAATTACAGGGAGATTATTAAAGAAGGATTAATATTGTATAAAAAATTTAATAAAATATCAAAAAATATTTATATAAAAATACCTATTGATCCTTGTCTAGAGGATGTATGCTCTTTTGAGGCTGATGGAATAAAAGCAATAAAATTTCTATCTTCTAAGAATATACCAGTTAATTGTACTCTAATATTTACTCCTGAACAAGCTTTTCTTGCTGCAAAGGCAGGAGCAAAAATAGTTAGCCCCTTTGTGGGTAGAGAGGACGATTATATAAGAGAAATGGCTAGAGTGAATTTCAAGAAAGAGGATTATTTCCCAGCTAGAGGCGTAAAGAAATTAAATAAACTCTTTTCTGATAATGGTATTATCTCTGGAGTTGATTTGATTAAGCAGTGTAAAAAAATATTTATTATACAAAATATTAGTGCTGAGATACTTGCCGCGAGTATTCGTAATACTAGACAGTTTAGAGAGGTCACAATGGCAGGAGCGGACATCGCAACTATGCCTTATGATCTCATAAAACAGCTTTTAAGACATCCTAAAACTTTAGAAGGCATGAAGAAATTTAATGAAGATGTTCCAAAAGAGTATAGAGAGGCAATGAGAAAATGAAAGAAAACAGAAAGACTTTTATAACCGAAAGGACTCAAGATATTATTCAAGTCCCCGGTATGACTCACAAGAGGAATGCCGGGCTTCCTATTTTTAAGAAGAGTAGTAATAATAGGGCTATAGTCTTCGTAGATGCTAATAATTGGTACCATAATGTAAAGAATTTTTTCAGACCCAGTGAGATTTCAATAAATAAAATATCTAAATTGATTTGTGATAATCTTAAAATAAATTTAATAGAGATAAGATGGTATGCTTCAATTCCCGATATTAAAGACGGAGAGAAAGTTTATTATGAACATATGCGTTTTCTTTCTGAATTGAGAAAAGAAGGTATAAGAATTATTACCAGGAAACTTCAAAGATTATCTAACAAGGAAATATTAAAAAGAAAGAGAAAAAATATAGACTCTTTAGATTTGTGTGATAATTGCAAACCTCTCATTGAAGCTAGTTTTCTGGACTTGATGGAGATAAACAGAAAGGAAAAGGGGATTGACGTGTGGATTGCAATAGATATGGTTAGAAAATCAATCGTAGAGAAAGAATGCGATGTCTGTGTTTTAATTTCGGGAGATACTGATTTTGTTCCTGCAGTAAGACTAATTAAAAAAGTAGGCAAACATGTTATAAGTGCTTTTGTACCATTTGGATATTCCAATGAATTAAGGAATAGCACGGAATATTTTATTATTAGAAAAGAGACTTTGCTCAAATGCTTTAGAGATTATAATAAGGGGGAAAAATGATAAAAACAAAAAAATTCACATTGAGAAATCCCAGAAAAGAGGATATAAATGAATTATGGGACAATTATAATGATAAAGAAATAGCCAAAAACATGGTTAGTATGGAAAAGGAGAAAGAATTCAAGTCTGATTGGATAAATAAATTCAAAAATAAAAAAGACAAATCCAGAGAAATAGATTATACTTTAGTTATAGAGATTGAAAAAAAACCTGCAGGTCTTATATCTATAAGAAGCACTGATGAATATAATAAAACAAAAGCAACTATATCCTATCGGATTGGAAAAAATTATAGAGGAAGAGGAATAACTACTCAAGCATTAAAATTATTTACTGTCC
Source organism: Candidatus Woesearchaeota archaeon (assembly GCA_964360985.1). Classification (GTDB taxonomy): domain Archaea; phylum Nanobdellota; class Nanobdellia; order Pacearchaeales; family GW2011-AR1; genus JAUSIK01. Next base: position 18,781 of record CAYHYK010000010.1, on the reverse strand, counting down.
ATGCTTTAAAGAAATTTAAATTAACAAGAATTCAGGCTAATGTAAGAATATTTAACAAAACATCTGCCAGAATATTAGAAAAGGTAGGTTACAAATTAGAAGGCATAAGGAGAAAGAATGTATATAAAAATGGTAAATTCTATGATGATTTATTATATGCTAAAGTAAAATGAATTACATTTCAACGATAAAGAGTTTAGAAAGGGAATATAACAAAAAGGTAACTGTAAAATTAAAGGACTTAGAAGGAAGTTTTAAGGATATTTCTAATATTGAAGGAAATCCTGTTATTTATAAAGTTTTCATAAAAAAATATTCTCCTATTAATTTAGGATTGACTATTTTGAATTCTGGAAGTGTAAATAGGGAATTTTATATGACTAGAGGGCATGTTCATAAGAAACAAAGCCCTGAATTTTATATATTAATGGAAGGAAAAGGAATATTACTTATTCAGAAGAGATCGATAATAAAGAAGATTGTGCTGGAGAAAGGACAGATAGCTCTTGTGCCTGAAGATTATGCGCATAGATTGATAAATGTTGGAAAAGAGAAATTGAAAGCGTTAACTATTTATGATGAAACTTCTATGCCTAATTATAAAGTTAAGTTTAGAAAGAGGTTTTTTAAGAAATGAATAATTATGCTAAGGCTGACTGGAAAGATATAATTATCTGGATTTTAATAGCCATCGCTTTCTTATTAGTTTTTTATTCAATATTAACAGGAAATTAATATGAAAATAAGGGATATAATATTATGGATATTATTTATTATAGCCTTGAGTGTTGTAGCTTGGTATTTACTTGGGAACTCTCCTACTTTGGAAGAAGCACTCTTGGTATTAATTTTAACTATAATGTACACGGCTAGTACAAAAATAAGCGATATTAGTTCAAGAATGAATGTTATGGAAAGAAGGTTTAGTAGTATGGAGAAAAGTTTTATTAAGTTGATTAGAGATTTTAAAAATGAATTTAGAAGATGATATATAATGTTAGAATAAAATTGAATGGGAAGGTATTTTTTATATCTGAACCTAAAGAAAAATCTATAGAAATAGAGCTGTTTGATCTTTTTTTAAATGGAGCAAATGAATTTTCCATAAATGATGATGGAACAAAATATAGGAAAAAATTGGAAAAATTTGACATAAGCAAAGATAAACAGTTTGGCAATGTATGGACTTTTAAGGTCAATAAAAATTCCAAGCCTATTTTAAAAAAGGTAATTAGGCAGTATTCTACCTGGGGACATGGAAAATGGATATTGATTGGAAAAGATTTTTCAATTTCTTATAAAGAGTGCGGTGATGATTACTATGAAGATTTCATGGAAGATGGACCAAGTGGAAAAAATACAATTGATAAAATAATTAAAATAACTCTAAAAGAGAGTCTATTGCCTAAAATTAATTCATTACTTGATAAATATAATAATTATATTTTAAAAAACACTCCAAGACAATTTAGTAAAAAATCACTAAAATAACCTTTTTATAGTTAGAGAACATCTCTTATTGATTAAAGAGGATGAAATGAAAGTAAATATAAATAAAATATTGGATAGGGGAAAGGCGTTATATTTGGCATATGACCAAGGTTTAGAACATGGTCCTTCTCTTGATTTTAATGATAAAAATGTTGATCCAAATTATATTATAAACATAGCAAAAGAAGGGAAATTTAATGCTTTAGTTTTCCAAAAGGGAATAGCTGAGAAATATGGTAAAGAAATTAAGAATTCCAAAGTACCATTGATATTAAAACTCAATGGAAAGACTTCATTGTATAAGGGAGAGGCACTTGCAAGACAACTATGTACTGTTAAAGAAGCAATTTCTTTGGGTGCATCTGCTGTTGGATATACAGTTTACATAGGGAGTGTGCATGAAGCTTATATGATGCAGGAGTTTGAAAAAATAGAGCTAGAGGCTCATAGTAAATGTCTGCCTATAGTTCTTTGGGTTTATCCCAGAGGTAAAAAAATAAAATCTGATACTTCAAGAGAAATAATGGCTTATGCTGCACGTGTTGGTTTGGAACTTGGAGCAGATATTATCAAATTAAAATATGGAAATAACCTAGATGATTTAAAATGGGCTGTTAAGTGTGCTGGAAGAACAAAGGTAGTCATTGCTGGAGGTCCTCCTGTAACTGAAACAGAACTTTTAAAACAAACTTCTACTATAATGAAATCTGGGGCGGTAGGACTGGCAGTTGGAAGAAATTTATGGCAAAATTCTAAGCCACTAGAAATAACTAAAAAACTTAAGAAGATAATATGGAAGTAATGAATAGATTATTTGTTGGTTTGTTCCTCTTAATTTTATTTATGTCCTTTTCTTCTGCAGCTGTAGTCATAAATGAGTTTAGATATAATCCTCCTGAAGATTCTGATGATGTTGAATATATAGAAATTTATAACAGTGGTGAGGAGAGTGATTTATCAGGTTGGCAATTTAGTAATGGGATAAAATATAATTTTCCTGATGGAACTAAAATTCAAAAAGAAGGATATTTAGTTATTTCTAGATCTCCTTTGGAAACTAAGAAAAAGTATGGAGTTGATTCTTTGGGACCTTATGAAGGATCATTAGATAATGGAGGCGAAACAATTGAAATATCTAGTCCTGCTGGTTCTGTAAATAAAGTCAAATATGATGATGATTTCCCCTGGCCAAGTGCTGCTGATGGAGAAGGATCCTCATTAGAACTTGTAAGTCCAAATTATGATAACAATAATTTTATGAATTGGAGATCCTCAAATCCTAATAATGAATGGAAAGAGATTACATTTGAAGATACTATTCGTGAAGAAGGTTATATTTCATTACCTTATAGGGGGGAGATAGAAGTTAAAGAATTTAAAGTATTTGTAGAAAATAGCGATTCTTACTTGCTTCTTGAGGAAAAAGGAAACTACGGTTTGAGTGGATTTTATAACGAAGAAGATGGAAGCTTTTATAGAATTAACTCTTTTGGAGAAGAAGAAATAAATGTAAACTATATATCGATACAACTTCCAGATTGGATAAAGGATAAAGTAGGCAAAAATGGGAAGATAAGCTTTAAAGCTCGTGTAAAAGAAGGAAGCTCTATAATCTCATTTGGTTTTTTTGGAGGAGAAAACAGGAATGCACTTTTATTAAATCACGGTACTCCTGGTATGAAAAACTCTGTTTTTTCTGAAGATCCTGCACCATATGTATCTAAAGTGGATTCAGTGGAGGGAGATGGGTTATATGTCCTAGTAACTCCAGAAGACCTTTCTGGAAATGATGATATCCTTTATTTAACGGCAGAATTCTTTGACCAGAAAGGACAAAAGAAGATAAGACCTTTTTATGATAATGGGAAGTTTAAAGACGGACAAGCTGGAGATGGAGTTTGGGGGGTTAGAATATTTGAGAATGAATATGATCACCTCTTAAAACTTAAAGTTGTTTTGGGAGATTCCCATCAGAATGAAATTTATTTCCCTCAAAACTCTGAAAGAGTGCCTTATTTATTGATGGGTAAAGGGTCTTCTCTTCCCTCTTCACCTATTCCTTCATATGAAATAATAATTAGTGGAGAAGATTTGGAAAATTTAAATCGTTATGAAAAAAAGGAGGCTCTCTTTTATAATGGAGATGATAAATATATTGTATCTACTAGTATTAGAGGTGCAAGAAGATCGGGAGGTCTTAACATTAAATTTTTAGATAGAGATTTTGATAGTTGGAAAGAAATTAATTTGGCCCCTATATTTTCTCCTGATGAATTAATTGTTGAGAAAGCTTCTTATGAATTGTATTCTGCAATGGGCGTTCCTTCCAGTACAGCTTATCCTGTTAGAATATATGTAAATGGAGAATATTCTGGAAATTTTATGCTGGTAGAAGAAGTAGATAAGAAATTCTTGGAAAAAAATGGTTTTGAAGTAGGTAATTTGTATAAATCTGAGAGTGGAGATGAGCATATAGATGATCCAAGTGACTTAGAAAATTTACCAAATAATTATCCAAAAATTACTAATAAAGGCAGTAGCTACGATGATTTGATTGACTTATTGAAAGGTTTAGATTCTTTGCCTAAACATTATAAGTGTACCATAGAACAAATTGATGGTAGAGATGTTGAGAGATGCGAGGATGTTCAGTTTTCTCCAGAGGAGATTGAACAAGTATCTAGTTTTTTCAATCAGAATTTTGAAAAAGATAGATTAGATATGTATTTAGCTGTCTCGACTTATATATCTCATACTGATTCTGGCTCTCATAACCACTATCTATTCCATAACCCTTCTACGGGCAAATGGCAGTTTTTTCCGTGGGATTTGGAACTAACATCATGGCAGCTAAGATACAATTCTCTTTATGGAGCGGGGATTACTGATTGGTATAAACAAACTAGTGGGCTAAAAGACATTAGGAATATCTATCCATCTGTTAGTGAAAGAGTCTTAAATGATATAACTCCTAAAATTGATGAATTTGTTAGAGTTAATAAGAAAGAAGCTGCTTTACAGAGAGCAAAGAGAGGAGACAGGCAGGAGTTTGGAGGAGATTTAATTATCTCACATGAAAGATGGAAATATAATGTTAAGGAAAATAAAAGAGTTATAGACTTAGCTGTCTAGACTTGAATAATATATTTGAGCTTCACTACCCTTTCTTTTTGAAAAGAAAATCTGATTCCCTTCTATTAGTGGAGAGAATATGTCTTCTTCAAAAATTAAACTATTCTTTTCGTCTTTTTCTAAACAACCTCCTTTTTGTCCATTAAGATCTAGTTTACAGAGAGAAATTATTTGCTTATCTCCAATCCAATCTTCCCAGACAATTGTATTATCAGAAATTAATGGAAAAGCCTGCAATTCTGAAGAAGAAGTTATTCTAGACTTTTCATCTGAAAGTCCGCAGCCTCCTCTTTGTCCATTTTTAGAAAGATCGCACATTATAATTTCAGGATTTCCATTGATAAACTCGTGCCAGACTATGATATTTCCATTGGTTGTAGGACTTGCAGCATTTTTCAATTCTGCAAATTTCATTAGGCTATTTCTACATGTTTCAATTTGATTTTCTCCTTTTAGAGAACAGTAATATAGATAGTATTTCTTATTGAAAGCAGCGTTAGAAGAATATAGAGAAATAACTAGTAAGTCATTTGAAATATGAGCACTCTCTGTTATAACTCCAATGTCTAAGAACTTTATAGATTCCCATACATTATTTAGACAACCCCCAGGGTTGTTTGCTAATTCCACATTACAGACGCGCATATCAGAAGTATATCTTGGTAGAGCATAAATATACCCCTTATAATACCTATCATTTTCATCGAAATATGCTTCTTCTTTTACGAACTTTTCTCTATTATTTTCATCTATGCATTTTAAATAATCTTTATCTCTTTGACATTTATACCCATATGAAGAATAGACATAATTGGAGTCTACAAAAAGGATATTATCATTTATATTAATTTTTTCATCTTCTGGTAAACATCCTCCCTTAAGTCCGTTAAAATCTGGAGAACATGAGAGTACACGACTATATCTGCTGTTTAGGAGCAATTCCCAAACGTACCAATTATCTATTCTCTTTATTTTATAACTATATCCCTCTTCCGAATTCAATTTCCCTAATACTGAAGTAGGCATATCTTCACAACTCAATTCATCAGCAGTAGGGTCATCTCCTAAATTTGGAAAAGGAAAATTTGGTTCTTTTCCTGATTGAAAAAGATAGTGTAAGATATATACTGCGTCAGTTATATCTACTCTGCCATCATCGTTTGAATCTGAGGCATCTTTACATAACTCAAACTTTTCAGAGTCTACTCCTCTAAAGAGAACATTTAAGATGTACACTGCATCGGTTATATCTACTTTCTCGTTTCTATCTGCATCACCTCTAATAAAATCTCCAGCAAAAGTCATTGGAAGACTAAAAAATATAAGAAATAGAAAAATTAATCCTCTTTTCATTGGATAGATAGCAAATTTATCTTTTTATACTTTCCTTTTAGAAATAATTGCTTTCACGAAGAATATTCAAGCGATAATCTGGAAAGATTAGAATCACTATTGTAAAACTCATTGATAAAATGTTCTTTGGCTCAGTTCTTTTTGGGAAAAACACGTCAATTCCTTCTAAGATTATTGAAAAGCTGAAATGGAAGACGGGGAAGAGTTAGAAGCAGAGATTAAAGTATTCTTGAAAATATAGGCTCTGGTGACGTTTACTTCACAGCTCAAAGAATAGTTATATTTAAATAGTATAACTTATTTAGTTAACTAGATAAATACTATAAAAAAATGGAAGCGGAAGTAAAAGCAAAAAGAATGGGAGGATCCATTGGAATTATTATTCCTAAAGAGATCGTGGAAAGAGAAAGGATAAATGTAGAGGATATTATAAAAGTAAAGATAGAAAAAAAGGATAGCCTAAGTTTCTTATGGGCAAAAGGAAAAGATATTAAAAAATCAACCCAGAAAATAATGGAAGAAATAGATGAGGGGGAAACTGATGACTAAATATTTTTTTGATACATATGCTTTAGTAGAATTATATAAAGGTAGTCCTACTTATGCAAAGTATAAGGAAGAAGTAAAGATATTGCTTAATAAACTAAATATACAAGAATTCATTTATTTCTTAATAAGGGAAGGAAAAACATCTGAAATAGAAGAGTCATTTAGGTTATTAGGTAAATTCAATGTAGAATATGATAACGAAATATTAATTAAGGCTGCTGAAATGAAATTCAAATATAAAGATGAAAGACTTTCTTATGTGGATTGCATAGGGTATTATCTAGCTAAGAAACATAAGGTAAAATTTTTGACAGGCGATAGCAAGTTTGAAGATAAAGAAAATGTGGAGTTTGTAAGATAATTAAATTGTGGGGTGAAAATGATAGTAATAAATTTCAAGAATTACAAAGTGGGATCAGAAGCTTTAAAATTGGCTAAAATTATTGAGAAATATCTTCCTAGTGCTATTGTTTGTCCATCAACACTTGATATAGAAATTATATCTAAAAAAACTAAACTAAAAGTTTTTGCTCAACATGCGGATCATCAAGATGGAAATAAAACTACTGGATATAATACTTTGAAAAATCTTAAAAGTATTGGAATAAGTGGAACATTAATTAATCATTCTGAACATCCTTTATCTTTAACAAATTTATATAAGACAAGCATTGTGGCTAAAAAACTTAATCTTAGAACAATAGTTTGTACTCCTAGTCTTAGGCAATTTAAAGGAATGTTAAGAAGTGAAAGAGTAAAACCTTATGCTATTGCTTTTGAAGAAAAGAAATTAATTTCTAGTGGAAAGTCCATAACTAAATATAATTCAAAGGATTTAATAGAATTTACAAGAATTATGGAAAAAACTGGTATAATTCCTTTGTGTGGTGCTGGAATTTCAACGGCGGAAGATGTGAAAGAGGCTTATGCTTTGGGGTGCAAGGGAGTATTGATATCCTCGGCTATAGCAAACTCTAAAAATCCTGGGAAATTATTAAAGCAGTTGGGAGAATTTTAATAATGATTGAAATACTATTATTTTTATTTGAAGAATAATTTTATAAAGAAATTCTTTATACTAATGTTTAAAAAACTTTCAAAGATTTAAATAGACTTATAGGTTCATTAAAGAATGCTACAAAAAAGAGGAAAAATAACTGGAACTGTTTTCTTGATATGTATCATCCTTCTCACATTTCAAACATCTGCGCAAGAAAATGATGAAAGAGTAATTAATATCGGAGGAGATACTAATAGTGATGGAAAGATTGATGTTACAGATGCAGTTTCACAATTGAGCTGGCTTTTTCAAGGCGGAAAAGAACCTTATTGTAAACGCTGTATAGATAATAACGGAGACCAACGAGTAGATATGGCTGATGCAATATATCTTTTAAATTTTCTTTTTCTTGGTGGACCTGAACCAGTATATGGAGAAGTATCTGATGGTGTGAAAGATATTGTAGCTCCTGAAGCTGGAGACATTGCTTTTGAGAATTTTAAAGTGCCTGAAAATCTAAAATTAGACGGACGCATTTTTTGCAGCAGGCGTGAAGAGTTAGGTATAAATAAGATTATAGATGATGACCTAAATTGTGGAGTTCCTGTTTATGCTACTGGATGGGATAGAATTAATCAAGATATGCAAGTTTCAATTTATGTTGGTTGTGTAGAGAAACCCGATGGAAATCCTGATTCATTAGAAGTGAAAAGAAAAAGAATATTTTATCTTGATGATTTATTATGTCATGATCCTGGAGTTGATTTAACTATTTTACCTTCTTCCGAAAAACTATCTAGATTTTTTAGTCATCCAGAGCAGATTCGCACAGGCTTTGGATTCGATGTTTATGTTGGAGTTACTTACTTTATAAAAAGTGACGTTGAAGTATATGTTGAGGGACATAGCCTTAAAGAAAATTACTATCCTGATATAGAGCAGTTATTTAACCATATTGTAATTGAAAATATTGATCATGCACTGATTTTTGGAGGAAATATCTGGAACAAGATTGAATTTAAACCTGGAGACCTTAGTAATAATTATGAGGTAGTTGTATTAGGAGGTAAGAGGGGCGATAGAATTTATTTAGCAAATGCAAAAAACTATGGGGGCTACGCTTTATTGGATGGAAGAGGCGGAAATGATCTAATAGATGCAAGCTCAACTAAATGGAATAAACTTATTATTTTAGGAGGAGATGGAGATGATGCTTTGGAAGGTGGTATCGGTAATGATATTATTCTACAAGAAAAAAGTTCAGAGAATGGTCCAAAAAATAGGATTATTGGGCGGTGGGGAGATGACATTTTAATAGGCAGTATAAGGGAAGACATTATTTATGGAGATAGCAATAATATAGTATCACGAGAAGAATATGGCAATGACTTTATAATAGGAGATTCTCCTATTGAAATTGATCTTGAAGAAATTCTTTCAAGACATCAAACTTATTATGATTATTCAGATAGTTTGAAAAGATATGATCTTCCGATGGTCTATAAAGATATAAAAAATAAAATTGCTGAAAGTCTTGAATATAAAACAATCATTAGTGGTAAGGTGCCGGAAAGTAAAGATGGAGAAGATGACGAAATCTATGCCGGTTGCGGAAATGATATTGTTTTCGCCGGAGAGGGAAATGATAAAGTTTCTGGGTCTGGATTAATCAACCCTCCCCCATTTGATAAAGGCACAGATATAAAAAACATTATTTGTGATCCCGAAAAAGATAAGGATATACTTCTTGGAGGCTCTGGCGATGACGAACTCCATGGGATGGAGGGGATAGATATTGTATATGGAGGCTCTGGAAATGACAATCTATTTGGAGATAGCGAATTTCCCTTAAAAGATGGAAAATACCCAGTCATCGGACAAGTAAATTATCCTGATTTAGTTTGTGGTGGAAAAGGAAAGGATGAAATTACCGCGAATACGGCAGATATAGATCCTGATACCTCTAAACAAACTATTAATTTTCTAATTTCAGGCCCTAGAGGAGAGAAAAGTGAAGAGGATTTGGAGACAGTATGTTTGAACAAAATATCTGGGAATGAAAAAAGAGTTTGTGATGATCTAGCTAATAGACGTTTTAAAAATGCAGAAAAAACATATTATATTTTGAATGGGCATGTAACACAGGACAATGATCCAAGTAAAAATCCTCCTTGGGACTATAATAGTTTTGATCCAGACGATCCAGCTTGGCCTAATGATGAAAGATACTGTAGAGATAATTGGCATGATTTGTTGCCCGGAGATAAATGTATGGGTAGCAGTTTAATAACCTCTTGGGGGCCTTTAAAAACAAGATCTTTATTAAATATATTTCCAATAAATATTCAAGAAGACGGAATTTATGACATGATGTTGCCTGATTGTGGATTATACGGCCCTAGCGATCCTCTTTTAGAAAATATGCGATGGGGTGATATTTCTGAGTGCAATGCAATTGAAAGTCAATGCTGTGTATGCAAGGAAAATTGTAATAGAGATTCTGCTCCACGATGCACAGATAAAGGATTTAATTGTCAACAAATTGGTAATGATGAAACTCCCCTAGATCAGATTGAAAGAGGCGAAATTGAAAATTGGATTGAAGGAGATCTTCACCAATGCAACCTTCTGGTTTGGAAAAAGAAACTAGCATAATAAAAAACGACAAGACTTATCTACCTCAACCCATACATGGAAAAAGTGATTAGGGGAATCCCTTCACACAGCAAAGCGGACAATTCAAAAAGCAGAAAATTCGAGATAAACCTAATTAGATATTGGATAAATATATAACTATAATTTAACATTATCATAAAAAGACAAGAATTAAAAACTGGGATGATCAGATAGTTTTGGAAAAGGAATTAAAATGAACAGAGGTGAACTTTTAAAAGAACTAAAGAAAAAAGATTTTAGAGTAACTATATTTGGGTCTTCAAGGATGAAGCCTGAGGATAGTGAATGTGGTCAGCTTTATCAACTGGCTAAAATGATCGGTGAAGAAGGAATTGATCTTGTTACTGGGGGTGGACCTGGAATTATGGAGTGCGCTAGTGCCGGGCATAGATCTGGAAGCAAAAAGAGTAAAGCGCATACCATTGGATTAAATATAAAATTACCTCATGAACAGAGAATGAATTCTTACATTGATATAAAGAAAGAATATACTAGATTTTCTGAAAGACTTGATAACTTTATGTTGCTGTCAAATGCAATAGTTGTTGCTCATGGAGGAATAGGAACTATTCTAGAATTGCTTTATGCGTGGCAGTTAATGCAGGTGAAACATATATGCCATATTCCTATAATTCTACTTGGTCCACAATGGAAAGGGCTTTTAAAATGGCTTAAAAATGAACCATTAAAGAGGAAATTTTTCAATAAGGAAGATTTGGATTTATTGTTTCATGTTAAGAACGCTAAAGAAGCTATGAAAATAATAGATACTGCTTTTAAAGAATATAAGAAAGGAAACAAGGATTTTTGCATTAATTATAAGAAATATAAATTCTAGATTGCGATAGGTTTTTATATATCAGAAAATTATAGATATTATGAAGAAAGAGGTTAGTAAAGTGGTGAAGAGAACGATAGATAAAGAGTTAGTTAGGGGATTAGTTATTGGATTCTTTAGTAGTCTAGTTCTGTTTTTATTGTTTTATTATGTTGTAGGTATAAGAACTTCTGAAGATAAAATTCTTGTAGGAAAAGAAGAAGTTGTATTTAATTTAAAAAATGTTCAAAACACAGTAGACAAAGATTTCCCAGGAGGAACAGTGCCTATATATAACAGTGAATTCTGTATGAAAAAGTATAAGGAAAAATATTCAAAAGAAGTCAGTCAATGTGAGATTAGAAGCGTTAAAACATTTTCTAGGATAAATCCCCTGGTTATAGATATTGATTGTGTTTGTTTTGATTAAAGATGGAAATAGAAGAGAAACTCCTATTGAAGCCTAGTGATTTTAAGCCTAGTTTTAATGATTGGGTTGTTAAAGGTGTTTTAAATCCTGCGGCTGTTAGAATGCCTGATAGGAGGATTATGCTTTATTTGAGAATTGCAGAGAGTACAATTCCGAAGGAGGGACAAGCTATGAGCTGCCCCATAATGTCTTCTGAGAAAGAATATACTTTTCATTATCAACATATAAATGAAAAAGATATTATTAGAAAGGGAAAATGGGGAGAGATGTATCTAAAAGATGGATCTTGTAGATTGCCTACTATATCTCATTTTAAGAAAGCTGTTTTAAAAGAGGAAGGGTTTAGTTTAGATGAGGTATATCAGAAACCTATTTTTACAGGAATGCCTGGAGATGGAGATTATGGTGTTGAAGATCCAAGAATAATTAAATTTGGGAAGAATTATCTGATGACTTATGTTTCTGTTTCAACTAATGAAGGTGTTTCAACTTCACTTGCCATTTCAAAGGATTTGAAAAATTGGAAAAGGCAAGGGATAATTTTTAGAGAACAAAATAAGGATGTTGTGTTATTTCCAGAAAAAATAAAAGGAAAGTTTGTGGCTTATCATAGACCTGAAGGTTTTTTTGAATTTAGTAGACCTGGAATATGGATTTCGTACTCGCCAGACTTAGTTTATTGGGGAAGAGAGAGGAGCATAATGCGCCCTAGAAGATCATCTTGGGATGAAGTAAGAATAGGTGCTGGATGTCCCCCTATTAGAACTGATAAGGGATGGTTATTAATTTATCATGGAGTTAAAGATGTGGATAAAAAAGGAGTTTATAGTGCTGGAGTTGCTTTAATAGATTTTAAAAATCCCGAAAAGATAATAGCCAGAACTCCCGCTTCCAATCCATTAATCTCACCTAGTAAAAAATATGAAGAGAAGGGTTTCGTAGATAATGTAATTTTCCCAACTGGAGCTGTTCTAGATCTTAATAAGAAAGACTTGCTTATTTATTCTGGGGGTGCAGATAGTTTCGTTAGTGTAAAGAAAATATCAATTAAAGAAATATTAAAGAGTTTGGAATACTATTAATAGGGTTCCTTTTGCCATGGAACTATGGGGGTAGTCCAGTCATAATCATCATCTTCTGATTGTAATAACGACATCATATCTATTTTTTCTTTGCTGTCAAAGCTTGCTTTAAAATAACCGTGTGTATAAATATTATATTCATTAGGATAAGTACCTGCATCTTTTTTCTTTGCTTTAGGATAAGCTTCCAAAAACTTTTCCAATGAATCTCCAATTTTTATGCCTCTGTCTGTCTGTCCTTCCCAGCCTTGTCTGACTGAAACTATATACAAGTCATTAGACAACCATTCCATATAAACTGAATCTCCACAGCCTATAAACATATCTTTCCAAGGTTCTAATTCCTTGTAGCGTCTGAAATCACAGTTATTTTCTAAAAAATAGCTGACTGGCATATTCAATTTAAAACTGCCTAATCCTGTTTTCTTGTAGGTTTTGTCATAATTGTATTTCTCTTTTTGAGTGAATAAAGTTTCTTCACAAGGGCAAACATGATCTTTTTTATCTACTTTTAGTTCGTTTTTATAGCTGTATCTTTTAACAATCATTTCTTCAATCTTTCCATTTTCATCAAATTTTGTTAGGCAATGCGGCGTTATAAAACTCAACTTTTCATTAGGAGCATCTCCAGTATACATTTTTGCTTTGGGATATCTGTCTAAATAATCTTCTATAGAATCTCCTATTCTTAAGTTAGTGTCTGTACGCCCTAACCATCCTTCTGTTACAGATATGGCCACTAATCCTCCAAACTGCCAAACTAGTTCAACACTATCATTTTTACATCCTGCCTCCACTAAAGAACTACCAATGCCACCTTTTTGATCATTTACATAATGAAATTTTCCCTGTGTAACGCATTCGCCTATAACGTCATGATTATCCCCCATACCAATTTTAAAGCTTCCTAGTCCATAATGCTTTTTCGTGCTTAGATTAGAATGACATGGACAATGCATATTTAGATCTGCATCGGTTTCTTCTTTACATCCTATACTGCTTAAAACTAGAAGAGGAATTGCGAGCCATTTATACATATGTTTTAAAATAATCTAGACTAAATAAATATTGCTGTCTTATTGCTTAGTTGCGTTGACGGGACTTTCTAAGTTAATACAAAAAAATAATATTTTATCCTAAAAACTTTATGGCGGACTTAGACAATTCATCTTCCATTAAAAATGGAAGTAGTTGTTCCTTAATAGGTTTTGTTGCCCCATGGCAAGACCATGGTGGTAATCTTTATAGAATATAAATGTTTAAATATATCTAAGAATAGTTTGCTCCATGGCAAGAAGTTATGAGGTAGAATCTAGTGATGATTCAGACAAAAGACTAATCTGTCTTTATTCAACAGATGGTAAAGATAGAGATCCTTTAGTTAAAGTAGAAAAGTGGAGTAAAGATGGAAAGTATGCTGTTTTCTCTAAAATTTGTGATCCATCAAATGAAAAGAAGTTTATAGGTGTATATGACACTGATGAACAAGCAGAGAGAGGCATAGAGACATACTTAAAAGGCGTAGTAGGAGAAGATGTAAAAGATTACAATGGTGAGCAAAAAAGAAGACGTTCTGAATTGGAAGAACAACTAAGTAGAATTGAAGAAATAGATGAAGAATTAGCTATAAGAAACCTCTACTCTCAGAATTTATAAAGTTCAATTTCTTTGATTATATATGAAATTAATAATTCTAAAAGATTACAAAGATGTTGGAACAAAGGCTGCAGAATTGGTCTCTAAAGATATAATAAAAAATAAGAATCTCGTTTTAGGACTAGCTACAGGAGAGACTATGATTCCTTTTTACAGGAGTTTAGTTAGTTTGATTAATAATAAGAAAGTAGATGCAAGTGAGATTAAAACGTTTAATTTGGATGAATACGTAGTTTTTGATAAGAAGAACAAAAATGGTTATTATTATTTTATGAATAAACATCTTTTTTCTAAGATTCGAATTCCTGCTGAAAATATTAATTTTTTAAATGGGAATGTCAAGAATTTGGATTTAGAATGCAGGAATTATGAAAATTCTATTAAGAAAAATGGAGGGATTGATTTACAAATCTTAGGCATTGGAAGAGATGGGCATATAGGGTTTAATGAACCCGGATCTAGCTCAAAGAGCAGGACGAGGGAAGTTTTATTGTCAAGGATTACTAGAAAAGATAATTCTAGATTTTTCGATGGTAAAATCAGCAAAGTTCCAAAGAAAGCTTTAACAGTTGGTATAGGGACTATAATGAAATCTAAAAAAATAATTTTATTGGCTTCTGGAGTTAGTAAGGCGAAAATTGTTCATAGATTTTTGCATGGATCTATTGATAAAAATATTCCCGCAAGTTTTTTAAAAAAACATAGAAATATTACTGTAATTTTGGATAAAGAAGCTGCGAGTGAGTTGGATTAAGACAAACAAAAAAGTTTAAATATAATTTTCATTAGAGGTTATTAGTTAGAATATGAAAAAGAGAAAGAAAGCTTTGGTGATTGTTGCGCATCCTGACGATGAAACAATATGGATGGGTGGAATGATATTAAAACATAAAGATTGGGATTGGACAATTTTTTCTTTGTGTAGAAGAGACGATGTTGATAGAGCGCCTAAATTTATGAGAGTTTGTAAATATTATGGCGCTAGAGGCATTATGGGAAATCTAGATGATGAAATTCTGAAACCTCTTTCTACAAAATATGTGATGAGTAAGATTGCAGAATTTTTAAGATTGAAAGAATATGATTTTATATTTACTCATGGTGAAAATGGAGAATATGGGCATTTGAGACATATAGAGATTCATAGGGCTGTTAAAGAAATGGTTAGAAAAGAGTCTTTGAAGTGTAGAAAGATTTATTATTTCGCTTATAAGAACGGTAGTATGAAAGCACCACATGATCCTAAAGTTAAGATTCCTATACCTAATATTAAAGCTGAAGAGAGCGTTAAATTGAATAGAAATGAGTTTAATGATAAAGTTAAATTAATAACGGAAGTTTATGGTTTTAAGGAAAATATTTTCGAGACTTTGAGCTGCCATAAGATGGAGAGTTTTAACGTAAAATGAAAGTTTTAGCGTTGTATCCCTATCCTGTTGAACCGGATGGACAAAGTTTACAGGGTCATTATTTGGCTAAGGGTTTGAAAGAAAATGGAGTTGAGGTTATTTCTTGCGATAGAAATGATGATGAAAAGAAAGTTAAATTGTATAAGAGTTTTAAACCTGACGCTGTTATTGGTATAGGTTACTGGGGAAATGTACCTGAAATGGTCGAACATCCACTAAAACATGGAGTGACTCCAGTTCCTTGGTTTAATGCTGATGGATGGGTTGCTAATTACCATGATTCTCTAAATAAACTTCCTTTACTTGTTGCTACTAGTAACTGGGTTAAATCTACATATATTAGAGATGATGTTAGTGAAAAAAATATAAGAGTTTGTTCTATAGGTTACGATCCAGAAATTTTCTATCCTAATTCATCTTCGGATATAAGGGCAGTTAGAAGAAAACTTGGAGTTGCCGATGATGAACTCATGATTCTAACTGCTGGGGGAGATGTTACAAGTAAGGGTGCACAAGAGATGATTCAAGCGCTTGCCAAAATAGATAAAACTTTTTCCAAATGGAAATATGTATTAAAAATATGGCCTAGTTTTTCTGCTGATAATCATGGCAAGGAAGAGGAGAGACTTATTGAAGAATTGAAGCTTGATAAAGAAAAATTTATTTATGTAAAAGAGACATTCAGTCCTAAAGTAATGGCTAAATTAATTAATGCTTGTGATATTTATGCTGCACCTTCGAGACTAGAAGGTTTTGGAATGATTCAACTTGAAGCCCAAGCTTGCGGAAAGCCAGTTATATCTATTAATGTTGGTGGCCCAAAAGACACTGTTGCTCATGGTGCTAGCGGTTTTTTAGTTGATGTAGCTCATGAAGTTCAATTAGATAAGGAATGGGTTTATCCTAATATGGGATTTAAGAAAAAGATGATGATTGAATTTCCTAGACCTAAAACTTTTGCTTACAGAGCTGATATTGATCAATTAGCTGAAAGTACTCTTAAACTCATGCAGGATAAAGAGTTGAGAGAGAAAATGGGAAAGACGGCTGGTGAACACGCTTTGAAAAATTTCCATTATAATGTAACTGCAAATCACATGAAGAAATTAATTGAGGAAAATATTCTTAGAAAATAGTATGAAAAAACTCTTAGTTTTATTGTTAATCTTTTCAGTGATATTAATAGGATCATACTTTTTTAAATATAAAAATGGATCAACATGTGAAAATTTACTAGAAAGAATTAATATTCTTGCTATTAGTTCTAATTATTGTGATGTTGATGATGAATGTTATATTAATAGAGAATATAATGGGTGTGGTCTAGGTTGCTATTTAGTTCATAATAAAAATGAAAATGTTGATGAGTTAATGGGTTTAGTAAATATATACAAAAAAGAATGTTCTGCTGGATGTTTTAAAGATTGTGCCTTAGAAACAAAATCTAAATTTCACTGCAAAGATAATAAATGTGTTAAAATAGAGTAGTTTTATCTATAATATCTTTGAGATATCATTCTGCCTATGTAATAAGCTGAACCAAATAAAATAATTCCAGGTAAAAAAGTTATTCCTAAACCTGGAGCAATTATTCCTGTCCCTATTGTACCCAAAGTTCCAGCACCTATGGTCTCTAAGAGTTGTATAGCTTTAGGAACTGATTTTTCAATATCTTTTTGTAATGCATCTATTTGCATAACTATTTTCCCATCTTTCATAATTCTTATTTTTCTATCTTCTTCTGAAATTATGATAACTAAATTTCCTGGTTTTTTAGATGCTGAAAGTGCTGCACTGTGCCTTGTTCCAAAATTTTTAAAAGTGGAAGTGGACTTTATCATTGTGCCGTAAGCCTCTACCATTCCCTTCTTGTTAATTATTACAGCTCCGTCGATTAATGCTAGCGATTCTAATAATTTTGGGTTTTCTGCAGCCATAAAAGGTGGAACTGATTGGTTAATCAGGGCTGAATATTTTACATCTCCAACCACGAAAAGTGCACCTTCTCCACGTTTTGCTATTCTTAAACCGACTTGAATGAGAGTTTCTTCTAATTCTTTAAAATTTTTAGACATAGTATAGACTTTTTTTGAGAGTATTTAAATCTTCTGAAAAAATTAAATTGTACTCGCCACTTCCGCTTCTTCGACGGCTTTCTCTTCCTTTCTTGATAAATAAGCACTGACTGTATCTTTTACTCTTGACCACAAAGGAATCCTTTCAATGAGTGCCTTTGTATCAAAATTTACTGATGAGAAGTCTGTTTTTTCCTCTGCTTTTCCGCAATGAGTACAAAACAAAGTACATCCTCTTAGGAAATAACTCTCTTTAGGCAGATAAAGTCCACTTCCATTGTTCTCAAATCTGGTAGCGTAAGGTCTAATTACTAGTCTCCTATAACCACAGTGATTATCTATAACTGTTTTTCCAAGTATTTTAGGAACTTTATGGATTATATAATGACCGTTCATTTCAACTTGTTTTTCTTCTAGAAGTTCCTCTAACTGAGGGTTTTCTGCAACGAGCCTTGATAAATATTTATTCATTCCAGTTTTTCTAGAATGAGATATTTAAACCTTTGTAGTAGCTACAAAACTACCCTCTTGGATTTTAGAGAAAAGTATGCCAATATATACATTCCAGCGTTCCAGGCTTGATTTTCATCTTTACTTGGAATACCTGTTTTTCCGTCGAGCCATTCAGAAAAATTATTCTTTAAATTTGCTTCTGCTAATTTTTCTAGTTGATTTTCTGCTTCTTTTATTTTATTTTGTTTTATTAAAGATAGAACATAGAACCCTCCAATAAAAGTCCAGATACCTGCATTAAGATAGTGATAGGGAGTTCTTGCATCACAATCTTCAAAATATGGTTGGTAGTCTTTTGAGGACGATAGTATTGGAGGTGAAATTGCTTTTATAGGGTAGGGCTTATTTATAGAATTCTTTTCAATATATGAAATTATCTTTTCTGATTGACTTTTACTGGCTAAATCAAATATAACTGCGAGTAAATTACCTAATGAATCAAACCACTCTCCTTTTTCTTGATATTTATTGTGATTTTTCCATCTCCATGGCAAATAAAAATTCCCATTCCAGAGATTTACATCTGTATTATCATTTGTTTCTGACTTTAGCTTTTTGGCTTTTGATTTTTGTTTTGTTAAATTAAGAACTTTATAGT
>CAYHYK010000009.1:0-25264 GCA_964360985.1 Candidatus Woesearchaeota archaeon | reverse complement strand
TTTCTGGGATTTCTTTACTAAAAATTCCATCTAATTCCTTAACAGAGTCATAAATATCCGAAACAAATTCTTTATTCAAATTTAAATGCTCTGCTTTTGTTAAATGGATGAAGTTATTTTGATTTGTTTTTTGACTGTTTTGAAGAGCTGTTGAAGTGATGTTTATTCCTAAAATTAAAACAACTGCAAAAAATAGGATAATTTTTTTATTTAACATATTTACTCTCCTGCCAATAATGCAATTTGGCTTTTCCTACAGGACGGATTCTTATTTTATTAGCTCCTTTTAATTCTGCTAAAACTATGGATACGGTGTTTCTAGAGGTCTTTAGAATTCTTGAGATTTCAACTATTGTAAGACCCTGATTGTCTTTTTTTAGGAGGTTTATGACTAATTCTTTTTTACTTTTAACCATCGTTTTCTTGTGCATTAATGCTCAGCATTAATGTTTAGCTTTAATGCTTAATAGAAGTTTGAGAGAATTTGGATTTATATAGGTTTTGATAGTTTTTATTTTGTGATGTACCTGAAAATTATGCTCTAAAATAGGTACATTTATATGAATCTCGTATAATTAAATAATTTTATAAATACAGTTTATCTTTCTGTTAAGTAAATGGAAACTCTAAAAGAAGGTGAGAAGGTTAGTTTTAATTTATCTTCAACTAGTTTGAACGTTTATTATCAAAGCCCGCTATTGTTTTACCTTACATATATTGCTAAAGTTCCAGATGATACCTTGGTTCCAGTATGTTATGGTCTTTCAGGAAATATTATTCATAACTGTTTGGAAAAGTATGCTAAAAAAGAGCTTGATATCGATGGAACTTGTATGCAGCTAGCATCATTATGGGAGAAATATAACTTAAATATTCATAAAGATCTAAAGGGAAGATTGTTAGACAAAGAAGAATATCTAAGGGCATTACTTTCAGGTATTTCTATAATAGACCAACATGAGAGTCATATATGTGAAGAAAATATATCTTTCACTTTTACTGAAAATAAAAAATTTAAAATAGGTGTTAAAGGAATTATTGATCTCCAAACAAGGCAAAAATCAGATAGTGCTCCAGTAATAATAGATTATAAAACCAGTAATAATATAAAAATAGGGAGGGATTTTGAACGCCAGGCTCTTTTTTACAATTATCTATTATACAAGCAAAAGAGCTTAATTCCATCAAAAACAATATTTCATTATCTTAAACTTGGCACTTCGAAAGTTTATAATATAACTCTAGAGGATATACAGATCTTTGAAGATGAACTTATCAGTGTTGCAAGCCAGATAATTTCTCTTGGAACAAACATAGAAAATTATTCAATAGGCAATATCTACGATACATTCAATTCAAAAAAACAGGCCTGTATAAATGAAGTAGTCAGAAGAAAAGCTCTGGATAATCAAATAAGTCTAATGAGTTTGGAATCATAAGCAAAGAATTCTTTAGGATTCATTTTAATTAATGTTTATTGCATTATAAAATTTTTGTATACTATTAAATAATTGTGAAATCTCCGCCTTGTGGGACTGGTTGATTTCCTGAAGTGTCTTCAGCATAAATTGTATAGGCGTGTGTGTCGTTTGTTAAGTTTGCAGTGTTGAATTTATATATATAGAGGCCTGTTGGAGAGCTTGAGGCAGAGATGTTTATATTGTCTATTCTGCAGTATTCTGATACTGCGCCCGCTGTGCATTCAAATTTTATTTTGAAGTTAGGATTGTTATTTGCGCTTGAGGGAAGAGAGAAGGATTTTGTTATATATGAAGCATCATTAGCTGATTTAGATCTTGTTTGCTCTAAAGTATTCCATGCTGCTCCATCGAACCATTTTGCTTTGAATTCGTCTGCTGCGTCTAAACCAACTAGTCTTCTGGCGTATTTTATTGTTATTCCTTGATAATTTGTTGTTGGGACGGTTCTTTCTAAAGTGCTTGCTGGCTCGTTAGTTGAGCGAGGCTGTGATTGGGCGTGCCATGAACCTTGGAATGGATTTACTGTTGAGGCTGTCCATTTTTGTCCACCTGAAATTGCAGTGTTTGTCCAGCCGGCTAGAGAACCTGATTCGAAATTATCATAAAAAATTGCTGCTGGCGGACCCTGTTCTAGAGACATTGGGTAGAAGATATCTAAAATATTAACTCTTACAGAGCTAATTGCTATGTTGTCTGTTACATTTGCTTTTATTGTTAGTAACGTGCCTGCTGTTAAAGGATCTGGAGAGTCTGAGAAGGAATGGATTATTGGGGCAATGGTATCATTATTTGCTTGTGTAGTTCCTTGAGGAAGTTCTGGAGGTAATGAGATTGGTTTTTTCATAAGCCAATCTATTGCAGTCCAAAGAAATGGCCAGTCTGAACCTTCGTCATTTAGTTCTTCACCAAATGAGTTACCATCTCTATCAGAATCTTCTTCTATTTCTGGATGCGGGCCGACCAAAAGAACTCTGCCAGAGCCATAATTAAAACTGATGATTCCAGAAGTTTTATCCAGTGAAGGATTTGATGGAATATTCCATGATGCTAATGTTTGCATTTCTTGAGTTTGATATGGGATGAAATAAGGCTCTCCATAATAGAGAACATCTTCTGTTGAGGGTTCATAAATATTTGCTTCGTGAGAGGGATTTATTGATATTGTTGTCATGATATAATTTGGCCAGGAGGCTATTTCTTCGATTGGACCTATGCAATCTCCATGGAAGAGATTTAGATAGTAAGGATAATCTTGGCCATCCCAACGGACATTGTCACATGCATAGTAAGCGCCTGCACTCATTCCTATATATGCGCCTCCTGAATATATAAAATCTCTTATGTTTTGATTTCCAGAATCATGTATTGATTTTTTGTAATTGTAAGCCCAGCCGCCTGGGAAAAATATTGCATTGTATTTACCTATTAAACTTTCATGGTTTAAATTCCATGCGCTTATCTCTTCGTAGGAAAGATTTTTCCATTCTAAAAATTTTTCAAATGAAGTAATACTATGTTCCCATGTTCCTGATCCTGTATAAATTGCGAAATCTGCATTATTTAGTGCATAGGAATTAGAAATTGATAATATTAAAAATAAACTTAAAAAAATACATCTTTTATTCATTTGGTATATTAAATTTCTCATTATTTAAATTTGTGCGTTATCCAAAATATATTTAAGCTATCGTTATTTTTTAGATAGATGGCAAGGTTTGTTTATTTTATTGTTTTAGTAGTATTTGTTTTATTGGGAATAGGAGGAGTTTTATTTTATGTTTCTCAAGATGACCTTAAATTATCAGAATCAGGATTGGCAAAATGCACTACTTTGAAAAAGACTTCAAATAACGGGATAGATATTGTATTTTTTGCTAATAAAAAAGAAATTGCTTTAGATTATATGAATTATTTTTTAGAGACAGATCCTTTTAACAGCTATGCAGATAGATTTAATTTTTATTATATTGGCGATTATTATCCTTTATGTGAAATATATAAGGGAATTGCTTTGTTGTGTTATAATAGAGATTTGATAAAAAAATCAGGGTCTTGTCCAAATGATTATATTGTTGTGATAAATGATGATGAGTCAGAGAGTATAAGAAGTTCAAGTTATGTTAATGTTATGAGTTTGAATTATAAGCATTCCAAGAATGTTTTTGTTCATGAATTTGGACATTCATTTGTGAATTTGGCCGAGGAGTATGTACCTGCTAAAATACCTCGTAATTCTGCAGGAAATTGCGTTCTTGATTGTGGTGAGTTTGATGGAATGAATGAAGGGTGTTTTAGTGGATGTTCTGAAGGAGAATATAGCCGGTCTATCGAGAGCGGTGTTATGAGAACATTAAGAACAAATAATTATGGAAAATTTGACAGACAAGTTGTGGCGGATAAAATTGAAAAACAAAGCAATGTTGGGATAACTGGAAATGTAATTGAGGTCAGAGAGGATTGCTACGACAGCGAATATTATTTGGTTGAGGGAGTTAGAGATGAAGAAGGATTTAAGATTGATGCAAAAATAGAGGAAGGGTGTGTTGGAGATAACGGTGTAGGAGGTTATGAAGTAGGATTTTCAAATGATGAGGGAGAATTTTTTGATATTAATCAAATAAATCCAGATTACATTTATACTGATTTACCTGATTTTGAAAAACAAGTTTATATGAGTGGGGAAACTTTCGAGAATCAAGAAGAATATCTTTATAGTGATGGAATAGATCCTGAAACTGATGAATTTGAAGGAGAAGTATTTATCATAGAGCCTGAGCCTTTTTATGCAAAAATTGAAGTTTCTAGAAATGAAGATCCTAAAAAAATAGAAATTAGAGAAGAGGGAAAGAAAGTTCCTTTAGGTTCAGTTGAGATATGCAATGATAATTTAGGAGATGTAAATAGTGATGGCAAAATAGATAGTAAGGATGTGACATGGCTTAATCTTTATTTGAATGAAGAAGTTCTATTTATTTGTGCTGACAATGCGGATGTGAATAGAGATGATAAAATAGATTCTTTGGATATAGAATGGCTAGAAGTTTATTTGAATGATTTCGCTACGCCAACTGCTTCTCCTAGTTCTAGCGTTAAACCTAGTGCTTCAGCTAGTTCAACTTTTAGTGTTAGACCTAGCATATCTCCTAGTTCAAGTATTGCTCCAACTGCTTCTCCTAGTTCTAGCGTTAAACCTAGTGCTTCAGCTTCTTCTTCTGCCTCAGCATCATCTTCTACAAGTCCCATATCATATTCAGAAAGTTATTCTGTATTCGATAGAATTTCAGGGTTAATTACAGGATGGTTTAGCAAAACCTTTGGCTAGCAAAATATATAAATTGCTTTTTGTTTTTTAGAACATGGATGAGGTTGATATAGGGAGCAAATATATTGGTGTTTTGTCTTTTTCGGTGATCTTATTGCTTGTTTTGGTAGGAATAGGCGGAGGAATTCTGTTTTTTAAGAGTTGTTCATCTATTAAAGGAGATAGTAATGGAGATAGTGTCATTGATAGTTATGATGTTAAGTCTATAAAGGATTTTTTGGAAGGAAATAAATTGGAATGTACTAGTAATGCTGATTTTAATTCTGATGGAATCATTGATAACCTTGATTCAAGAGCATTAACTACCTATTTATTATCCAGGGGAAGTGGAGTTGATAGAGGTTTGGAGGGAAATATACTAAGTCCAGATGTTGGTTCTGATATTGGAAAAAGATCTGATGAAAGAGTGTCCAACATTGATGGTTCCTTAGAAGAAAAAGATTGTTCTAGTTATGTGGGAGATGTGAATGGAGATGGAAAAATAGAAGAGTCAGATTATACGTCTGTGACTGAGGCTATACTTGGTAAATCAAATGTAAAATGTAAAAGTAATGCGGACGTTAATAATGACGGAGCTGTTGATTTTAAGGATAGAGCAGAGTTTAAGAAATACTTGTTTAGAGAGGAGAGTAAAAGTTTGAGCAACTCATGTAAAGATATAGATAGTGTTAATGATGTAGAAGTTAAAGGAAGGGTAACTGGATATAATAAGGGCTCTCCGTTTATTAGAGATGATTTATGTAGGGGAGGGCAACTTATAGAATATTATTGTGAAGGTGAGAAACTTGCAGAAAAAGCCGAGATTTGTGAAAATGGATGTAGCGAAGGTGTTTGCGTAAATGAAAAGAAAAGAGAAATTGTTGATGACGAATGTTTCGATATAGATGGAGGAATTGAATATTCTAGAGTTGGAAGTGTTACATTTTTGAAGGATGGAGAAATAGATACAAAAGATGATTATTGTTTAGAGAATACATTGATAGAATATTATTGTGATAATAAAGAAGTTTTGCAAGAAAATAAAGTTTGTGAAAATGGATGTATTGGAGGAGAATGTGTAGAAGAGGCGAGTAAAGAAATTAGCTGTGGTAACAATCCTATTGACGTGTGCAATAATGAACTTGAGGATGATAATTGTGGTAGAGCAACTAGATGTGATTGTGATGTAGAATGTGCTAATGGACTTAGATGTTCTTCTTTAGATGTATGCGAAGTTTTTACCCCTTTTAATGAAGAAGATTCTTGTGTTGACAGCGATAGTGGAAAAATAGCTTCTAGGAAAGGGATTATTTCCGGGAGAAGCGGGGGCTTGGCCTTTTCAAAAGAAGATTATTGCAAGGATCAGTCTATATTAGTAGAGTATAGTTGTGATGGTTCAGATATTTCTGAAACAGAAATGGGTTGTTATATGAGTAAATGCATTGATGGAGCTTGTGCAACTTCTGGAATTTCTTCTTGTGTAGATAATGATGAAAATAGTTGTGATTCTTTATCTTGTGGTATTGGGCAGATTTGTCAATGTAGTGGAGAATGTTCTTCTGGATTAGAATGTAAAAATGGATATTGTGCTGCTATTGCTAACTGTAATAGTAATAGTCAGTGCAGTCAGGGATTTGAATGTAAGGATGGGCAATGCCAAAGATTACCTGCTAGCTGTGAAAATAATCCTTTTTTCTGCACTTCTAGTTTGAGCTGCAAGAGCGGTGATAAATGCCATTGTTATAGTGAATGCGCTAGCGGATATTGCTGGAATGATAATTCAGGAGATTATGTATGTCAGTCTGGTTGTGCTCCTGAAGGCGCAAGGACAAACAATCCTCTTAATTGCTGTTCTAAGATTTTGGAAAATGGAATATGTATCAAAGAGACTTTAACAGATTTATCTTGTGTAAATAATCCTACAGAGTGTAATTCTGAACTTGAGTGCAGTCAGTCAGAATCTTGTGATTGCAATACTGAATGTGGTAGTGGATATTGCTGGGGCGATTCTCCCGAAGATTATACTTGTCAATCTGTGTGCGCCCCTCAAGGAGCATATGCAGTCAATATGCTTGGTTGTTGTAATGGGTTGACGATTATTGAAGGGAGATGTGATCTGATTACTAATTATAGTCTTAAATAAAAACTGTGTTTCTTTTTGGGAATTATTCAATACATTTTAGATAACCAAATATATTTAAACCTTAATTAGGTAGGTTTTATATGGATGGAAGCAATTTTAAGAAGATTTTGGCTGTTTTTTTATTATTTAACGGTTTAATTTTTGTTTCTGCTCAGAGTTATTATCCTTCTCCCAGCCCTAGTACTTCTTACAGTTATAGTTCATCTTATTCTAGCAAGGTAGAATCTCTTGTTTTTGATAAGCTGACTAAGGAAAGTTATACTTCTGTAGTTGTTGAACTTTATGACAGCGGATTTGATAAAAGCAAAATTAATGATTATAAGTATAAAATTAAATTAAAAGAGGACGGAGTTTTATCTCTGGTTGGAAGTGATTTTAAACTGAAATATAAATATAAAATGGTGCCTGGATTTTCAGGAAAAGTTAATAAAAATGGCTTGAATAAGTTGGCTTCTAACAGCAATGTCAAAAGAATTTATTCTGATAAGATGTATAAGCCGTTGATGTCTGAAAGTGTTCCACTTATAAATGCTGATGATGCTCATAATGTCGTGCATGAGGGAAAGAGATTAGCTGGAAATGGACAGGTTATTTGTGTTGTAGATACAGGAATAGATTACACTCATCCTAATTTAGGAGGATTTATGGGTACAGGTTCAAAGGTTATTGGAGGATATGATTTTGCTAATAATGACGCTGATCCTATGGATGAAGGAAGTGGTCATGGAACTCATGTTGCTGGAATTATTAGTTTAGAAGCTGGTTCTATAGGTGTTGCTCCTGATGTTAAATTGTTAGCAGCTAAAGTTTGTGATGCAAATGAAAATTGTTTTGATTCAGCAATTAATGCAGGTATTGATTGGTGTTTAGAGAAACAAGTTGATTTAGGAACGGATATAATTACTATGAGTATTGGAAGTTCTATATATGAGAGTTCTAATTGTCCTCAGACTGAGATGGACGTTTTAATAAATAGGGCTTATGATTTAGGAATGCCCTTTGTAGCTGCTTCTGGAAATGGAGGCGCAAAGAATGGAATTAGTTACCCTTCTTGTAGTCCAAAGGCTATTTCTGTTGGTTCAGTTTACGACGCTGATGTGGGTTCAAGGACTTTTTGTGTGGAAAGTGATTTACAAACTGGGGAATGCAAAAGAACATGCACAGATAGCACTACTAGTGCAGACCAAGTTGTTTGTTCTTCGAATAGTTATATGGAACTAGATTTTGTTGCTCCTGGCTCAAGAATTCTTTCTAGTGATTTAGGTGGAGGTTTCTCCACAAGAAGCGGGACTTCTGCAGCGGCGCCTCATGTAGCAGGAATAATTGCATTGATCAAACAATACGATTCAACTTTAAGTGTGACTGAGATAGTGGACATGCTTAAAACTTATTCACCTAAAGTTATCGATAGCGGCAACGGAATAAGTAGTGCTAGAGTTGATGCAAAGGCATTATTTGGTTTTTTGGGTTGTGATATGGCTGAAAATGGAATGAGCATAAAGTCTAATACAGAATTTTGTAAGTTTAGTTATAATATTCCAAGTGGAGTTAAAATTGAGAATGATAATGTTGTTTTAGATTGTAATGGTGCAATCTTACAAGGTAGTAATAAGGCAGGAATAGGAATTTCCAATTTAGGTGGAAAGGATAATGTAGAAATAACTAATTGCAATGTTAAAGATTATGACAAGGGAATTTCTGCTATGGGTAGCAATGTCAATCCTGCTTTGGGTAATAATATTAATAATAATATAATTAATAATAATA
Source organism: Candidatus Woesearchaeota archaeon (assembly GCA_964360985.1). Classification (GTDB taxonomy): domain Archaea; phylum Nanobdellota; class Nanobdellia; order Pacearchaeales; family GW2011-AR1; genus JAUSIK01. The sequence goes on along the minus strand of CAYHYK010000009.1, from coordinate 16,572 downwards.
ACTTTGGATTATTTGTTAAGAATTTTAATTCAGGTTTTATTAATGGTAACTCTATAACAAATAATTTAAATGGAATTGTGCTAGAACTAGAGAGTAGAGGTAATGATATAACAAACAATGATTTAGTTAGGAATAGCCAGTCGGCTTTAAAGAATAACCAAAATATAGATATTGATGCTTTGTCTAATTGGTGGGGAAGCAAGTATAAACTAGGAATAACTCATAGAATAGTTGACTTTTTCGATGCAGGCAATTTAGGAAGGGTAAGTTATACTCCATTCTTGGTAGCCCCTTTGTTTGCTGATGAAACTAATATTGCTCCAGTTATGGAATCTATAGAAGATAGAACTATAGACATAGGGGAGAAACTAACTTTGCAATTGAATGGAAGTGACCCAGATAAAGATAATTTAATTTATTCTAGTGATGCAGATGTATCTTTGGCAGGCAAGGATTTTGAGTTTAATTCAATAACAGGAGAGTTTAGTTTTACACCTTCTATGCAAGACTTTGGCCTATATAAAATTATTTTTGAAGTTAGCGATGGTTATTTGACTGATGAGAAGATATTAACATTGACTGTAAAGGAAGAAGATAGTGATGGAGATGGAGTTAGTAATTCTATAGATAATTGTCCTTTCATATTTAATCCGTTGCAAGAAGATGGTGACGGTGACGGAACTGGAGATGTGTGCGATGAAAGAGAAAAAACTTTCTTAAGAGGAGATAGTAATATTGATGGAGCTGTTGATATTTCTGATGCTGTTAATACTTTGAGTTTCTTGTTTACTGGTACAGGAATAGTTGATTGCAAAGATGCTGCTGACGCAAATGATGACGGAGAAATTGATTTGTCAGATGCTATTTATACCTTAAATTATTTATTTTCAGGAGGAAATATTATAAAAGAACCTTATCCTGATAGAGGAACTGATAGCACTTTAGATGAACTTGATTGCGAGGATTATAGTCCTGTTGGAGTTGGTGGCGGAGCAGCATTAGGTGTAGAGGATGTTTTAAATGATCCTAAGGTGGATGAGGCTATTAAAGATATTATTAGAGATTATGCTTAGTTTTAGGTTCAGATTGAATTGAACCTTTAGTTTTATTTATAAAGGATAAATTGCTAGATTTTATATGTCTAATTCAATTATGATCGATTTAAATGATCCTAGAACGGAAAAGATTGCAGATGTTATATCTAACAAGACTTCTAAGAAGATATTAACTCTTTTGGCAGATAATGAATTAAGTGAGAGTGAAATTGCTAAAGGCATAGGGGCGCCTATGAATACCGTTGGATACAATATTAAAAAATTGGAAGGGGCAGGATTAATAGAAAAAGTTAAGGTATTTTTGTGGAGCGTTAAAGGAAAAAGAATTCATAAATATAAGATTGCAAATAAGAAAATTATTATTTCTCCTAGAAATATTATAAGGGGAGTTATTCCTACTATTTTAATTACAGGAGCTTTGGCTTTAGGAATAAAGATTTTTGTGGATAATAGAGTTTCTAGAGGATTAACTGAAAATACTAGTCAGAATTTACAGGTAGCTCAGAAAGTTATGGATGAGGGTGTTGGAGGAATTGCATCTGAATTAGCCAAAGTTTCTGAAAATTTTGGAACTCCAACTATTGAAATAATTAATATTGCTCAAAATGTATGGCTTTGGTTTTTAGCTGGAGCATTGTCTGCATTGTTGATATTTATGGTGTTAAATTTATGGAGAAGAAAATGATTGGTGCAAGAACTATTGAACCCAAAGGACTGTTTAAATATAAGGGAGATTTTTATATAATATGAAAGATGAAACTAAGAACATAAGTATTGTTGTAATATTATTGATGTTTGTTTTAGGAATGATAGTAGTTTCTATGTTTGACTCGAATATTAATGAAAGAATTTCAAGTGATAAAATAAAGAGTTTTAGTTCTTATTCTGAACTGAAAGAATTCTTAGAAGAAAGTCAATCTGAAAATTCAGGAATATTAAATGGAGTTTTGCCGGCTGTTAATCGACAATTTGCACAGGAAGATTCAGCAAGTGTGACTGCAGAAGGTTCTGGAGCGAAGACTGGAGATTATTCAAAAACTAATATTCAGGTAGAGGGAGTAGATGAAGCAGATATTGTGAAGAATGATGGAAAATATATTTATGATATTGTTGGAAATAAAGTAGTTATTGTTAATGCTTTCCCTGCTGAGGGAATGAAAATTGTAAGCGAAATTGAATTTAAAGATGAAAGTTTATTGGGAATATTTGTTAATGAGGATAAACTTGTAGTTTTTGCTCAGGGTTATGAGACAATCAATTCTGGACAGGGGGTAGAAGGAAGTGTAGTGCATAATGTTGAAGGTGTTGAAAATGCTAAGATTGCATCTGAAGCCGTAGCGACAGGTATGATAGCTCCTTCTTATTATGGTGGAGAATCTAAAATTTATACTTATATTTATGATATCAGCGATAGAGCTAGGCCTGAATTGGATGATGAAATAAGTGTTGAAGGAAATTATATTAATTCTAGAATGATTGGAGATTATGTTTATGTTATTGGTTCTAAATATGTGAATGGTAATGATCCTGTAATGCCTATGTTAAAAGTAAATGGAGTTGAAGAAAGAATGGCTATAAGTGATCTTTATTATTTTGATTATTGGGATTATGAATATGCCTTTAATACAATTAGTGCGGTGAATATTGATAATGGGGAAGTTGATAATAAAGTTTATCTTACTGGATCAAGTAATAATATATATGTTTCTGAAGATAATATCTATTTAACTTATACAAAGTTTTTGGATCAGAGAGATTATTTTGAGGATATGATAAAAGAGGTTGTTCTGCCTATTGTTCCTTCTAATGAAGGGAATGAAATAAGAGGGATATTGTCAAGCGATGAGTCATTTTTTGAAAAAAGCAATGAGATAAATAAAATTGTATCAGATTATTCTAGTTCTTTGGAAGGAAGAGATAAAGATGATTTTGATCAGAAGCTATATAATGGAATGAATGAATTTGTTCAAGAATTAAGGGAGGAAAGAGAGAAGACGGTTATTCATAAAATTGGAGTTGATGAAGAAGAAATAGAATATATTACAGAGGGAGAGGTTAAGGGAAGTGTTCTAAATCAATTTTCTATGGATGAGAATGAAGGTTATTTTAGAATAGCAACTACTTCTGGAGAGTCTTGGAATGGAAATAGTAAAAATAACATTTATGTGTTGAATGAGAACTTAAACTTGGTGGGAGAAATAGAAAACTTAGCTCCAGGAGAGAGAATTTATTCTGCAAGATTTATTGAAGATAGAGTTTACTTAGTTACATTCAGACAGATAGATCCTTTTTATGTTATTGATTTGTCTGAAGCGAATGAACCTAAAGTTTTAGGATATTTGAAGATTCCGGGATATTCTGATTATTTACATGCCTATGATGAAAATCATATTATAGGAATAGGAAAAGAAACTGTGGAGATTTCTAATAATGGAAGAGATTTTGTTTCACCTCAAGGATTGAAGATTGCAATATTTGATGTTAGAGATGTTGCAAATCCTAAGGAGAGTGCTAAAATAGTTATTGGAGATAAAGGAACTGATAGCAATGCTTTATATGATCATAAGGCTTTCTTATTCGATAAGAGTAGAAACTTAATGGTATTGCCTATAAATTTAGCAAAGATAAAAGAAAATCAATATAATAGTGAAAATCCTCAATGGGCTTATGGAGAAGTTGTATGGCAAGGAGCTTATATTTTTGATATAAAAGAAAATGAAATTAAAGTAAAAGGACAAGTAACTCATTTTGATGATATTAAAAAATATGGGTCTGCTTCTGAGGAACCGATCGGAGCTAAGAGAGAGGGACATAGTGGAGAGATATGGACTAAAGTTGCTGAAGATAAATGGGAAACGGATAGAGTAGGATTATATGAGCAAGATTCAGATATAGCTACTAGATCGTATTATGGATATTATGAAAATATTTGGAGTAATGAGATGATTGATTCATTACCTGGAGGAATTAACAATAATCCCTTCTATGATTATAAATATCAGGTGCAGAGAAGTCTATATATTGGGGATAATTTATACACTTTATCTCCTGCGAAGATAAAGGCTAATAGTTTAGTAGATAATAAGGAAATTTCTGAAATAGAACTTCCTTTTGAAGAGAATTATTATGGTGGAATTCTTTACTAGAGAGATATTTTAAGAAGATAGGTAGTTTCATCAAGTTTAAATAGAGAGTTTTTTTGTTTTTAAGATGTTTACTATTGAACAAATTAACGAACTGAAAGAACATCTTGAAAGGGCACAAAATCCTATTTTTTATTATGATAATGATTGTGATGGATTGTGTAGTTTTCTCATTTTGCGAAGATATTTAGGGAGAGGAAAAGGAGTAGCTGTAAGAAGTTTTCCTGAATTGAATAAAGATTATGCCAGAAAAGCTAGAGAGTTAAATGCAGATTATGTTTTTGTTTTGGATAAACCAGTTATTTCTAAAGAGTTTGTTGAAGAGGTAATGGAACTTGGTTTGCCTTTAGTCTGGATAGATCATCATGATGTTGGGACTTTGGATTATAGCAAATATAATGATTTTTTTGTATATAATCCAACTAAGAATACTGGAAAAGATAAAAGTGAAGAACCAGTTACTTATTTGACTTATAGATTAACTGGAAGGAAGGAAGATTTGTGGTTGGCAGTTATAGGATGTATTGCAGATCATTATATGCCTGATTTTGCCAAGGAATTTGCTAAAGAATATAGTGAGTTGTGGGGAAATGTTAAGGAGCCGTTTGATGCTTATTATAAAACGGAAATAGGGAAGATTGCGCAAGCTTTTAATTTTGGATTGAAAGATAGTATAAGCAATGTAATATTTTTACAGAATTTTTTAATTTCATGCAAAGGCTCTTCAGATGTTCTAATTGAAGTTAAAGAAAATTATAATTTTAGAAAGAAATATAGGGAAATAAGAAAGAAATATGATGAGTTGTTAAATACTGCTAAGAATTCTGTTTATGAGAATGTTATATTTTTTGATTATGGAGGAGATTTAAGTATAAGTGCGGATATTTCTAATGAGTTGTCTTATTTACATCCTGAAAAATATATTGCTGTGGCTTATAAAAAAGGAAGCAATATAAATATTTCTTTAAGAGGAAAGGGTGTTAAGAAAATTTTGGAGAAGATATTGAATAAATTTGAGAATGCAACTGGAGGAGGACATGAAGATGCAGTTGGGGCTAGAATACAGAGTTCTGATTTTGAGAAATTTAAAGAGAGTTTTATAATGGAGGCAAATAAAAAATGAAAGAAGCAAGAATAGAGGTTAGAGGAAGAGTACAGGGAATACATTTTAGGAAAGAGGTAAAGAAATATGCTGATGATTGTGCGTTAAGAGGTAGTGCTATGAATCTTGTTAATGGAGGAGTACTTATTGTTGTTCAGGGTGAAAGAGAAGATATTAATAATATGATAAAATGGCTTGAAGGGAGTCCAGGACTATCCAAGGTTGAAAACCTAGAAGTTAATTGGAGAGACATAGAAAAAGTTTCTTCCAGATTTGTTATTGTTCGTGAGGGTAATTTTTTTGTTGATAAACTAAAGAGTATATCAAGATTGTTTAAAGGAATATTTAGGGCTAAAAGTAGTCGGAATTTTAGTAAAATTCCAAAACATGTAGCTATAATTCCTGATGGAAATAGGAGATGGGCAAAACTACGAGGATTACAACCTCAGTTTGGACATTATAGAGCAGGAAGTTATAGTAGTATAGAATCTTTACTTAAAGAAGCTAAAAATCTAGGAGTAAAGTATGTTTCTATATGGGGATTTTCTACAGAAAATTGGAAGAGAGAGGATGAAGAAAGAAAGGCTATTTTTGATATGTTGCTCAAGGGAGTTGAGAGATTTATGAAATTTGCCAAGGAAAACAAGATGAACTTTAAACATATTGGAAGGAAAGATAGATTGCCTAAAAATTTGATTAAATCGTTGGATAAACTGGAAAAGGAGACTAGTAATTACATGGAGTTTAATGTCTTATTGTGTTTGGATTATGGGGGAAGGGATGAGATTGTAAGAGCAGTTAATAAAGTTATAAAATCAAAGAGAAAAGAAATGAGTGAAGATGATTTTACAGAATTTTTGGATACTTCTGGTATGCCTGATCCAGATTTAATTATAAGAACTAGCGGGGAATATAGATTAAGTGGGTTTATGCCCTTTCAGAGTATTTACGCTGAACTTTACTTTACAAAAGTTTATTTTCCGGAGTTTGGAGTTTTAGAACTAGATGAAGCCATAAAAGAATATGGAAGAAGAAAGAGAAGGTTTGGTGGGGGCTAATTGATTGCTTGCAAAAGGCCTTTTACAACTATAAATCCCAATATCAATATGGCTGCTATCTTTATTAGATCAATTAAAGTATTACTAAAGTCATTTTTTCTTGCCATTGTTAGCTTGTCTTTTCAATATATTGACATCACTTTTAATATCTATTAGTTGTTCATGTATTTTAAGCTTTTCTTCTAATTTTTGCTGTGTTGATAGGATACTATCTATTTTATCATTCTTTTCTGATAAAAATATTAATATGAAAATAGTAAATCCAATAATTAATGCTATAATTCTGTTTTCTTCAGAGAAGTAAGACCATATAAAAGAGATTACACCTATTAAACCAAGTATAATGTTAAGTGCTTTTGATTCCATTTTAACTGCATAAAAATTTAATTAATAAAGATTTATATATTGATAAAATGAGGTTTTGTTATGGATGAAAGTAGTAAAGATAATGAGCAGATAGCTAGGAAGAATTTACTTAGAAAAAGCGAGGAAGTAAAAGGGATAGCTATAAAGGGATATGACTTTAACGAGGGTGTTGATTATGATAAAATAATTAATAGTTTTGGAGAAACAGGGTTTATGGCTACACACTTGCATAGGGCTATTGAAATTACAAATTCTATGATTAAGGATAAGGCGTTTATATTTCTAGGATATACTTCAAATATGGTTAGTTCTGGATTACGAGAGGTATTTAGATATTTAGTTGAACATAAGAAGGTTAATACTATTGTTACCACATGCGGTGGAATTGAAGAAGATATAATAAAATGTTTAGGAAATTTTGTTTTAGGTGACTTTAAGGCTGATGGAAAAGAGTTAAGAAAAAAGGGAATAAATAGAATTGGAAACATTTTTGTTGCTAATAATAGATATGTTGAATTTGAGAAATTTATACAGCCATTATTGAAGGAGATATATGAAGAACAGAAAAAAACTGGGAAGATAATATGTGGAAGTGATTTGATTTGGAAAATGGGGGAGAAGATAAATAATAAAGAAAGTATATGTTATTGGGCATGGAAAAATAAGATAAGAATTTATTGTCCGGCTTTGACAGATGGGGCTTTAGGAGATAATATTTATTTTTTCTCTTTGAATAATGAGGATTTTAAAATAGATTTAGTAGAGGATGTAAAGAGATTGAATAATACTACTGTGGGATTGAAGAAGAGTGGGGCAGTAATATTGGGGTCTGGAGTTGTTAAACATTCTATACTTAATGCTAATATGTTGAGAAATGGATGTGATTATAGTGTTTATATTAATACGGCTATGGAATATGATGGGAGTGATTCTGGAGCAATGCCTGAAGAAGCCATATCTTGGGGAAAGATAAAAGGGGATGCGAAGAGTATTAAAGTTTTTGGAGATGCAACTATTTTGTTTCCTTTATTAGTTGCGAAGAGTTTTGCTGGGAATTAAAGATCTTCGGATTTAAGATTCATAATATCTTTAAAGGAAGAATATTTCTTTTTTATATGGCTGATATAGGAGAAAGGAGATTAAAAAGAATTTATTTAAGATATTATTTGCTCGCTGGAGTGGAGCTTAATGGAAGAGTTTCTAGTTCTAGTAGAAATATTACTAATAAACAAGCTTTTTCGGACGATTTTGAAAGCGGCAGATTGAGAAGATATTCAGGGGAAAGTGTGGTTTATTGCGATGGGATTCGCTGTGGGCATAGTACTAATTCAAATCATTTGTATAAAGAAGCTATGGATGAATATGGTCGTGCTAATATTGCAGTTTTTAGAGTTCCAGAGGGAGATGCAGAAGAGCCTGATTTTGAGAGAGCTATAGGTAGTGTTGAATAGATCAGAAAGTTATTTATAAGCTTAAAGTTTTGAAATAATATGCAACAAGCGAAGCAGGTATTAAATGGCATGATTGGACTTGAAATTCATACTTATATTGTGACAAAAGAGAAATTATTTTGTAGATGTATTGCTTCAAGGGAAAAAGGATTAAGAGCGAATGTTAATATATGCCCTATTTGTACGGGACAGCCTGGAGCCAAACCTATGTCTGCAAATGAAGAGGCAGTTAAACAGGCAATAAGAATAGGATTAATGTTGGGATGTAAAATAAATAGTGAAATGATTTGGCAGAGAAAACATTATGATTGGCCGGATTTGCCTAAGGGATATCAAAATACTATTTCTGGTGGAGTAACTGGAACAGGAATTGATGGAAAATTTTATGGCATTAGAATAAGAAGTATGCATTTAGAAGAAGATCCTGCTTCTTGGGAACCAGATACAGGATATATAGATTATAATCGATCGGGATTGCCTTTAGTGGAAATAATAACTGATCCAGATTTTAGTGATTCTATACAGGTTGTTGAATGGTTAAATAAATTATTGCACTCTTTAGCTTATTTGAAAAGTGTTGATAGTAATGCAGGGATTAAAGTTGATGTAAATGTAAATCTGCCTGGAAAAACTGAGAGAGTGGAAATTAAAAATTTGAATTCAATTGATAATATAAGAAAGGCGATAGATTACGAACTCGAAAGACAGATGAGTGAGGGTAGTGAAAGAGAGACTCGTAGATATGATGAAGTAAAAGGAAAAACTGTAAGAATGCGTGGAAAAGAAGATGCGATGGATTACAGATTTATAATTGATCCTGATTTAGCAGATATAGTAGTAGATAATAAACTAGTTGAGCAGTTAGACGAAACTTTGCCTGAAAGTCCCGAAGAGAAACTTGATAAAATCATAAAGAAATTTAAAATAGGTGGAAGTGATGCTGAAGTTTTAGTGCAAAATATAGATATAGCTGAATTTTTTGAGAGAGTTGTTGAAAAGATTGAGGCAAAATTTGCTTTGCCTTGGATTACGGTTGAATTATTTAGATTATTAAATGAAAATAAGACTGTACTGGCTAAAGTAGATATGAAGATAGAGCATTTTGTTGAACTACTTGATAATATCAAAAGTGGAAAAATAAGTATTTTGAAAGGAAAACAAATTTTAAAACAATTTTATCCAAAGAGCTTTTCTGTAAAGAATGTGGTTGAGAAAGAGGCAAGAATAACAGATAAGAAAGAACTTACTAAAATTGCTAAAGAAATTATTAAAGAGAATTCTAAAGTTGTTGCCGATTATAAGGCTGGAGAACATAATGCTTTGAATTATTTAATGGGAGAAATAATGAAGAAGACAAATAGAAGAGCAGATTTTAATATTGCAAGAGAAGTTTTGAAGGAGATGTTAAAATGAATTCTTTAATAGTGTTAATATTTGTTATCACTATATTAATGGCTTTATTTTTTACTCTTTTTTCTTTTTTTAAAGTAGTTTTTTTCTCTGTTGGAGAGGGAGTTACACAAAATTTTGGAGATATTCTGCTATCTCCTAGTATTAGTTCTGCAGTTCCTGTTTTTCTATCTGCAATTTTGGCAAGTGTTTTTACGGTGGTTATTCTAATCGTTGGAGCTATTACTTTTATAAAAAGAAGAAAGTGGTGATAACGATATAATGATATATTTATTTATATTTTCTTTATTTTTAACTTTTTTTGTGGTTAGAATTTGGGCTCATTCTGCTCATGACATGAAGAATTATGGGACAAAGAAAGAGAAATCAAAAACTGTAACTGGATGGCTTAGAATTAAAACTGGTTTTGACTGGCATCATTTTCATTTTGGAATAATTATTTCAATTTTAATTCTATTTTGGGTGCTATTTTTTGGATTTAGCAAACTTAACGTTATTCTGATGGCTATCGGACTAAGTATGATATCAGATCAAATTGTTCCTATAGTAGATAGAAAAAGAAATTACTTCCATATTAAAAATTTGTTAACTTCTTTTTTATTTCATGTATTAATTTCTATAATTGCAATAGCAGTTTATATTTCTAAATAGTCATAAGGTTGGCTATGGCTCCTATGATGAATAGTGTTACTATTAAGAAAATTATTATTTTTGGTAATTTTATTTGATATTCTGGTCTTCTATCTCCAAGATATTTTGCTTTGTGGAATATAATGAAAATCATTATAGTTGCAAGAGTTGCACAAATAGTTCCTCCTATTTCCATTATTCTAATGAAGTTTGCATTGTTGGTTATTTGAAGAAAGATAAACAATGCTAGAGGAACAATACTAGTAATAAACCATGCTTTATTGAGAGATAAACCAAAATCCAGAGTAAATGCATCTCTAAGGGCATTTGATAGAGAAAGATAAGCCATAAACATTGTTAACATTCCTAGTAAGATGAAAGGTTTTCCTAATGCTAACGTTGCTATTTGAGGAGTGTTAGATCCTTTTAGCCCTAAAACTATTGCAGTAAATAGAAGATAGATGATAGTAACAAATGTATATGATTTGATTATGCTTCCTTTTAGAGAGGATTTGTTTTTATCCAAAATTCTTTTTAATGCAGGTATTGCTGAAAAACTTAAAAGAGAGAAAAGTACAACTCCAAATGGAGCGAATATATTTTTAGGATTATTATATATAAGGTTTTCTGTAGATATATTATTTAATGAGAATATTCCTATAGAAATTAGAAATATTAAAACAAGAGTTAATCCTATTTCTTCTCCTAATTTTAAAGTTTTTATTCCTTTATGTGAAAGGATTGATAAAAGAACCCAAAAGAACAAACCCATTTCTAATTTGTAAGTTGAAGAATTAAAAATTAGATAGGATATCGATTCACTTTCTCCAACTAAGTAGGCTAGAAGCGCTGAAATCACACCGAATGCGGCTATTATAAACATTAATATTTTTCCTCTTTTGCCTAGATATTTTTCAGCGTAACCCGTTAGTTGATGGTCTGATTTTGTTCTTAATGTTATCTCTCCTATACACAAACAGATAATAGCCATCATAACTGCCAGAATTAGAATATTTAGAGCTCCTAATAAAAATCCTGATTTCATTACTACATAAGGTATTCCTAGAATTCCTGCACCTATTATTGTACCAAGTAGTGTAGCTATGCCTGCTAGTGATTTTACCATTTTATCTCTTTCTTCAATAGGATTATAGTGAAAGATATATAATTGTATCTACTTACTTATATCTTTCCCTAAATAGTTAAGACCAAAATTAAGGTCTATAACTATAAAAAGGGAAATTATTTAATTCTTTTGGAAAGTCTAGGCCCATAGTTCAGTGGATTAGAATACGACGCTTCGGATCATAAGGAAACTAAGGTTTCCTTGTTGTTCAACCTTCCTTTAAGAGAGCCAATCTTTCTTAAAGGAGAAGAGAAGAAACGTTGTGACGGGGGTTCGATTCCTCCTGGGTCTGTTTTTAATTGTAGATTTTTTCTAAAAATTTTTCAGTTCCTTCTACTAAGGGGAGTTCAAGTGCTTTGTGCGGAGATATCCAAATAGCTTTTAAATGTTCTTCATTATTCAATAAAATTTCTTCCATATTAGGTATTTTTGTGTAAAATAAATGGTAAATGAAATCATATCTCGGGCTTCGCACTTTATATGTCTTGATGAATTTTATTTCTTTTTTATTTACTTCAATTCCTGTTTCTTCTATTATCTCTCTTTTTATTGAATCTAATAAACTCTCTTCTTTTTCTACTTTTCCAGAAGGTATCCCCCACTTACCACCTTCGACTTTAGAATCTTTCCTTTTTAATAAAATTATTTTTCCTTTTGATTCTATTATACATCCCGTTACTTCTATTTCTGGTTTAAAGTTTTTAGTATTTAACTCGTAAGCCATATATTTTGAATGTGTTTTTTCTTTATATAACTATTCTATTTTAAGCAGCCATTTGTGCTCTGTATGCTTCTTGAGGAGATCTTAAATTATATCCTACTATTGAAGCAGCATATTTATCTGCTTCAACCTCATTTCTTATTCCCAGGGCATGAGCTACTTCATGATGATAAACAAATTCTTTTTGATATGCTGGAAGATCTTTATTGATGTAGATTGTATGGTTTGAAGGTTTGTACAATCCTAAAACATTTAATGGTAGTGAGGACTGATCGACATAAATTACTTTTGCTCCGCTTTTACGATCGGTTGATCCAATACTATAGTCTTTTTCTTTTGGATCTTCATTAGGGTAGTAAATTTCTTCTGGATTTTCCCTTTCTTTTTTAGGGATTATGTTTTTAATTCTATCCTCTAAATTAATTATTTTAGGATCTTTCCTTTTTGTATTTGGATTAGTATCTTTTAATAAATTCTCTATAATAGTTTCTAAGTTTTTTTCTAAGTGCGGAATATTCTCTTCGTCAGTTTCTACTGTTGCAAAAATTTCATATTCTTCTAAATAGAGTGTTTTGTAATTTAATTTAGGAATAGCATAATTATCTTTTTTTGAAGATTGATAAGCTAATTTTGGTCTGTAAACTGGTTTCATATTTTGGAAATATAAGGGAGTTTATATATTTTATGAAGGTTGCAAGAATAACAAGATTTAAGAAATAGAAGTTATTTGATAGGAAATGAAAAAGTCAAATGAAAAGAAAGAAGATACAAAAGGATTGACAGTTAAGAAAGAGGAAGATTTCTCTGAGTGGTACACTCAAATTGTTCAGAAGGCTGAACTTGCTGACTATGCTCCTATAAGGGGTTTTATGGTTATACGCCCAAATGCCTATTCTATATGGGAAAATATTCAGAATTATTTTAATGGTGTTATGAAGAAGAAAGGAGTAAAGAACGCTTATTTTCCATTACTTATTCCTGATTCATTTTTTAAGAAAGAGGCAAAGCATGCTGAGGGCTTTGCTCCTGAACTTGCTTATGTACAGGAAAGCGAAGAGGGAGAAAAATATGCTATAAGGCCTACTTCTGAAACTATAATGTATGATGCTTATTCTAAGTGGATAAGAAGTCATAGAGATTTGCCTTTAAAAATTAATCAATGGTGCAATGTTTTGCGTTGGGAAGTTAAACAAACTAAACCATTTGTTAGAACTAGGGAATTTTTGTGGCAGGAGGGACATTGTGTTTTTGCTAATGAGGAGGAATCTATAGAAAATATGGAGGAAATTATTCGAGAGTATGAAAAAATGATGGTTGAAATTCTTGCTATACCAGTTTTAACTGGGAAGAAATCTGAGGGAGAGAAATTTCCAGGTGCGAGAACTACAATGACTATTGAGGCAATAATGCCTGATGGAAAAGCATTACAGTGTGGGACTTCACATAACTTGAGCGATAATTTTGCTAAGGCTTTTAATGTTATGTTTAAAGGGAAAGACGAGAAAGAATATTACGGACATCAAACTTCATGGGGATTCTCTACAAGACTTATTGGTGCTTTAATAATGGTTCATGGAGATGATAAAGGATTAGTTTTACCTCCTAGAGTTACAGATAATAAAGGAGTTATAGTGCCTATATTATTTGACGATTCGCGTGAAAAAGTTTTGAAGAAATGCAAGGAAATTGAAAAGAAACTTATAGAATTTGGAGTTAATTTGGATGACCGAACCGAATACTCTGCTGGATGGAAATTCAATGAATGGGAGTTAAAGGGAATTCCCTTAAGGATTGAAATAGGACCAAAAGATGTTAGCGCTGGAAAAGTTACTATAGTTAGAAGAGATAATGGAAAGAAAGAACAGGTTGATGAGAAAAAAATAGTTCCTAGATATGGAGAAATTTTAGAAGAGATGCAGGGAGACATGTATAAAAAAGCTGAAAAGTTTTTACATTCAAGAATAGATGAAGCAAAAACTCTTAAGGAACTAGAGAAAAAACTCAAAGAGGGAAAAATTGTAAAGGTTTACCTAAAAAATGATAAAAAAATGGAGAGCGAATTAAAAGAAAAAACTGGCGCAAATTCTAGAATTATTGAAGATATGAAAAAGGAAGGGAAATGCATTCTTTGTGGAGAAAATGTTAATACTATAGGATATGTGGCTAAGAGTTATTAGATAAATGCTTAAATAATAGAATAGATAGTGCTTTTTATGGAAAAGGCAACATTTGGATATTTTGATTCAGAGCTGAGAGATATTCTTGGAGAAAAATTATTAGAATACCGATATTTGATTAATGAAATTTCTCAGAGACATAATGATGTAAATATAAAAGCTGGTTTCCATGGATGTAATTTTCCTTTAGCTGGAGGGTTATTAAGAATTAAATTAGAAGGTGAATTAAATCATCTAGAATTAGCAGTAAATGAATTTTTTGAAGAACTTGGAGTACCAGACTTACTCTACAATTCTTTTGGAATTATTGATAAATTTCTTGATCTTGTTATGCCAGGAAAAAGGATCAAAGAGTTAACGACAAAATCTGCATATTCAATTATGAAAAAAGTTTATGATGCTAAAGAAATAGGATTAGATCAACTTGTAGGGAATGTTAGTGTAAGAAGGTAAATCTTATTTTGAATTAGTAGGAAAGTGATTGTGTGCTCCCCACGGACATATGTCCTAGGTAAGAAATCTAATTTTATAGAGAAGATTGCAATTTTATTAATTTTTAAAACTCAGAATGGCTCAAGGAGCGAATTTTAACCAATTAACTCATTTATTAAAGACAAATTTGTATTGTTTATCAAATTTTAGGGGTAGGACATATGTCCCTAGGCTATACATAGGAAAGTGATTAGCAAGGTTTTTATAACTACTATTATTGGAAGATTTATGGTTGAATTGAATTTTAATCCAGGAGATTTTGTTGAAATTAGATTAGCTAAAGATGAGTTGAAAGCTAAAGTTTTAGAGAGCAGCGATTCTAGTGTTATGCTGCTTAAATTGGATTCTGGATATAATATAGGAATTCCTAGAGATAATATTTTGGCTGGGAAGGTTTTGAGAAGATTTAAAGAAAATGAAAATGTTGAAAAGTTTGAATTTAAAAGAAAGGAGGGGTTGAAGAATATAGGGCTGATTGTTACAGGAGGAACTATTGCAAGTAAATTAGATCCTAGAACAGGAGGAGTAAAATGGCTTACTAATCTTGATGAATTTATTAAATTTTATCCTGAATTATTAGAAATTGCAAATGTTAAAGAAATAGAAGTGCCTTTTATGGTTGCTTCTGAAAGTATGACAAGCGAACATTGGATTAAAATTGCTGAAAGTGCGAAGAAAATGTTAGATGATAAGGATATAGAGGGGGTTATTGTAACTCATGGAACTGATTTTTTAGGATATACTGCAGGAGCATTATCTTTCTTTTTAAGAGATTTAAATAAACCGGTTGTTTTAACTTATAGTCAGAGAAGTATTGATAGAGCTTCTAGTGATGCTAATTTGAATTTACAGTGTGCGGCTAGAATGGCAATAAGTGATTGTGCTGAAGTTGTAGTTGTGGGACATGCAACTTTAAATGATGATTATTGTTATGCTTTACCTGGAAGTAAGACGAGGAAAATGCATAGTTCAAGAAGAGATGCATTTAAAGTTATTAATGATATTCCTATTGCTAAAGTTTGGCCTGATAGAGTTGAATTTTTAAGAAAATATGATAAAAGAGATAATAAAAGAAAAGTTGAATTGGATGTGAATTTTAGCGATAAAGTTGCACTCGTTAAGTTTTATCCTGGACAGGATGCTTCTATTCTTGATTTTTATGCTTTAAAAAATAAAGGAATTATTGTTGAGGCTTCGGGATTGGGACATTTACCTGTTGGAGAGGCAGGACATAATTGGCTGGCAACGATCAAGAAACATATTAGAAATGGATTTGTTGTTTGTTGTGCTGCTCAAACAATAAATGGAAGATTAGATCCACTTGTTTATTCCAATGGAAGAGAATTGATTGATGCAGGAGTTATATTTCTAGAAGATATGTTAAGTGAAAGTGCATTCGTTAAATTAGGTTGGGTATTAGGGCATCGTGGATGGGTTGGAAAAGCAAAGGAAAAGATGCTTGAGAATTTTGCTGGAGAATTGAATGAGAGTTTAAGGGTTGAGTAATTTTGGTTGAAAAAATGGCAGGAACTTATAATGAATTTAGAAAAGAGAATAGATATGACCAGTTATTATATAGTTTACAGGCTGAAAAAATGAAAGAATTATGGGATAATAAAGACGATAAAGTATGGGAGGATTTATAGTTAAGTTGAATTATATTTTTACTATTTCTGAAAAGATGGTTAAAAGACTTTTGTTCTCTGTTTCAGAAGTTAAGAAAAAGATTGTGAGAGATGAATTCATTAAAAGGCTCGGTGTTGAGGCGCTTTAATCCAGTAAAAAATAGCTATATTCACTCTAAGTAAGCTTCGCCCCCCCCCCAATTTATCAAAATGTTT
>CAYHYK010000008.1:0-25813 GCA_964360985.1 Candidatus Woesearchaeota archaeon | reverse complement strand
TATTATTTGCAAGAGTAGGTCCAGTAAAACTAATCAAAGGTCTTGAATTAATGACGAATGTTTCATTCCTGCTTCTTGTAACATTTATGTTTCTAGAAATTGTAACATATCCGTCTTTAGTTGCATTAAAAGTATAGTTATTATGATAAGATGTATCGGTGGCATTTTGCCAATATTCTGGAATTATTTTTCTAAGCAAAATTCCTCCAGAATCTGTAACATCTGTAAAAATTAAAGTACTGCTAGAATTGAAAGCAGATATATTTATATCACTTGATGCAGAATTATTAGAATATTTAGCGTAAGCATCAAAATACCAAAATACATTTAGTCTAGCAGTAGATCCGCTAGTAAAAACTTTATCCCCGTTAATTAAAGTAGTATTAGTCAGATTTATTTCTCCTCTAGCATTGGAAGAAACAATTACAAAGTCAGTTCCTTCTGTTGAATTAATTAAAGAATCGAAAAATGCTGTACCTTCCGAAAATTGATCAATAGACAATCCTACTCCACTTCCTTGCACAATAACTTCATTAGATGAATAAGTTCCATATAAACTTGAAGAAATATTTATTCCACTACCTGAACCTTTAACAACAATCCTATTATTGCTAAAGTTAGTATAATTAGAAGAAACAGAAGCTAAACCTCCACCATTAGCCGAGGAAGTAAAATTATTATAAATGATAGTATTATTTATTGAAGAAGATAAATAAATTGAATAATTCCCGCTAACATTTATTATAGAATTATTAATATGATTAAAATTAGAAAAAGTAATTATGCTAATTCCATTTCCACTTCCATAAACAGTTATGTTATTATAAGCCAATGTAGTATAATTAGAAGATCCTTCAAAACTTATGCCATGAACACCGCTGGCATTAACTCTTATTAAATTGCCAATAATAGTAGTGTTCAAAATATTAGTAAACTCAATGCCGTCTCCTGCTGTTGAATTAATTAAATTGCCAGATAGAATATTATAATCTGCCCCTGTAGTTAATGCAATCCCATCTCCAGTTCCGCTGGCATTAATATAATTTTTTGTAACATTATTATTTTTAGAACCTGTAGACATTAATATACCAGATCCTGAATTAGTTACAGAGATATTATTTAAAAGAACCCTACTATTATTAGTACCTGCTGTTAGGGCGACTCCACTTCCAGCAGCTCCTCTCGTAATAATGGAATTTCCAGATATAAAAGAATCATTAGTTCCTGAAAAATCTATTCCATCCGCAAAAGTTCCGCTAGTATTTAATAAATTGTTCATTATAGTAATATTATTTGATGGGAATTCTGCCTCGATACCATCTCCAGTTCCGCTGGCATTAATACTATTAGAAGTGATATTAACATAATTTGCTGGATTAAGAAGAATACCATCTGCTGTTGTTCCATTAACAAAAATAGTATTATTAAATATTGTAACATTTCTAGCCGCAACAACACTTATCGCAACTTTAGCATTTCCACTTGAACTTCCCTGTTTTATAAGCTGGAAATTCTTTATAGTAGTATCATTAGCTCCTGAAATATTTATTCCGTACGTAGATCCAGTAGTTCCTGTTGAATAAACAATAATAGAATTATTTCCATCTAAAGTAATATTATTGGCCGTGATGGTAAAACAAGTTCCTGTTGAACTTAAATTTGTGACAGGACTTTGAATTCCTACCTGATAATAAGTATTTGCACTCGCTAAAATTCCACAATCTGTAACTGTAGTAACATCAGGATCAACAATGTAATCAAATTCTATAGATCCTCCTATAATTTTTAAATCGAAAGAATCGATGCTTCCATTTAAATTATCTAATAATACTGTATATTTTTCATCCCCATTTATTTCTTCAAATTTAGCAACTAACTCATCCTTATCTTTTTCATAGACTTCTATTGCCGCATCACTCTCATTACTCCTAGCGTACAAAGTAATATCTTTTCCAGCAGTAAGATTCTCTTCAAAATAAACTCTAACATAATGTTCCTCTTGAATTTCAATCCATGAATTATCTCTCTCTTTAACAAATTCGTAAATATCCTCTATAAAATTTCTATTAGAATTTAAATGTTCAGCCTTAACAATAACGATAATTTCAAATGTTTGATTGCTTAAATGAGGCACCACCCATTCAATATAATCCAGAAAGCCATCTTGGTTAGAATCATATGCATCAAAAGGAATGCTGCCTAATGGCTCGTCTGCTTCAAACTTATTCAACTTTTCAGTATTTTCTTCAGCTATTTCCCCAATTATATTTCCAGTGATAATACTTGATTGTGCTTCAGAATTACTGCCATTTTCGCCTGAATTAGCCGAGATATTCTCTTCTAGAGTATCATTATCTAAATTTGTTGAAGATTTATCATTTTCTTGAATTTTCTCCCCTTCAAAAACAATCGTATCATTCTCCTCAAAAAAATCCATTTTTCCAGATTCTTCTATATAAGTTTCTTCATTTACTTCATCAACATCTTTAATCTTTGCACCACTCTCATAGTTTTTCCAATAAACCTTAATTGAAGAAATTTTTTCAACTGAAATTTTATTATCTAAATTTGTTGAAGCAATAACATCAGTATACTCTAAATTATCAGGTCCAGAGATGACTATTCTCTTTCCCCCAAAAATATTCTCTTCAAAAGAAGTAGGTGCTTCAGTATAATATTCTAAAATATAATCTCCTTTTTCTTCAATTTTCAAATCTACTATAATCCCCTCTCCAGTTGTATCTTCCTGTTCTTCAATAACCCTTCCAGTTATACCAGGAAATACTTCTTCTATTTCCGAATCATTGAAATCTCTTATAAAACTTCCAGTTATTTCTGAAGAAACCTCTTCCTCTATGGAATTAATTAATTTCTTTATAGTGATATTTTCTGATTCTAAAGGAATTTCAATACTTACATTATCAGGAGAATCTGAAGAAACATTTACCCTCCACAAAACAGGTTCTCCTAAAACTATTTTTTTTCTAGAAGTAACAATAGAAAATTCCCCAGATGAAACTATTATTTTAAATTGATTACTGGTTACATTGAAAGTTCCGTCATAAGCAGTGATAACTGCATTTCTAGCTCCATTAAAACCTTTATCAGGAACTAAAGTCACATTCCCTCCTTCAAACTCAACACTAATATTTTCTAAACTAAGCTCGTACATTTCAGCAGAATAAAAATATTCATTAAGATCAATAGAATACTCTTCATCTTTATTTATTCTAATATTAGGTATATCCTTAATAAAAGTAAGGTTTGTAGTATTACTAATTACTAAAATTTCGCTCTCATTCAAAGTTTGATTTGATTCGACTACAAATATAGTTTTATGTACATCCAAAAAAGTAACATTTTCATAAACAAGTTCTATATCTAAATTTGTATCTTCTTCTACACTAATTCCCAACTTGGCTAAGTCAACTTCTATTATTACGTCATTCTCAGTTAAATAATCCTGTCCAAAACCTTCTCTAGTTTTAGAATAATCTGTAGTTACTTCAAGAACATTATCTTCTATCTTTAGTTTTATATTATCCTCAGAAATAATTTCTTCTCCATCTTTAACACTATTTTGAACAATCTCTGCTAACTGCTCTGTTTCCAAATTATAGGTAAAACTACTGTTAGCACTTGTCTTACCAGAAACTATTACCTCGTCTTCATCTATAACTTCTCCTGTTATCCCGCTAGCCTCAGAGGAACTTAAAGATTCAGAACTACTAGATGTAGACTCAGATGAAACTTCAACTGAATTTTGCTCTCCCCCTGGAAGCTCTGCTGTCTGTAAATCATTCTCGGAATTTTGACTATTTTCTTCTACACTCTCACTATCAACTTCATTTGCATCTATAGATTCATCATTGCTCTCTCCAGAGTTATCTTCAACTTCATTTATTTTGGTAGATTCGTCCTCAACTTCATTAGTGCTTTCTTCCTCAATTGTTGTCTCGTTATTTTCACTCCCATTAAATTCTGGCAAAGAAACATTTTCGTCACTAAAATCCTCTTCATTGTTTTCAGAATTATTTCCAGAATAAATTCTCAAATCAAAGTTTATCTCTGGATAAATAATTTTTTGTCCTATGCTACCATATCCCTCTCCACTTCCCTCTAAGGCAATCCCCTCAGCAAAAAATAACCCTTCTGTAAAATCAGAATCTATAATTTCTTCCAAATAAAACTCTTTGACATCTTCACCAAGAGTAACTATCAACTTGGAATTTTTTGGTATAAGTTCTCCTTCTTTCAAATTAATATTAAGACTTCCTTCTAGTAAATCACCAGCAACATAATTTGATTCTATATCCAAAGAAACTTTTCCTGTCAAAGAAGAATATCTAAAAGCAATAAACATCAGAAAAACAACTAATATCAAAATTCCAAGAAAATAAAATGCTGCTAAATTTACACTTTTCTTTTCAGACTGTCCCAAATAACTTGTAACTACTTTTCCATCAACTCTTTTATTTTCATAAAGATAAGGACCGTAAATTTTTCCTCTTTTTTTTATATATTTATAATGTGCCAACTTTGTAGGTTAACTCCTTTTTAGCCTCTAATTTTTAATATAATATTCAAGAAAAATATCTTTATAAGCGTTTCCCATAAGAAAAAGAATATCTACGGTTATCCTACAAATCAAAAACATATTTACTACTCAAATTTACGATATAGAAAAGCTTATATATCAAATTTGACTTATAAAAACATGAGAAAATCACTTGTAGATTATCTAAAATCAGCAAAGAAAGCAGTCTACATAACAGTAGGGGCAGTTGCACTTATGGCCTCTTCATATACTTCTCTATACTCTCAGACTAGAACAGTGGAAGAAGAAAACTTTGATAATAACACTACTTCAAGAGCATATGTAGAAGAAGACCCACTTAAATGGAATATTGAAAACAATTGTCTAGAATCAACAGGATTTGATACTTCTTTGGGAGATATTGAATCTACAGGGAGAACATCATTTATATGGGTGGACACAACTAGATCATTACAGACAGACAGTACTGGTTATGAAGTCACATTAAAAAGATCCAAATTCGATAAAGACACCGAAAAAGTAGGAGTATATCTTGTAGTAGATGGAACCCAAGAAAATCCTGATAATAATAATTCTTATAGACTTGATATCCAAGCAAAAGCAGGACTAAAAGTACAATACGCAGTAAGATTCCAAAATCCAGGTGTAAGAAAAACTCTTATAAATGGATTAATAGATCACACCGCTATAGAAGACGAGGCGATGAAAGTAAAAGTAGAATATAATAATTCAGAAACATCGTATACTGATTCTTCAAACAGGAATATAACTCCCGGATGGAATTTGTTTATAACCCCAGAATCAACAGGAATAACTTATAAAATAGATACATATATTGTTCAACCAGACCCTAATTGTGAAATAGATCCTATAACCGGACAACCTATAGGAGAATGTCCAACCGTTAGAATAAGCCCGCTTGATGAGATAGTAGCAAGTAATGCCCACTGTGGATATTTGGTAGAAGATCTTAGTACTGATCCTTTAGTTAGTAGAACTTTATTTGACAATGCAAGAATATCCTATAACGAAAGAGGAGGAGGGGGAAGAATTGAAGAAAATATGTTAGGAAAGGGTGCAGCTATCCCAGCAGTAGCCAAAATATTTATGAGAGGAGATAGCAATAATGACAGTCAAGTAAATATTTCAGACCCCATCTACACATTAAACTATCTATTCTTAAACGGAAAAAAACCCGACTGTTTAGACGCAGCTGATTCAAATGATGATGGACAAATAGATGTATCGGATCCTATAGCAAATCTTCTTCATTCATTCGGAGGACTTAATATCCCTTCACCCAATGCAGACTCTAATGGAAATAAAGACAGAATTACAGGAATAGACACTACAGAAGATGAATTAACAAATTGTTCAAACGAGAAAATTTTTAATTAAAATCAAAAAGTCCTTGTCGTTTGTTCGGGACTTTTGCAGAGAATTACAAACTTAAGTAATGTTCAAGTGCTCAAGATTGCATTCTACAGCGGCAATCTTGACATAATTAATTAGAAAAACGAAAACCACTTTTAGAACTATTTCCATTCATTGAAGCTTCATCCTTGCCAGACTTTATAACATAATATAAAGTTATACCAATTGCTAAAATAATAAACACTATAAAGAAGATAATTAGCAAGTAAACCACTTTTCTCTTACTTCCAAATTCCTTACTCAAAGCATTCCTATCCAAACTAGCCACTAAAGACGCTTCATTTGACTCAAGACTCTTTAGACCAAAATAAATCTTTGAGCTTCCAGCTAATACCTCTATTACCTTGCCCTCCTTAAGTTCATATTCTCCGCTACCAATTTGTATCTTGACAACATCACCATCCAAACTAAATACAGAGCTATAATCTACTCCATCAATTCTGATAATTACATTTTCTCCATCTCCAACTGAAAACTGATCTATATTTTCTGTTAAGATAATATTTTGCTGAGCAAGAGGCTCCGAATCTGAATCAGGAATATTTTCTGGAACAACTGGATTATTAGGCGCTCTAGGGTTAACATTGATAGGATTAGAATTTCCACCATCATTGTTATTATCATCATTATTTTGGTTATTTGGATTTGTTGTGCAAGAACTACTATCACTATCTACGTAAAAGTCCCTAATCATACTATTCCTGTTATTTGCTTTGTCAACAATAGTAAGATTCAAACTAAGTGTTTTATCCTCGCTGCTTGAATTAATGCTAAAAGAACCAGATCCGCAAGATGAAAGATTCGTATCTTCAACAATAATCGAAGAACCGCTATAGACTTTATAAAAACAATAATTTATATTGCTCTCAACAACATTATATTCTATCTGAATATTTCTAGAACATAAACTATTAGCTGGATAAGCTAAAGGTTTTGTAATATCTGATATAACCGGTTTGGTAACATCAATAATAAAACTAAAATTATTTAATGCAAAATCCTGATTATTAGAACTATCTGAACATAAAACATTCCACCTATAAATTCCCTCACTAAAATTAAAAGGCCCAAAATTATTCTGTGCTGCTTTGATAATTACATCATCTGTTTCATTTAATGATATAAGAGTAGATCCAAGATACAAAGAACAGCCTGTAATACTTTCTCCATCATTTGGAGTATATCTCAAATAAATATCCCTACCAGCAGTCATATACTGCCCGTCAGTTGGAAAATCTAAAGTAACAGAAGGAACGTCCGTACTTATCTGGAAAGTCACATTAGAAATTCCAACATTTCCATAAATATCCCTTGCAAAAACATATAGAGTATGTAGCCCATTAGATATATCAAAAGTTGTATCCAGAGAACAGGAAGTTGGAATATTTTGGCCATTATCAAAATTATACTCACAACTGTCTATTCTTCCACCAAAATCTTCAGCAATATATTTAAGCACTAAACTAGTATTAGTTATATAAGTTTGAGACAATGGAGAAACTATATTTATAGTCGGACCTTGAAGATCTTCAAGTTGTTTTTGTATAAATCGATTCGTTCCCAAACCAAGGGGATCTGTATCCACCCCATATCCATTTTTACTATAAGTTAATATATAATCAGTATACAAACTAGCCGCATCTCCATTAACCTGAGAATATTCTGCTAAAGTCTTTCTTCCTATATTTCCACTAGAATCAGTTAGTTCACTAAAATCATTATTTCCAAATGCGTCAACCGCACTTACACTAACTCCTACTAACGCATTCGCAGAATTATCAACTACCTGACTATCAAAATACCAATAAACATTTAGAGTTCCATTAGCTCCAGCGCTCCAAGTTTTATCAGTTAAACTAACATTTACTAAGTCCCACACTCCTCCATTAGCATTAGCTCCAACTACAAAATCAGAACCCTGCACAGAATTTATTATACTATCTCTAACCAAGAAGCTATTAGAAATACTACTTACAATTAAAGGATCCGCCCCACCAGATCCACTTGTTCTTAGTTCAACTCTCTCAAAAGTATTATTGGAACTAACTCCTCCTATAAATCTCAATGCATCAGCACCATCCCCAGAGGTAACAGACCTCACATCTCTAAACACGTTATTTGACCCACCCTGAATATTAATTCCATGTTGATTCTGCCCACTTGTAGAAACCACATTATTCCTAAATAAATTGGAATTGCTTAACAAAACTAAATATAACGCTCTACCTATTTTATCTGGACTAGATGCCAAAGGACTTAAAATTACAGCATTATTCTCCATTATGCCGAAACCAGAATCTCTCAACTGAACTCCTGAAGATCCCATTCCGTTAAGAGAATTATCTCTAATCACTGAAAAATTAGAATTTACAAGATTAATTATAGTAGAATTAAAAGCATTAATAGTAGTATTCTCAATTGTTAATCCTATATTATTAGAAGAATATATAGGATAATCCTGTTCACCAAGAATATTTCCATCCTCTATAGTAACGTTTCTTATAGTCATATAATCAGTATTATCTACTCTAAAAGCATATCTATCATCACTACCTGAAGTGCCATATGTAATTTTATAATTCTGTCCATTAAAAATTATATTATCTCCGCTTACTACAAAACAACTATCTGTAACAGTTATATCATTTAAAAGCAAATATTCTGTATCTGATTGATCCAAATTACCGCAATCAGTTATTTGAATGGTAAAAGGTGCTAAACTAATGTCCTTCAAAAAATCCCTTACAAAAAATGCAATCACTATAACTAATAATAAAGAAAACAAAAACAACAATAAACCCAAAATATAAACTCTCTTTTTCTCTCCAAGACTACCCTCCACTCTTTGCCCTCTTTTTTCTCTTTCCATTCTAAAAATACAATGTTCTATTAAAAAGAATTTAGTTTATAAATATTGGTGAAATTGAGTTTGATTTCATTAAGTTTGTTTCTCTAGAGTTATTCTCTACATTAATTCTACCAAATATATATGCTACTCTACAGTAGTTACTAAATCATAAAGTTTAAATACTCCTGATTTGTTGAGATTATTATGAAAAATGAGATTACAAATATATATGAAGAAGTAACTAGAATTAAAGAAGAATCAGCAGGTTTACTTGGTAGTAGCTTAATATATAGTTCATTAAAAAACGTAGAAGAGGCTTATAGAAGATTAGATTCATTGATGGATGGAATAAACTATCATAATCCTCAGTATAAGGCAACTATAGAAAGAGTGTTAGGTTTAAGTCAGGAAATAGAAGATTTTTTCATCGTTAGAAGACCAGTGCTCGGTTATATAAATCACCTTAATTCCACTTCCAAAACTGTTTCCCCAACTCTAGAGGCAATAAGTGGTAATCTTGCATTGGATTTAACACTTAATAAAAGAAATAATACCTGTAGACTAATTTCAAGACTATTTGAAAGTGGAAAAGATTCAAAAGACAATCAAGAATTTTGGACTAATTCAATGATCTACCTAGGAAGAGGAATAAAAGCTGAAGTTTCTTCTAATATCGATAACACCACTTTGAAAAAAACATTGCCAGAATATAACAGTATCTCTAAACACATGGACAGAAGTCAGTTAAATCCTTGCATGGACATGAAAGAATTATCTGAAATGATCAATCAGGCAATTCCTTTAGAAAAAGATAAATATCTAACAGTAGATTTTGAAAAAAAGAACCAGATAGCCAAAAAGTCGATCCATAATAGTTCAAAAGATTATAGTGTAATCGATCTTATAGACAGAGCCCTAAGAGACAAAGTAACTGGAAGAGAAGAAGTTCAGAGAGTAATAAGAGAGACCTATTCAAGAGAAAAAGGATTAACAAATGAGGAAGCTA
The DNA here is from genome assembly GCA_964360985.1 of Candidatus Woesearchaeota archaeon. GTDB lineage: Archaea > Nanobdellota > Nanobdellia > Pacearchaeales > GW2011-AR1 > JAUSIK01. Next base: position 15,967 of record CAYHYK010000008.1, on the reverse strand, counting down.
TCAAAAGAATAAGAAGTGAAATAATTCAAAATGTTTCAAAAAAAGATGAAAAAAATTTCTCTAGAGGAAAAGTTCTTTTACGTTCTATAATAAATAATTAATGTAAAAAATAAAATAACAGGTTGCAAATTTCAGCTAACAGAATTATATGCCCCTGCCGGGATTCGCACCCGGGTTTACGCCGCGAAAGGGCGTCGTCCTTGACTTCTAGACTACAAGGGCTCGTTCTGCTAAATTTAAAGTCGCTTTTAAACCTTGCTATTTCACACCTAATAAGTAGAAAGATTAAATATCGAAAAACCTAAAAACTCTAAAATTAGTGTTATAACATGATAAATAAAGAAACTCTCATAAAAGAGATGATAAAAAACGGCTATTCTAAAGAAAGAGGAATAAATGTATGGGACATCTCAGACAGATCTTTTAGATACATAAACGAAGACATGGCTAAATCTTATTTAAAACTAAGAGACCATCCCAGATACAAAGCAACCGTAATTGACATAGAAAAGAATCTCATAAAAGAAAATGCAAAAAAGATAGTAGAAAACATAAAAGAAAACAGATTTAATTTAATAGACCTTGGAGCCACAAACGGCGAAAAAGCAATCTGCTTAATAAAAACTCTTCCTAAAGAACTTAAAATAAGATATTGCCCTGTTAATGTAAACGAACACCTAGTAGAAAACGCTCTAGAAAATGTAAAAAGAGAAAAATTCACCAATATAGAAGAATACGCTCCAAGAATATCAAAAAACTTCGAGAGTTTAGACGAAATAGGTGCAGCATTAAGAAATAATAACTACCAGAAAAATGTACTTCTTATGCTAGGTTCTCTTATCTCCAGTTTTGAGATAAATGACTACCTATTCAGATTAAATGTATCAATGCTTCCAGGAGATATACTCCTAATAGGAAACGGAATAAGAAAAGGAGAGAGATTTACAAATCTAGAAAATTATAAACATCCTCTATTTAACGAATGGTTAATCCATCTTATGAAAGAATTAGGACTAAAAGAAAACGAAGTAGAATACAATGCCCGTTTCTCTAACGAAAGACTAGAAGCATACTACATACTAAAAACAGATAAAGTTTTAGAACATGAAAAACAAAAAGTCGAACTTAAAAAAGGAGACGAAATAATTGTCGCCTTCCAGTATAAATTATTTGCCAACGAACTAAAAAACTTCTGCGATATGTATTTTGATGAAGTAAAAATATTTCATGACACAGAAGAAGAATATGCCTTAGTATTTTGTAAGAAATAAATTTCAATGAAATACTGCACAGTAAGCCCTGTAATGCTCTTCTGATAAATCAAATCTATTTTTTTCTCTTACTATAGCTTCTCTCAAAGCCAAAGAAAATTCTTCATTCCTTATATTAAATCCTCTTTCACACTCTAAATAATTTAAAGGATTTTCAGTTAAATAGCTAAGAAGTCTAAGAGGTCCACCAGAATCATGACATCCATAACAAAAAAAGAAATTTTTTCTATCTTTCAAACAAAAAGAAGGAGTTTTTTCCATATGTGGAGTAAGACAAAGCAGATAATAAAGAGACCCTTTCTTATACATAAAATCTTTCTGATAACCTCCTCTCTTTTTAAAGGGGTGAACTGCAAAAAAGCCTTTTCCTATATCCAGAACATTTAATTCATCAATAATCTTTTGATAGACATTCATACAAAAAAAGAAATAAAACTTAATATAAGTTTTTCTATACTTTCTAATTTATATGATCCCACGGAGATTTGAACTCCGGACCCCCGCCTTTCTTAGCTTTTCAAGCATGAAAATACAGTTCTATCGAACCATAGTCTTATAAGAGCGGTGCTCTGAACCAGGCTGAGCTATGGGATCACAAATAGGGGTTTTGAATAATTTATAAATGTGTTGGATAGGCTAAATATAAAAAAATAGTATATATTATTGTAATAATCTTTTAATAGTTAAATTTGCCAAAAACGTTATGATAATAGGAGTCACAGGAAAACTCGGAGCAGGAAAAGGGGAATTTACAAAATATCTTGCAACAAAAAGATATACTCCGCTAGCCTTCGGAGAAGAAGTAAGAAAAGAAGCAATATCCAGAGAAATTAAACCAACACGAGAAAATTTACAAAATTTAGGTTACAATCTGAGAGAAAATAAACCTACTTGTCCCTGGGTGAGTCGGCTCACAGAGAAAATAAGACCAGAAAATAATTACGTTGTAGATGGATTTCGCTATCCTGATCAAATAAGACTCTTTAGAGAAGGATTCAAATTTTTTTATCTCGTAGGCATAGACGCAGAAGAAGAAATAAGATATCAAAGATTAAAAGATAGAGGAAGAGAGGGAGATCCTAAAAACTGGCAAGAATTCTGGGTACAAGACGGAATGGACAGAATAGGATATTTAGAAGAGAAAGGACAAAATACAAGAGGCTGCTTTTCTCACATAGATCACCTCATAAAAAATAACAATGATTTAGAATATTTCAAATATCAAATTGATAAAGTAATGGAAGAAATATTTAATCCTAAACCTAAAAAATAAACATATATAAGTATGAAAATATATCAATGACTATGAATAGTATTGAAAGTTTACTAGGCATGATTGCCACAGAAGCGTCTGAAGAATATTTTAAAAATCGCTATGAACGTTCTAAAACAGAAAATAAATCAAAAGAAGATGAACAGTCATTTCCAATTCTTAGATATGATTTAGAGCTTATTCAAGATCAAAATGATCTTTACTGGGTGGAATAATTAAAACATATATTTCCCTTTTTCCAAAAACCATAACTCTTTAATACTCATTTTATGATCCTTTGTTATGTTAATCGGTTTAGTAGGTCGTCCTAACGTAGGCAAAAGCACTTTTTTCAAAGCAGCAACACTAGCAGATGTACTTATAGCAAGTTATCCTTTTGCGACAATAAAACCCAATCATGGAATTGCTTACATAAAAATACCTGACTTAGCACAAGAATTCGGAAAACAAAGTAACCCTAGAGAAGGATATGTAAAAGGAAAATGGCGTTTTGTTCCTTTCGAATTAATGGATGTAGCAGGTCTAGTTGAAGGAGCCTCCCAAGGCAAAGGTCTAGGAAATGAATTTCTTAATGATTTGGCAGCAGCAGACGCTTTCATCCACGTAGTAGATATGTCAGGAGAAACAGATGGTGAAGGAAAACCAACCACTCACAATTATTATCCAGGGAAAGATATCCAAATAATAGAAAAAGAGTTAGACCTCTGGTATAGAGGAATTCTTCTTAAAGCCTGGAAAGTTTTTGCCAGAACCGCCGAGATGCAAAAAAAGAACCTTGCAGAAGCAATATCTCATCAATTTTCAGGTCTTAAAGTAAAAGTAGATGACGTAAAACACGTTATATTAAAATCAAAATTAAATCCTGAAAAACCTTCAGCTTGGACAGAGGAAGAGATATTTCACTTTGCAAGACTTCTAAGAATATATACCAAACCTATGATAATTGCAGCAAACAAAATGGATCGTGCAAAAAGCAAAGAAAATTATGAAAAAATAAAAGATGAATTTGACTATCCTATTGTTCCTTGTTTTGCAGAGGGAGAATTAGCTCTTAGAGAAGCAGATAAACACGAACTAATAGAATATACTCCAGGAGAAAATAATTTCCAAATAAAGAAAGTTCTCTCGCCAAAACAAGAAGAAGCAATTAATAATATTAAAAAAATACTAGATGAATATAATGGCACAGGCATACAACAAATCTTAAACTCTGTAGTCTTAGATCTTCTAAAATATATTGCAGTCTATCCAGCAGGTTCAAAACTTGCAGACAGTAAAGGTAATGTTCTTCCAGACTGCTATCTCATGCCTCCTAGTTCCACAGCACTAGACTTTGCCTTCCGTCTCCACAGCGATATAGGTAAAAACTTCGTTAAAGCAATAGACGTAAGAACAAAAAGAGCAGTAGGAAAAGACTATCAATTGAAACATCTAGATGGTTTTGAAATAATGACTAAATAACAATAATTTACAAAACATTTATATAATTTCTAATATCTCTAATAATATGGTTGAAATAACTATTGACATTCCAGAAGACTTAAAAGAAAATCTAAAAAAATCAAACATAGATGCTTCTGTATTAATTAAAATGGTTATTAAACAACTATTAGAGGAAATAAAGAACAAACAAGATTTACAAAGAGCAAAGGAAATAGTTTCAAAATCAAAATTATCTGAAAAAGATGCGGAAGAATTATCAAATAAGATAAAAAGGTCTATGCTTAAAACACTAAAAGAGAAAGGCCTAATATAAATGAAAGTAATCCTGGATTCAAATGTTTTATTCAGGACACTAATATCTGGAGGAGATATCCTAGATATTATTTTTAATAATAACTTAAAAATGTATGCTCCCTTAAAACTTAAAGAGGAATTTCTTAATAATAAAGAAGAGATATTATCTAAGTCAAGATTATCTGAAAAAGAATTTGAAGAATTATATTCTCTAATTTTTGAGAGAATAAGTTTCATTGAAGAAAAAGAATATTCATCTCATATAACCAAAGCAAAAGAATTGTTAAATGAACATGAAAAAGATATTGAATTTGTTGCGATTTCGCTCTTAAAAAATATCAAAATATGGACATATGAATCAAGATTATTCAAAATTGAAAAGGGTGTTTCCACAAAAGAGATATCTAAAACTATAGCCTCTGAATAAAATGATAATCAAAATAAGGGTGGTTCCTAATTCCTCTAGACAATTAATAGAAAAGATATCTTTGGATCAGTATAAAGCTCATTTAAAGTCTCCTCCAGAAAACAATAAAGCCAATATTGAATTAATTAATATTCTAGCAAAAGAGTTGAAAGTTCCAGCAAAATCAATCAAAATAAAGAATCCACACTCAAAGAATAAAATAATAGAAATTAACTAAATCTTTTTAGAACTAAACTTCTTATCAATCATTTCAAGCATAGATTCTTTTTGTTCGGGCGTCATTCCAGATAACTTTTCAGGGTGAGCATATCTCGCATGAGCAAATATAGCCTTCTTTACTTCATCAATACTATGAGTAGTAACCGAAAAACCACAATCTTCTGAACCTATATCCTTACAGCTAAGTGTATAAGTCTTATCCATTATCTTAGCTATTTTTTTAACCATAAATATAATCCATACTTACCCTTTATAAACATTTAGTCCTATATTCATCCTATAACAGTAATAATTTTAAACCACCATTTTCTCTAGTAAAAATGCGTTATATTGATGCACCCGATCTAAAAAAGAGAGTTGATGATATCGCACTAACTCTTGGTATGTCTCATCTAGACCTTGCTAGAGTAAAATGTCTAAGAAGTTATGGCTCATCCACAAAAAGAACAATTGCTCGTTGCCATACCCTAGGAAAACTCATGCAAAAAGCGATTGGAATAGGAGCACACTATGCAATAGAATTCCTTGAACTCTTTGAAAAAATGTCCCCTAAAGAACAAGATAAAGTAATTATTCATGAACTTATGCACATCCCAAAAACATTTGGAGGAGGCTTCCGCCATCATGATTTCGTATGTGAACAAAATGTGGATATTATGTATGAAAAGTACGCCTCATTAAAATACCCTTTACCAGAAAAACGAAGATGGTTTTAGTACCCTCTAAAAAATCTAGGAAGACTATCAGGATATAATTCTCTTTCAAGAAGAGGTCTTATTAAACGATTAGCATGCCTAATGTCTTTATAAGCAATTATTGAAAGAAGTAGAGGGTTTCTTTTGAATATATCAAAAGCTACTTCAGTAGAATGAGTCTCCATATTAGCCCTATACTTATCTAATCTTTCATGTCCATAATTTTCAGCAATAAAAGGAAAAATTCCCAGGTCTGCGATAATTTCACGTAAAAACCTATTCTTTAGAGTATCTTTCACTTTTCTAACGTTTACATTAGCACAACAATGAAGAAAATGACCTGTTTCATGGCATGTTGTTTCGAAAATCTCTTCCAATGAATCGCAGTTATTACATTCTTCATTGCCGTCTCTTGCTCTAATATAAATTAGAGGTTCTTTATCCCATGCAAAAGCTCCTAAAGGAAAAACCATCCACCTAATAGAGATTTGAGAATAACCTGGATGATGCTCCAAGTTAAACTTAGAATATGAATAGTCTGTACACTTTTTATGAATATCACTTACAAAATCAGATACTTTCATTAAAATAAAAATTATTTAGAGTATTTTAATATTATTGTAAAAATATGATTAGTAAGTAATTTATATCAAAAAATTCTTGCGTTTTGTTTAGACTTTTGGATGCAAGAAAATTGCGAATTTAAATAATGTTCAAGTACTTAAAATGTTTAAGCAAGAACTCAACACTTTAGTGCGGAGTAGTATCTCGATGATAATTATATTTATAAATTTGATTTCGTTAACTAAAAAATGGAAACTACAAAATATAAAATATATATTGCACCAAAATGTGAAATAACTAAAGATGACGAAGAAGTTCTTAAAAGTATTTATCATAATAGTGAATTAATAAGTTGGTTTAAATTTAGCCATGCTCTAAAAAAAATAGAAGATGATTTATTTCATATTAGAACCCAAACAGAGTGGAGTGAAAATTGCCAACCTCTTCTTTCAAACGGTACTAGAGCAAGTTGTGGAGAACCCTCAGAAAGAAAAGATTATTTACATAAAGATGGTCTTTTGATAACGTATACGGACTTAAACAACCATGATAGTAAATTTTCACTTATCTATATGCTTAAAATATATGGAAAGGATAAAGAGTCTATTGATAAATTAGCTAATGAAGTAGGATTAAGAAATAGTCTAGAAAAGGATTTATCTTCTTAATCACTTTAAATTCCGTTCTTCCCAGTCCCTCATATACCTCTCATCCATAACTATTCCATAATTCAGTTTCTTATTCTTTGTATTCTTATTTCTAAACAAAAGCCCAAATATAAATCCAAAAAACATTCCAGATAAATGGGCAATATTTCCAGTATTATTTATTGGGTTTCCACTTAAGTATCCTACAGCACCAATAAAATCTCCTACTGCCCATAAAATACCTGCAACAAAAATAGGCATTGGCAGTCCAAAAGCCCAAACAAACATTGTAGGTCTTATCATAATTAACGCTCCTATAATTCCAAAAATAGCCCCACTAGCTCCAAGAGAATTACTATAAAAATTAATAGAAACTAAATTAGCCAGTATTCCAGATACAAAAAATACCACTAAAAATTTCAATTTTCCCACTAAACTTTCTAGTATACTTCCAAACAAAGCTAATGCAAATAAATTATATAAAAGATGAAGTAAATCCGCATGCAAAAATATAGAAGTCAAAAATCTCCAGAATTGAGAAAAAGATTGCTCATTAAGAATAAATAATTCGCTAAAACCAGAAAAGATAACCTGAATTATAAAAACTATAAAAATTATCAAACTAAGTTTCAATGCATAAAAACTAAATTTCATAACCATTCAAAGTTTATCAGAATTAAAAAGTTAATGTTTCGTTCTTAATAATCTCGATAAGCACAATTTATCACTTCCGTTTAGAAAAACCACGAATAATGCAGTCGCCAGTGCTAAATCTCTTACCATAATCCCTCCATTAACCACTGATAAACCAATAATATAAAGATGCACTGACAATGAAAAGGCCACAGATCTAACCAAAAAACCTAGTAGTAAAATCATAGACAAACATATCTCAAAAATACCATTCAAATAAACAGTCTCTATAGCTGACAAAGGAAATATAGAAGCATATTTAGGAATAAATCCCAAATACAATTCTGGATTTAATAGTTGACTCATGCCAAACCACAAATACATAAGACCCATACTCACTCTCAAGAAAACAGGAGCGTTTACGCGTATTGCCTCTAAAGCAACATTGCTAAATCTTTTATCTTCATAGTCATCTCCACCCATAGAAAAAACAGATTCAGTTATATCCTTTTCAGGGTAACCCTTAGCAGATAATTCAGATTTCATAGAAGAAATACTCTTTCCGGCCAGTTTACCCTCTTCTAAATATCTAACAATATGTTCATTCACCATTTTCCAAATAAAGGACTAATAAGGTTTTTATACCTTCTGATATTCGCACCATCATGGCGATTGTAGTTCAATGGTAGAATGTCAGCTTGTGGCGCTGAAGACGTGAGTTCGATTCTCACCTTTCGCTCTTATCATAAAAAATCAAAATATGCTATATTTATTACCATTACATTTAAACATATATCGCAATATTTAAATAGTTTGTAATGGTAATGTTTTTATGAGAATAATTAAAAGAAAAAAAGGTAAAAAGGAATATTTTTACATTCAACATTCCACAAGAAAAGGAGACAAAGTAAACACGAAAGAAAGATATCTAGGAGCAGAAATACCTAAGAACGTAGAGAAAATAAAATCAGATTTATTAAAAGAAATAAAAGTAGATATATATAATAAACTAGAAAAAATAAAGGATAATTTTCAAGAGGAATGGAAATCCATTCCAGAAAGTGTAAAGCAAAAACAATTAGAGGAAATGTCTATTGCATTTACTTACAATACCAATGCTATTGAAGGCTCCACCATAACTCTACAAGAAGCAAGAGAAATTATTCATGATCATATGGCTCCTAGTAAACCACTAAGAGATATAAAAGAAACAGAAGCCCATAGCAAAGTTTTCTTAGAGATATTAAACAAAAAAGAAAAGATAACAAGCGAGTTTATATTAAAATGGCATAAAGATATATTCTCTGATACAAAAGAGGACATTGCAGGAAAATATAGAGCATATTTAGTAAGAGTAGGAAGTTATTTAGCTCCAGACTGGCAAGAGGTTAAAAAAATGATGAAAAACTTAATAGAATTCATTAATAAAAATTTAGATAAATTAAACCCTGTTGAATTAGTTGCCAGAGCGCATTATAAATTTGAGAAAATACATCCATTCGGAGATGGAAATGGCAGAATAGGTAGACTGCTTATGAACCAGATCCTATGGCATAATAAATATCCAATGATTATTATAGAATACAAAAAACGCAGATCATATTACAAAGCTCTGACAAAAGATGAAGATGGATTTACTTCATATTTTTTAAGAAGATATTTAGCAGTTCATAAAAAAAGATTAAAATAATCTCTAATCAATCGTATAATTCCAAGGATTTTCTCCTTTTATTTCAATTTGCAAACCAATAAAAGGGTTATCTGCAAATATCTCTCCTGGATCAAAAAGATATTTGCATAAAAAATCAAATCTTTTCGTGTGAGTTTGCAAAAGAGAAAAACCATATTAATGGAATAGAAGGATTCTGGAGCTTTACTAAGGAGAGATTCCATAAGTATCATGGAATTAATAATTATCTATACTATTTGAAAGAGATGGAATTTAGATTTAATAATAGAAGCAATAATATCTATAGTGTGTTATTTAAGGTATGTATAAGGAGGTTAGTTTAGTCCGAAAAACGACTAATCACCAAGTATATATATCCAAAAATCTTTTTAAATAAAATGAAAAAAGAGAATAAATCTAAATTTTCTTATCGTGATTGGATAGTAAACAGACCTAAATTTAGAATGTCTATTGTTATATGTTTTGTTCTAATTAGCTTACTAATTTTTATTCTGCCATTTTTTAATATCTCAAATGAACTCTATAACATAGTCATATTACTTTGGATATTATTTATTATATCAGTACCAATAATCGTCTTCACCCTCTATCAAAGAGACAAAAAAATAGGAATAAAAATAATCGACTATAAAGAAAAAACTAAAAATAATATTTGGGAAGGATGGTTGGGATTATTAACGTTATCATTAATTCTTGCATCTTTATGGAACATTTTTCTTACATTAGGATTGTCTTTATTCGTATTCTTTAGATATATAGAATTCAATTATAACTTAATCATCATTTTTATTATATCTCTTGCAGTTTCCTTTTTCATTGTTTATACTATCATATCAGAAATAAAAAAGAAGAAAGAACTTCCTAAATTGGCAATTATAGCTATATGGCTAGAAATAGGCAGTAAATTCATAATTGCTAATCTCTTCTCAAATGAAAATATATTGATAGAATATTGGAATAAAAACATAATAACTATTATATCTATGGCAATAATTTGGACAGTCTATTTGATAAAATCAAAGAAAGTCAAAACTATATTTGTAAATTAATAAAAAATAGCATGAAAAAGATGACTAAAAGAAAAAGTATAATATTCCTGGAACTATCTGCAATTGCTCTTTCCCTAATATTAGCCATATTCCTAGATATCAAAATAGTCTTCTCTATTTTACTACTATTTTTATTCATTACAAATTACTTTATATACAAAGAGAAAATAGGTCAAGAATTAGTTGTAGCAATTCTATTCGCTTTAATAATAACTTCTTATTATATATATGAATATAGTTCGACAAATATCTTAATAGGAAGAATAAATCTTTTTCCTCTAGTTGCCTGGACAGCAGGTTTAGTAATATTAAGAGAAATATATGAAAAATTAAATACCTCCCATAAATTCTTAGCCATATCTCTATTTTATATAACTACACTCTTTACTATAGAATATATTGGATACTATATATTTAAAATCAGATTAAACACTGATTTTCCAAGCCTACTAAGACTCGGAATAATCCATGCGCCCTTGGGAATGAAATTCTTTTATATATTTGCAGGTCCTATATACATATTAGTAACCGACTATCTAAAAGTCAAATAACTTTCTCGCTTTCACTTTCAACTATATCTCTCATTCTCCAAACAAAGAACAACATTGCAAACATAAATGCAGCAAATAAAAGGAACAAATACTCAAAAGGCAAAAATACAAGCAAAATAGTTGCAAGTACTCTTGCAATTAATCCTCCAACATCTGCGCGAGTATTATAAGGTCCATAAAATCTAGAAGATTCTCCTTTCTTTAAAACATCAAAAAAGTAAGCTTCCACAGTAGGTTCAACCATTGCCATTCCAAAACTTGAAATTACAAGTAAAACCATAATCCAGTAAATGTTTGGAGCATAAAAACAAGCTATAGCGATTAAACCTGCAAACATAAATCCAGTCATAAATAATTTCTTAAATCCAAATTTTGATGCCATTTTGGAAAATTTATATTCAGTAAAAATTAGAGGTACAGATATAGCAAACAAAAAGTATCCTATCCAAAGTTCATCCAGGCCAGATTTAATAATATAAAGAGGCATAAACAAATATATCAAAGTAAACCACATTACAACTCCCGCCCCTAAAACATATGCAAAAAATCTATCTCTATCTTTAAAGAACTCCATAAAATTTTTCTTTATATTTGAGTCTATATTTTTCTTAACTCTTGAATCTCTTATTTTAACAGCTTTAAATGTAACAAGACCAAAAAGCAAAAATAAAGACGCAAACAGAAATACATATCTAGAACCAAGTGAACTTGCAAGGTATCCTCCTATTAATGGAGCAATAACCCAGGATAAATTCATAAAAGAATAAAGAAAACCTTCATTGCCCGATAATTGTCCTTTTTTAGATCTATCTTTAACTATAATCCCAAAACTTGTAATTCTAAGAGTAAATAATACCGTAATAAAAAATGAAATAGCCAAAAACATATAAATATTTTTAGCGAAAAACATTAATGCATAAAACGGTATTGCTAAAGCAAGAGCATAATAAAATATTTTAGATTTATCATATTTTTCAACTACTGGAATAAAAAAGAAATAAGAAGCAAAAGCAATCAAAGTCAAAAAAGCAGAAACTACGCCCACATAAACTTCACTACCTACAAAACCTTTAATATAAACCGCCCAAACTGTATTTGTTAAAGCTGAAGAAAAAGATACTATAAAAGCTACTAACCCTAGTTTAGCCATTCCACTAAAAGCTAAAGCTGGCCCCTTTTTTATTAATATACCCATTACATGTTTTACGCATGACCCTTAAAAAGGCTTTCGTTCTCTCTTCGCCAAAAAAATTACTCTCCAATCACTTCGTTCGCTCAAAAGCAAGTATAGAGTAAACTCTTTAATGGAATCAACATATAAAAACCAACACTCCTATAATAAATAATGAAAGAAAATGTAAAAAAAATTCTTCCTTTTCTGGAATTTTTAATTATTATATCCTTATTTATTTTATTATCTTATCTAACTCAAAGAAATATAGTTTATCTCCAAGATTTAATAGGAACAAGTTTTCAAAATATGATTATATATGTATTTATATTCACTGCATCAGTAATTATAGCTCCTATAAATTCCGAGCCTCTTATTCCTCTAGCAAGTCAACTATGGGGTTGGCAGATTGCAGGTTTTCTTACTCTTATCGGCTGGTCAATAGGTTCTCTTATAGCTTTCCTTATCGCAAGACATTATGGAGTCAGAATAGTAAAAAAATTCGTCTCTCTCAAAAAAGTAGAACAATTCCAGAAAATAATACCTCAAGAAAATATTTTTTGGAGTATAGTTTTTCTAAGACTAACAATTCAAGTAGACATATTAAGTTATGTAATAGGATTTCTAAGTAACATATCTGCTAAAAAATACTTCATAGCCTCACTAATAGGTTTAGCTCCTCTGGCTTTCATTCTAGCCTATATTGGAGAACTCCCCCTTATTTATCAATTAGTAGCATTTACAATAGCTATTCTACTATTAATTTTAGGAATATTAGTAGGATTTAATAAACTAAAGAAAAACACAAATAAAAAACTATAAAAACACTCTAAATTGATCAATAATATGAAATTAGAAATATCTACCGTAAAGGGATTCGAGGACAATTTACCTCCTAAATCTTTAGTAAGAGATAGAATAAGAAAAACAGCAGAAAAGTTTTACAAGCTCTATGGCTTTCTCCCAGTTGAAACGCCGGTAATTGAATTCGATGAATTAATGAAATCTGACTCTCTTCCAAATGAAGAAGAAGATGAAGCTGTTAGAGACAGATTCAAATTAAAAGATAGAGGGGGAAGAGAACTAGGTCTAAGATATGAGTTAACATTCCAACTAGCAAGAATATTCAAAGAAAACCCTAACATAAAACTTCCATTCAAAAAATATCAAATAGGAGAAGTATTTAGAGATGAACCTATTAGATCTGGAAGAACTAGACAATTCATACAATGTGATGCAGATATCATAGGCGATCCTTCCACAAATGCCGATGCAGAATGTATTTCTTTGGCAGTCGATATATTATCAGAATTGAATATAAAGAATTATCAGATCCAAGTAAACAATCGAAAACTTCTAAATGCAATAGTTGAAAGTGTAGAAATAGAAGATTCAGAACAGGTTTTTAGAGAAATAGATAAATTAGATAAGTTAGGAATAGATGTAGTAAAAACAAATCTAAAAAAATACACCTCTTCAAATCAGATAATTACGTTATTCAAATTAATGGAAAAACCTCTCGAATTCTTTAAAGATAATGCATTTGATGGAGCCGAAGAACTGGACTCATTTATAAAAAAATGCGGTTTATACAGAATTGAAGTAAAGTTTGTTCCATCAGTAGTAAGAGGGCTTGGTTATTACACAGGTAATGTCTTTGAGTTTATTCTTCCAGATAAAAAAACAAGTTTGTTAGCAGGAGGAAGATATGATAAAACTGTGGGCAAGTTCATAAATAGAGAAATACCTGCAGTAGGAGTTTCCTTTAGTATAGAATCTCTAATTGGTCTATGTCCAGAAGAAATATCAAAATTAGAATTAGAACCAATTCCGAAAACAATTATAATTTCATTTGAACAAGAAGAAGAATCAATTAAACTAGCCAAAAAATTAAGAAATAATGACGTTTCATGCACAATCACGGAAGGCCAGCCAAGTAAAGCTTTAGATTTTGCAAACTCTCAAAAAATACCTTTTGTTATATTCCTCGGACAAACTGAAATAGATCAATCTAAAATTAAACTTAAAGATATGTCTTCAGGAGAAGAATCATTGTTAACTGAAAAACAATTGATCTCTAAACTAAAGAATAATTAAGACGCTCCTAAAAACAGGTATGTAAGTAACACGATGATACTCTAGACTTATTCTACTAAAACTGTTTATATTTATTAAGGTTATTAGACGATAACCACACCAAAATCTTTATTCCAAGAATTCAATCACTTTCCTCTTCATCTCTAAGGTTTTAATCAGATAATTTATCTTCTAATTTCCTTGATGCGCTAACTAAACTCCAAACTCCTAACATTCCTGCAAGAACATATACACCTGATCTAGCAAAATCAATAGGCGATCTTCCATTAGCAATAATCGCATTTGCCTCATTTAAAGCTAATTCATAATCTATAGTTTGCTGTCTAGATATAATACTATCCAAAACCACATTTCTTCTACCATTTTGCTCAAAATATGAAGCAGTCAATCCAAATACAGAAGTTCCCAATAAAATTCCACTCGTGATATAATTTCTTATTACATTAACCATAAAAATCAGTAATATTATCTATTTTTAAATCTTACTAATCTTCTTCATCTCTTTCTTCCATTTCATTAACTTCTTCAAAATCATCTTTTTTCTTAAACTTCCCTTTTCCTTTAAGTTTTTCTAGTTCCCCTTCTTTAGCCAATTGTATTATATCCTCTTTCATCGCCTCTTCTGCTTCTTTTCTCATTTGTTCAAGTATATCTGCATGTTTTTTATGATAAACTTCTTTTAACCAAACCCATATCTCATCAAAGGCATTTTCTTGTTCAGCTATTACTTTATGCTGATTGTCTAAATGTAATAAAGGTACAAAATGAGCCAGTTTTTCTTCTACACTCTCACCTGAAAAACTAGAAAAAGACACTTTCTCCATTTCTTCTTTAGAAAATATACCTTTAAGTTTATTATAAAGAGAACTAATCTGTTCTTTGACATTTATCCCTTTTCTCGGCATAACTACTCCAGTTTCAAAAGATCTCTGCCTATCAATAATTACTCTATTTATTCTTCTATTCTCTGTCTTTATCGCCCTTCCTAAAGCAGTAATCAGTTCCTGTAGACTAACTCTTCTAAATCTAGGCAATGGAGTCCTAGGCACTAAATCAGGAACATCTTCATCAAGTTCTATCTTTTCCTGGATGTATTTCTTTTCTGTCTGTCTGCCAAATAATATATCATCTAAACTTGGGAGATACTTATTAAGCAATAATTCAGATTTTATCCTTAAAAGCAATGAAGCCGCTAGTAAAACCTTACTAGAAACAAAGAAATTAGCTTCTTCTAAGCTCCTTACTTTCTCTAAGAATCTATTAGCTAAAAGTCCTATATCTACATCCCAAGGATCCAGTTGTTCGGTATTTATCAAATCGTATATAATTGCCTGCCAACTCAATTTCTC
Organism: Candidatus Woesearchaeota archaeon; assembly: GCA_964360985.1. Taxonomy (GTDB): domain Archaea; phylum Nanobdellota; class Nanobdellia; order Pacearchaeales; family GW2011-AR1; genus JAUSIK01. Next base: position 594 of record CAYHYK010000008.1, on the reverse strand, counting down.
CCCAAACAATAATCCATGGAGTTGTTCCTGCCCAACCGTTCCTTTCTTAGAAACTTCTCTATTTTCTTCTATTTCCATGGAGCTATCTATCATAAAGTATTTATATGCTTTTTCTTTGACTTATTTGTTAGATTAAGTTCGTTTTAATCTGACAACATGGAAATACTACACTAAAGATACGAATAGGTACTGTTCCCATTAAGAAGTTACAACAAACCGAAAAGTTTAAATACTTTATAACTTTCAATATATAATCACCTCTTTTTGCCCGGAAGAGGACGTTCAATCTATCTAGTTTATAAGATTGGACCTCCTCTTCAAGGGTTTATAAACCCGCTGACTTAAATACTTCAGCACCTACTCAATTGCATGCTTAGTGTGTACCCAGATTTCAGAAAACTCCGATTAGACTCAAAGACAATTGGAAACAAACTCCCAGAACCCGAGTTAACAACTGTAAACAACTTTGTTAAATACTGCTCCATCACCGCAGGCGATAAGAAGTGCAGGGACGTACGATCGATCGTCCTGCAGATGAGGTTTGTCATAGAAAAGGACTTTCCGTCTTGGACACTTCAGGATATTCGTGATTTT
>CAYHYK010000007.1:0-27636 GCA_964360985.1 Candidatus Woesearchaeota archaeon | reverse complement strand
TCGCCGAAGGCGATTTGTCCGAAGGACAAACCTTTAGGGTGGGGAGGATGTCATATCTTTCTAAAATTACTATCCTTAAGTTACAAATATAAATAGTAAAAGTCAATCGTCCTGCTCAATCCTCGGAGCTAAAACAAAAGAAAGCATTACATTTCCAGTTGGAAAATCAAGCCTCATAGGATGATTATTTGAAAAAGACAAATGTACTCTACTAGATATTTTAGCTCCCTTTATGAATTTATTCATATATTCCAAAGAAAATCTAGCCATACTTGTAGCGGAATGAATTTCAGCTTCATCAGATAAAAATTCTGCTCTGGCAGAATTCAGTCCATAAGCCTCAACCACAAACTTAGAAGGTTCAGCTATAAAAGTACATGCATCAGATACAACAGCGCAATCTTCAATAACCTCAACCAAAGCGTCAGAATTCAGTTTAACAACAGAATTAAATTCCCATTGAGGCATTTCTTTTTCTTCTACATCTATATCTATTAAAGCAAGTCCAAAATCTCTTTTGATTCTATCATGTATTCCAAGATTCAAAGTATTATCGTTCTTTTTTATTGTTAATGACGCTCCAGGTTTGCATCTTCTTAATACTGCTTTCAAACTCTCTAAATTAACTCCTAAAACTTCATTTTTTTCAAGAACGTATTCAGAGAACAAATCAGCAGGCATCTTAAAATGAACCATTGCCACATTAGCAGGATCAACAGCAGTCAAAGACAAGCCCTCGTTAGTAACTCTTATTTTAACCTCATTTACTAATTCAGATATAATTGAGACAATATCTGCAAATAGTTTAGGATTTTCCAATTTTAATTGCATCATTTATGACATTCCTTTTCATTTTTAAGGTTTGTTGTGTTCAGGTACTCGTGATTAGACAAGATGTTTGGATAAACACAACAAACAATATAAGTCTTTGGTATTCAATAAAAATATGGAAGAAAAAGAAGTGCGAATAAGAAAGATAACTCAGCTATATTATTCAAATCCAAAAATTCAAGAAGCAATACTAGAATTTTCTAGAGGAAGAGAGGTAGTTCCAAGGTATTTTGAAGGTTTTGGAAAAAGACCCGATGTCATACAATATAGCTCAGATATTATAGGATTAATGAAAAAGGGAGCAACATCATTTCATGCTTCTGAAGAAATCTGGCATGATGCTTTAAAGATAGATTCCAATATGAGGCCAGATGAAATGAACGATTTAAGAAAAAGCTGGGATCTAGTTATAGATATAGACCCAAACTACAAATATCTTGATCTATCTAAATTGCTCACTATGTTAATTTTAAGAGCTTTAGAAAACCATGGAGTTGGAAATTATAAAATTAAATTTTCAGGCAATAAAGGATTTCACATAATTGTGTCAGGCAATGCATTCCCTAAAGAATTCGATGGCAAGAAAATGAATGAAAGTTTCCCACATTGGCCAAGAGCAATTTGTGAATATCTAATGCATTGTGTAAAGAAAGATTATAGTAAGGGAGTATTAGATGTAATGGGAAACATAGAGACAATAAAAAGAGTTACTAATCTAGTTGAGAAAGACTTTTTGGAGTCTTCATGTCCTAAATGTGGGAAACCATCTAAAAAAGGAGTATTAGTAAGTTTGAAATGCCCTCAATGTAAAAATACTATCCAAAGGAAAGATCTTAAATTAACTAAAAGAAAACTCTCTTGTCCACAGGACAGATGTTATGGTATTCTAGAAATTGTTCAGCAAGAAGACTTTTTTCAATGTGATAATTGTGAAGGCTTGTCTTCTATAGATAAAACAGAGACCTCAGGAAAATATAAGGCGACATATACAAAAGAAGCGAACAAATCTAAAGAATATATGGATGATTTTTCAGAAGAAGTATTAGGAGAGAAATTCGGATCTTCAGATTTAGTTTTGGTTTCTCCTAGACATTTATTCAGAATGCCTTATTCATTACATGAGACTAGTTCACTTGCAAGCGTAGTAATAGAAAAAAATGAAATAGAAAATTTCCATCCTCCTAGAGATGCTGATCCATTAAGAGTACAAATAAGAGATTTCTTGCCTAAGAACTTTGAAAATGAGGGAGAAAAACTTCTAATTCAGGCATTACAATGGAAAAAAGAAAATACCTCAAAAGAGGAACTTGCACAGAAAAAGAAATATGAATACAAAGGCAAAATAGAAATATCTGGCGTCAAAGAAGAAGATTTCCCTAAACCTATAAAGAAATTATTAAAAGGTTTAAAAGACGGAAAAAAGAGAGGATTATTTATTTTACTCACATTTTTAAAAAGTTTAAATTTTTCTCCAGAATTTATAAATGATAGAGTAAGAACTTGGAATAAATTAAATGACCTTCCCCTAAAAGAAGGGTATGTAAAAAGTCAAATTGACTGGCATCTAAAACAAAGAAAGCAAATTCTTCCTCCCAATTACGATAATGATAGCTTCTACAAAGACCTAGGGTTGTTAGATGAAAAGCCTATTGTGAAGAATCCCATAGTTGAGGTGTTAAGATATGCAAGAAGAAAGAGCTAAGAAACTTTTTAAATCGGAGATTCTTAATAAAGAGATGAAAAAAGAGGAAATGCTAACTATTAACTTTAAGAAAGTAGCATTTAGAACGATGGGGATTATTATTTTTATCATTTTAATATTTGGCTCATTCTATATAATCTCTGCTGGACAGAGAGGAGTGATATTAACATTCGGTAAACCTTCTGAATCTGCTATAGGTGAAGGTTTGCATTTTAAACTTCCAATAATTCAGAGAATTGTTAAAATGGACGTAAAGACATTAAAATATGAGGCTGATTTAACTGCAGCTTCAAAAGATTTGCAAGATGTTAATACTAGAGTTGCTATAAATTATAGAATTCTTTCCGAAAGAGTACCTGAAATATATAGGACTATAGGTTTGAATTATCAGGATATAGTTATTTATCCTCTAGAACAAGAAACTAATAAAGGAATAACTGCCAAGTACACTGCTGAAGAATTGATAACTAAAAGAGAAGAAGTCAGAGAAAAAATGAGAAATGATCTAAAGGATAAACTAGATTCAAGAGGAATAATAGTAGAAGAAGTTTCTATAATTGATTTTAAGTTTAGTGAGATATTTACACAAGCTATTGAAAATAAGGTTACTGCTGAACAAGATGCTTTAGCCGCTAAAAATAAATTGGCTCAAGTAGAGTATGAAGCTAAACAAAGAATAGTCCAGGCAACTGCAGAAGCAGAGGCTATCCGAATACAGGCACAGGCTGTCCAATCTCAAGGTGGAGAAGACTATGTTAGGTTACAAGCTATACAAAAGTGGGACGGAGTGCTTCCTCAATTTACAGGTGGTGGAGCAATACCCTTTATAGATTTCAGTACATTAACTAGAAGCGGAGGAGCTAATTAATAATATGAAAAGAAAATTAATTTTTTTACTAGGAGTAATATTAATTTCTTCATTTGTTTTTGCTCAAAGTAATAGTACTTCTACTTTATCTAGTGACCAGGATAAAATAGACAAAGCTTATGCCTGTCTAAAAGATCAGATTGAACAAAAAACTTCTTTTTCATTACAAGACGCAGTTTTTGGTACTTTAGCTTTGGGCAACGAGAAAAAATTAAAAGATAAAATTGACGAAGAAAAAAGAAGTAATGAAGAATGTTGGCCAAAATCAGGCTGTACTATAAAAGATACCTCTCAAGTCGTTCTCGCCCTTGACCGCTCAAATTCAGACGAGAGTGCAGCAAAGAACTGGCTTGTTTCAAAAGGAATATCTGCAAGAGACTTGACATGGTATTTAGAAATAGACATAAGTGGACATGTCAGTTCAGAGTGTACTATAAAATATGATAATAGAGAACAAAAAATAAAAGTAAGAGAGGATATGAAACTAGAAGGGAATGCAGGAAGTTGTCTAGAAATAGATTACGGAGGATATTGGCTAAAAATAAACAATAATTGTTTAGAAAAAGAATTTACAGTTTCATGTGATAAAGATTTCATTACCTCTTTGATATATCAAAACGCTGATAGAACCACTGTTTTTGTCTCTTCAGAAACCCATTCTAGTGTTTCTTTAGGATCAACGACGGAAAAAGTAAATTCTAAATGTTTTGCTACAGGTACAAAATGCGACTATGAAGGCACTCTTTGGGCAACACTTGCATTATCCAAAGCAGGAGAAGATATAGAAGCATATCTTCCTTATCTATTCGCATATTCCTCTCAAAACCAAAAATATTTACCTTCAAGTTTTCTATACATTTTAACAGGTGCAGATGATCGTTACTCAGAACTTGTGCAGTTGCAAAAAATGGGTAAGTATTGGGAAATAATTGGAGGTTCATATAATCGATTTTACGATAGTTCATTAGCAATGTTATCGTTAGGAGGTACAAGTGCATCAGAACTAGATTCTGCCAGGAGTTATTTACTGGATTTACAGACCAAAGAAGGATGCTGGAATAACAATAACATCCGCGATAGTGCATTTATATTATATTCAGGATGGCCAAAACAATCAATAGTAAAAGGAGTAGTAGGTAATGGAGGAGATAAATTATGTAGTTCAGCAGGTTACTATTGTGAAGAAAGTGATAATTGCCTAAATAGCGGTGGAGCAGTATTAAGAGAGTTTGACTGCACTAATTTTAGAGAAGTTTGTTGTACTCAAAGTGTTCAAGGGGCAACCTGCGACCAGAAAAACGGATTAATATGTTCATCAAGTCAAAGATGTACAGGCCGATTGGAATCTTCAATAGATGGAAGCTGTTGTTTGGAAGGAGCATGCGAGAACATCCAATCTGAAAACTTATGTGTTATTTCAGGAGGAATATGTAAAGGAATATGTGGAACCAATGAAGAAGAATCAGACCAGTCATGTCAGTCCTCAAGCGATGTTTGTTGTGTAGAAGTAGAAATTGAGGAATCTTCATCTTCGGTTTCAACAGCATTAATGATCTTGCTCGGAATTTTAATTTTATTAGTAGTCATAGCAATTATATTCAGACGTAAATTGCAGATGTGGTGGCATAGTAGAAAGAGAGATAAAGGGACATCAGCACCTAATCAATTAAGGAGATTGTCTCCTCCAGGTATGCCTCCAGGAATGATGGCTAGATCTATGCCTAGATATGGTCCACCAGGTCAAAGATCTCCAGTAAGAGGAGGACCATCTTTAAGACAATCCAGAGGACCAAAAACTCAGGAAGATAAGGAAATGGAAGAAACCATGAAAAAATTAAAAGAAATGAGTAAATAAATTTACATGAAACAATTTCATTTACTTTTATCGTTTTTAATTTTACTATTTTTTATTTCATCAGTTAGTGCTATTTCAAGCGATTTAAAAAGTTCGTATACTAAAGGAGAAACTGCAATAGGACAGATCTCGGGAGTTATTTTAGAGTCTATAAATAATGATAATGTAGAATTGAGAAGAGGGCATGTACTTGTTCCACTAGAATATGAGTTAAAAAAGGCGGGAGAAAATTATTTCATATGGTTCACTTCTCCTCTAAATGAGAATAATTACAGTTTAATCATTAAAGACATAGTAACCATAATAAATGGAAAAACTTCAAGTTTGGATTACGTTCATAATTTTACAGTCGTTTCTAATGTCTCAGATTATTCTATAAATCCAGGTTTTATTTCTTCTAGTAAAGATTTCGAATTTAAAATATTTCTAAATGAAGATCAAGAAAAGTCTATCTCTATAGATATTCCTTCTGCAAGAGAATTTATTCTAAAACCCGGACAAAATACTCTAAAGTTTTCTATTTCAGAATTTAATCAAACAGGTTTAAGAAAAATATCAATAGGAAAATACATTGTGCCAGTTTACACAATAGTGTCTCAAGAAAATACTTCTGGTGAAAAGCCAAAATTAAGAGTAGAGCCAAATTCAATAGTTAGTACTGCCTACACTTTAGATAATTTAACATATCCTTTCCAAATAATAAACTTTGGAGATAAAAAAATAGAAGATATCATTTTCGAATACAATAAAGAATTATTATCCCTAAGTCAGGAAATAAAATCTTTAGATAGCAATTCTTTCCTAGAAATAAACATTACTATAATCAAAGAAATAGATGAAGATATTAAAAAAAATGGAATTAAAGAAAATATTTTGTTAAAGATGAAAGATGAAAATATTACTTTGCCAATTTTTATTTCTTTTACAGATAATAAAACAGAGGCGAATACTCCCTATCTGCAGAATAACTCAATATATTACTGTGTTGAACTCAATGGACTAGTTTGCTCTGCTGGACAAACTTGCTCTGGTCAAATTAGGGCAAGTGTTGAAGGTGCTTGCTGTATTGGAAAATGTACTCTAGAAGAACAGGCCTCAGAAGGTACTGGCAAATGGGTAGGTTATTTAGTCTGGTTTCTAATAATTCTATTGTTTGTATATTTAATTAGAAGATACAAAAAAACAAAAGCCACAAATGAATTCAATAAAGTAGTAAATAACGCAGAAAAAGAGTTCAAAAAACTTCCCTAATTACTTCTTCTTTTTCTCTTTATTTTTTTCACCAGAATCTCTTTCTCCTAGTCTTTTAAGAAGAATATCGTTTTCCATAAGTGCCTTTTTAGCCAAAGCATCATAATCATGAAGTCTCAGCATTAATTTGCTTGCTAGTTGATTAAGGTCAGAATTTTGTAAAGATATCTCTTCAGGATTTATAAGTTCAATATGAGAAGGCATATACCTAAACATTATCTCAAAGTAGCTCTCTATAGAGTCTAGCTCTAGGAAAATTTCGCTAAAGGTAGTAAATAGACTTTCACTATCCTTAACTGAAACTGGATCATGTACAGTGCTTTCTTTAACTTTGACTCCTTCCTCCTTACCAAGTCTCTCTATCAATTCGTTCAAAGATGCAGTTAGATGTTCTTTAGGCCTACCCAAAATCTCTAGGATCATACTAACCTGTAGTTTTTCCATTAATTGATACAATTATCCTTATTTTTAAAGTTTATTCAAGGCAAGTAGGATGATGACTATTACGAATAAAAATATTACTCCATAAAGAATGAATATTTTTTGCTTTTCATACTTAGAAATGAATATTTCTTCTTTTTGTTCAGTTTCAGAATTAAGCATTATTTTTTGTTTTTCTTTAATTATTACAGAGTTATTCTCTATCTGGATTTTTTGCAGAGTAGGAATTATGTTCCTATTTACTTGAGGAGATATTTTTTCTCCTTCCTCCTCCTCTTCTTTTTCTTTAGACTCTTCCTCTTCCTTCTCTTCCTCTAAATCAGAGTCAGGTTTTACACTCTCTCCAGCATTTATTTCATAACATTTCTCATCGAAACTGCTCTTTCCAGTTTTTCTTAATCTCGCACATAAATTATAATTTCCAGGCAGAGAAGTAATTCTTATTTTGAAATCTCTTTCTTCTGGATAAACAGATTTTAGATAAAAGTGAGGACTTTTCCAATCCTCATTATATATCTGAGAAATTGTTTTTTTACTAGAATCTTGGACGAATATCTTAACATCATGAGTTTCTGTGTCAGATGAGGAAATAGATACAGAGAAAGATTCTTTAGAATTTATATTTTGAGGATAAGTAAGTTCGAATTCTATGGCTGAAACTAATGGCAAAAAGAAACTAATAGCCATAAGAATGAGAATGTACGATCTTCCCATCTTCATCAAATAAGTATAGTGTGTCCCGATCATCGTTCCAGATGTTCGTATTCGAGTTCCAAAATATAGTTCTTTCATTATCTTCACCCTCTTTTGTGTAAATTATGACTTCCTTCGAATTTATATTTTTAAATTCGTAAGTTTTCCTACTTTCATCTTTCATAGTCCATGAGGCTATATTAATATTATTGCAATTATTTATCATAATCACTTTTTCATTTTTAGCATCAATATCTGTTTCAAAACATCCGAAATAATTGGATTTCTCCCACATACCTATAGATTCTTTTATTGCTTTTTCTTCAGCCTTTGAGAAAAGTTTTGTCTCTTCTTCTATAACTAAAAACTTAGAAGCTAAGCCCTCTTCAACTAATTCCAGATTTAAGTATATTGGAGTGTATATCCTTCCTAATACTCTATTATATCTATCACTTCCCATAACTTCTAATTCTACCATTTTTCCCTCATATTTTTTTAAGAATTCAATTGCCATCTCATAATGAGGTCTAGATTTTTCAGGAGTGTTTATATTGACTAATCTTATTTTGCGTCCATCATCTAATTCCAGAGTATCTCCATCAATTATTCTAGATATTTCAACCTCCTCAAATTTACTGATGGATATAGTAGAGAATACCATGGTATTAGCCATAATAATCAATGTTATAGTAAGTGCAAAAATAAACGCATATTTTCTTTTCATAAGGTTTCTACTTCTTTCTTACTCTTAATTAAATTATAAAATTTCTCTATATATTCATGAGTTAATACTAATGTAGAAGTATTAATATTTGGATGAAAACCTACTTTTTCAGCCATCCAAATGTCTCTATCCAAAATAAGATTTACAGTTTGAGTATGTATCATTCCAAATAAAGATACAGATCCAGGAGTTAAATTTAATTCTTTTTTTAATTCTTCTGCAGAAGCAAAAGATAGTTTCTTTAGTTTTAAATTTTTTCTTAAATTATTAATTTCTAGTTTTTTATCAGCGGGAAGACATATTAAATAAAATTGTCCTCTTTCATCTTTAAGGAATAAGTTTTTGGTGTGCATTCCAGGTATTTTTGTCTTTATTTTCTTAGATTCTTCAACAGTAAAAACAGCAGGATGAGTGTATTTCTCATATACAATTTTGTTCTTCTCTAAATAATTTTCAACATCATTCTTCATTTATTCTTTAAACTCTAAAGGTTAATAAAATTAATTATTTTTTCTTCCTAGCCAATTCTTCTCGTCTTCTTTCTTGATAATCAAAATTAGCTAAAACTAAATCAAGGGGAGCGCACTGAACAGAAACATTATCAAAATGCATGGCATTGTTAGAATCAACTAAGAGTCCTCCCAAGGGTTCTTTGAAATAACCTTCTCTCTCTTTAACTTCTAAAATTTTTTCAGAATATCTTCTTATGTCCCAAAATCCTCTAAATATTCCGCTCCTAGTTCTCAAATAAGGTGTAAAGTCTGAGTGATAAAGACAGATACTATGGAGAATTTTTCTCTCTTTTAGAAATTTGACAATATCGCTAGAAGTTAAGATATTTGGATAACTAAAAACAGAAACATATAAATCTCTTCCCCATTCTTTTACTTCGCCTTGTATTTCATCCATATAAAAAATAAGATTAATGACCTAATAAACTTAATTAACGAATAATTTATATAATATCTCTCTCATTTAAAAATATGGAAAAGAGAAAGACGAAAGATGAAGATAAAAAATACGATTTTATAATTCTTGGCGCTGGAGTTACAGGCTTGTCCGCCGCAATGTATGCTGCCAGACTTGGACTAAAGACTCTTGTTTTAGGAGCCAGTCACGGAAGCGAATTGCCTATAGGAGGAGTAATTACAACCACAAATGTAGTAGAGAATTATCCAGGATTCATTAGACTAACAGGTACGGAGCTTTCAGATAAAATAAGAGACCATGCATTATCATATGATCTTGTTACAATTAAAGAAGAAAAAGTAGATAAATTAGAAAAGAAAAATTCTGTTTTCTTAATAAAAACACAAGAGTCAACTTACGAGTCTAAAACTCTACTCTTTGCCACAGGAACAAAGTGGAGAAAACTGGAAGTTAAAGGTAGTAAAGAATTCGAAAATAGAGGAGTTGCTTATTGTGCACTATGCGATGCCGTACTCTTCAAGGGAAAAACAGTTGCTCTTGTTGGAGGAAGCGATAGTGCTGTCAAAGACGCTTTAGTTTTAGCTGAACACTTAAAGAAAGTTTATATCATATATAGAGGTGAACAGATACATCCCGAGCCAATCAACTTCACAAGAATTAAATCTGCCAAAAATATAGAAATAATAAATAAAACTAATATTTTAGAAATTAAAGGAGAGCGAGCAGTTAAATCAATAATTCTAGATACACCTCACAAAGGAAATAAAGAGTTAGAGGTTCAAGGAGTTTTTGTTGCAATAGGACATATACCTCTATCAGATTTGGCTAAAACACTAGGAGTTAAAATAAATCAAAAAGGTGAAATTATGATTGATCATAAAACCTCAGAAACAAATGTAGCAGGAATATATGCCGCAGGGGATGTAGCAGATAAACCCTTCAAACAGGCAATAACAGGTGTCGCTGAAGGATGTACTGCATCATATTCCGCCTTTGAGTATATATCAAAAAGTAATTAATACTCGTTAAAATCCATGAACTTTAGTTCTGTTGTTTAGTAATGTATTTTCCCTGCTAGCCACAAAACCACGAACAAAACTCGAAAGGTTTTGTGACTTCTAGGTTAAGTTTTTAAAGATCGCATTATTATTACTAATATGTTTATTAAAAGTAAAAGAGGACTTTCACCAGTTATAGCTTCAGTTTTGTTAATAGCAATAGCATTAGTTTTGGCGATGATTATATTTATATGGGCTAAAAGTTGGGTCGGGGAAAATATTCAAAAAGATTTAGGAGGAGGTCCAGAAGCAATAGATTCTTTCTGTGATGATATACAATTTGTAGCAGAAACTGAAGTTTCAGGAAGAGTAACATTAAACAATATAGGTAATGTTCCAATTTACGGTGTGGAAATAAAAAGAAAGCAAGGAGGATCTATAGAAAACGTAGGCTCTGCAATATTTGATAATGGTATTCCTAAAGGTTCAACTGGAAGAGCAGATATAAGTCTTCCTGATGTATCCGTAGGAGAAGAAATAATTATAACTCCTGTAATCCTAGGGGAGACTAAAGAATATAAAAAACCATATGTATGTGAAAAATTTGGCGAAACTGTCAGAGTAGTTGCTTGATTAAAATGATAAAATCAAAAAAGGGGTTATCAGCTATCGTTGCAAGTTTATTGCTTATATTAATAACAATAAGTGCAGTAACTATAGTCGCAAATTTTATAATTCCATTCACAAAAGATTCTTTAGAGAGTACAGATTGTTTCAAGTTCAAAGACTATTTTAATTTCGAAGAAGAGTTCGGATTCAATTGTCTCAATAAAGCAGACAATACCTATGTTTTAACTGTAGGTACAAGGCCAAACGATAAAGACTCCGAGAAAGTAAAAGGGTTCAAGTTAAGATTTATGAGCGATGGAGTGATAAACACTATAGGTGTGAATGATCAGGATGCACCTACAGAAATTTCTATGATGGACAATTCCATTTCCCCTAATTTGATTATTCCAGTTGCAGGGGGAAGATATACAGCATTAACCTACAATTATAGTTCTACAGTAGAATATGAAAAAGTGGGAATATATGCTGTTTTAAGCAATGACCAAATTTGCGAAGAATCAGATTCAATTAAAATCACAGAGTGTTAAAAATGAAAAAAAGTATAAAAGGCCAGGTTTGGCTTGAAACAGTAGTTTACATTTTGATAGGTCTAGTTTTGATAGGTCTAGTTTTAACTTTCGTTACACCAAAAATCAATGAAAAAAAAGATAGAATAATTGTAGAACAAACAATTACCGCTCTAAATTCAATAGATAAAAAAATAAATGAAGTCTTAGAATCAGGGCAGTACAATAAGAGAGCAGTAGAGTTTCAAATGTCCAGGGGAGAACTAAATTTTGATTCACAAAATAATAAAATAGTATTTGTTTTGGATAAGTTGTCTAGACCTTACAGTGAGCCTGGAGTAAATATTCCTCTAGGTAGAGTAGTTTTACAGACTACTCAAGATGGAAAGTATAGTTCAGTAAGTATAACTTTACAGTACACTCAAGGCATAGATTTAACTTTTAACGACCAAAATAATAACGAGAAAATTACTCCTTCATCTCAGCCTTACAAGTTATATATTGAAAATAAAGGGTTAATTAATATAGGCATAGAAAAAGCTTACAAAATCGACATCACTAAATAAGATAGTTTTATATATTGAAATTGATTTATTTGACGTATGGTAGTAACAATTAATCTTAATCCACCCATACCATCTTTACCAAGAGTTAAAGACAAAAAACAATTAGATATAAGATATATGTTAATACCTCCTTTTGCATCAGCGCATATTTATTGGGATGCAAAAATAAGTGAATTAGTTTATGAAGTCGAAGAGCCAATTTTAAGAAATTTTGAACAATTAGCACTAGAACAAATAGAAAAAGCAATGTTGGAACTTATTAATGTGAATGTTGCTCTTGAGAATACTATAGAGGCAACAGCAGAATATATAGATAAAACTGCCAGGCTATTGATTGAAGAACTAAATATAAAGATCACCACAGAGTCATATGATAAAATATTTTATTATCTATTTAGAGATTTCATAGGTCTTAATGACATAGATCCTCTATTAAGAGATTATTTTATTGAAGATATAGAATGTAATGGAATTAACACGCCTGTATATATTATTCACAGAATTTATAGAAATCTAAGAACTAATCTTTCATATAAAGATGTAGATAAATTAGCAAGTTTTGTAGAAAAATTAGCTCAGAGAGCAGGAAGATATGTATCTTATGCACAACCTCTTTTAGATGGTAGCTTACCAGACAGTAGCAGAGTTAATGCTACATATACAAAAGATATAACTTCAAGGGGTCCTACTTTTAGTATCAGAAAGTTCACAAGAACTCCTTGGACCCCTACGCAATTAATTGCACTTGGCACTCTAAGCCCTGAAATGCTAGCTTATTTCTGGTTATTAATAGAAAATAAATCTAACATCCTAGTTGCAGGAGGCACTGCATCAGGAAAAACAACTTTACTAAATGCAGTAGCATTTTTTATTCCTCCGGAAGCAAGAGTAGTAAGTATAGAAGATACTAGAGAGTTAAATTTACCAAGGGAAAATTGGTTACCTGCAGTTTCAAGAAATGCCATAGGTATAGGAAAAATTGGAGAAGTTGATTTATTCTCTCTCCTAAAAAGCTCATTTAGACAAAATCCAGATTATCTTATAGTTGGAGAAGTAAGAGGAAAGGAAGCTTCCGTTTTGTTTCAAGGTATGGCTTCAGGTCATTCCTCTCTAAGTACTATTCATGCAGATTCAGTAGACACATTAATAAGAAGACTTCAAACTCCTCCAATAGAGTTATCTCCTACTTTAGTAAATTCACTTGATTGTGTGGCAATAGCGGCACATTCAGTAGTAAGAAAACAAGAAACAAGAAGAGTAAGGGAAATTGTTGAAATTGTAAATGTAAACAGGGATGGAACTGCACTAATAAATACTCCATTTATTTGGAGTCCAAACAACGACAGATTCTATTTCAAAAAGCAAAGCAAGGTACTAGAAAAGATTTCCATTAAAAGAGGCATTCCTCTTTTAAAATTACAGAGCGAATTACTGATAAGAGCAAAACTACTATATGAATTATACAAGCAAAAGATATATGGTTTTGACGAAGTAGGAAAGGTAGTGAACGATTATTACAAGAATCCTCTAGAAGTACTTGCTAAATACAATATTCACTAGCTTAATTGAAAAGTATATAAATGATTCTAAATTAGATAAATTATGAAGAAAGAGGATGTAAAACTTATTGCACAGTTATTAACAAGTATGAAGGACCTTCTTTTAAAATTAGAAGAATCAGAAAGAAAAAAGGATAAAATTGTTTTTGATACAACTAAAAGAAGAATATTGCAGTTTCAGAGTGAAATTAATAGATTGCTATGATAGAAGATATAAGAAAAAATATAGATAGCGAAATGGGAATACTTCGAGAAATATCTTCTTATATGAATAGATTAGAAACAGCCTCTCTCTCAGAAAGACAGCTCATATCTAACGCAGTAGAGTCACTAAAAGAAAACATGAAGATTGTTAACAATTCTATCTCAACTTTACTAAATGAAACTAATTTTGAGGATAAAAATAACTTCTCAAAATTATCTTTAGAAAAAATAGAGTTTAGAGAGGGAGAGACTCAGTTAAGAATAATAATTCCTAAGAAAGACAAACAGCTTTTACTCAAAGAATTAAACATAACTAAAGAATCTATAAAGAAGATAAAAAAAAGAAAATCAGAAGTAATTGACGAGTACAATGAATTCAAGGCAGCTAGAGGTTACCTAAAACTGTCAAATAAAATGTTTTGGGACAAAGCAGTTTCTTCTATAAATAAAGGTCGTTTCAAAAAATTAGCTAAAGAATTACAAAAAGCAAACATAGATATTTTATTTCAATCTTATGTTGCTCTTATCTATACCACTGTATTTTTCTCATTTATTCTTTCAGCATTTTTGACTCTAATGCTTTTATTTTTTGAAGTGTATGCTAGCGCACCATTCCTTGCTTTTTTCGATGGAAATTATCTTGTTAGACTGTCCCATATTTTCTGGATACCTTTGCTTGTTCCAGGTTTAATGTTTTTAGCACTTTATTTTTATCCCGCAACAGAAAAAGGTTCGTTGGCAAGAAGAATAAATCAAGAGTTAGCCTTCGCAGTAATTCATATGAGTGCTATATCTGGGTCAGGTATCCAGCCAAGTGAAATCTTTAGAATAATAGGGCTCAGTAAAGAATATCCTTATTTAAGAAAAGAAATAAGAAAAGTGCTTAATCAAATAAATCTTTACGGCTATGATTGGGTCACAGCATTAAATAATGCAGCAGCTACAACATCAAGTACAAAACTGGCTGAACTTTTTTCAGGTCTATCAACAACAATAACTTCTGGAGGGGACTTAAGTGAGTTTTTCGAAAAAAGGTCAGAAACTCTATTAGCAGATTACAGACTAGAAAGACAAAAATATTCAAAAACCGCAGAAACATTTATGGACATATACATAAGTGTCGTTATAGCCGCTCCTATGATCTTAATGCTTCTTTTAATAATGTTAACTCTTGGTAATTTTGATATAGGGCTAAGTACAATACAATTAACTGTAGTAATAATATCAGTTATAACTTTTATTAATATCATATTCCTTATATTCGTTCACTTAAATCAACCTTCATATTAAAATGGAACTAAAAAAAATACACTGGTTTGGGATAATAGCCGCAATTATCCTATTAGGAGTAAACATAGCCTATTATTTCATAAGAAAAGATGTTAATCTATTTTTATTTATAGCAGGTTTATCTCTTGGAGTCCTATTTCTTCCTTTTGTAATGGGAGTAATTTTAGAGAATAAAAAAGAAGAAGAAATAACCGAGATGTTTTTAGAGTTTTCTAGAAATCTTGCAGAAAGCGTGGCAACAGGAACACCAGTAAGTAAGAGCATTATCAATATGAAAAAAAAGAATTATGGCGAATTGACTCCCCACGTACAAAAATTAGCCAATCAAATATCTTTAGGCATTCCAGTAGGAAAAGCTCTTGAAACCTTTTCAACTGATGTAGGAAGTAGAGTTGTCAATAGAGCGATAGCACTTATCAGAGAAGCCGAAAGAGCAGGAGGAGAAATTGATTATATCTTAGAGTCTGTCGCAAAATCTATTTCAGAGGTAGATAAGTTGAAAAAAGAAAGAAAATCTGCAGTTTATAGTCTAGTTGTCCAGGGTTATATAATATTCTTCATATTTATAGGAATAATGTTAATAATGAGATTTCATATACTTCCTCTGGCAGGCAGCACAGGAGCTTTTGGAAAATTTACAGTAGGAGATCTAAATTCTCTTCCCTCTTCAGCAGGAAATGACTCACAATTTGATATCCAAACTCTATCAAGACCATTCCTTATACTTTTGATAGCTCAAGGAATTCTTGCAGGTTTCACAATAGGAAAACTAGCTGAAGGAAATATCAAAGCAGGAATTAAACATTCTTTTATTCTATCAATAACGGCATTTTTAGTATCCACCGGAGCTAATCTATTTGTTGGATAACTGTTTTCCTAACCAAATAAAATATTTCATTGTTTGTTTTAAAATAGCTATACTCATAGTTTTTCTTTTTTAGTAAGTTCTCCAGCCATCTCCTTCTTTGAACTTTCATATATTTACCAGAAAGGGTCTTTATAGCAAAACTTATCATATAATATTTACAATTTGTCTTTTCTAATATCCTTTCAGTTATATTCCATTGATTTTTAGAAACAATGTCCAAAACTTTAAAGATTAGGCATAAGTCTGCTTGGGGAAGATTTCCATCTAAGTTTTCCAAATCATAACTAAAAACTTTTCCCTCTATTTTATTTTTTTTAAAGAAAGACCTTACAATTTCCAGATCATCTTCTTTTATATCAGAGGCATAGTAAGTTATCTTTTCATTTGCAAGAGCCAAAGGGTTTAATCCACATCCTAGATCTAATATAGAATGTATATCTAGCTCTTCAATTCTCTTTCTTAATTCTGGATAAAATTCCATTCTTTCCTTACTAGAACTATGAGTAATTAGCAAAGAAGCTATATTTCCTTCTTTAAAATATTTTTTCCTTTTCTTATAACTTATCATAAACATTCCGCTCAATCTTCTTAAACCGTTTCTTATTTCTTTTACTACTATCTTTTCTTCTCTCTTGGAAAGATTTTTCAAAGATATTTTTTTCTTTTTTTCAAATTCATCTAATTTATCAATAATTAAACTGTCTGAAATATCTTTAAGCTCTTTTTTTTCTTTTATTTTCTTAAGAAGTTCATTTTTTACATTCATAGATTCCATATTTAATCATAATGAGTAAGTTATATAAATATATAAGACGATTTATTAATATGGAAAAGAAAGGAATGGGACACATAGAGGTTATTCTATCTTTCTTGATATTCATGGGGTTTCTCATATTCGGATTGTATTTTTTTAGTCCTTTTGAAAGCACTCGTCTTGTAGACGCCTCACTCGATTATGCCTTTTTAGAACTTATAAAAAATTCAAGCGTAGAGTTTGAGAAATACTCAGTAAGGCTAGCTGAAGAAACATACAACCATTTTAATGAAAACATTGAAATAACTTTACAAAATATAGATATAGATAGAAATCTTCGTGCAGAAAGTTCTCTTGGAGAAGTTATATCTTCAAGAAGGGAGTTAGACAATTCAAAAATAAAGATACAATTAGATTCAAAGTTATATAATGTAGACTCTTCAAATCAAGGTTTAGTTATTTTAAAATTCTCAGAGGATTTTAAGGCATACGCGAGTCCTGCTGAACTAGATCCTTCTGCATTTACCCAGGGAACATTAAATCTATACGAAGTTGGCGCAATAAACAAAATAAACATAATTTCTGAGCAAAGATTTAGTGAAATTTTATCATTATATAAAAAAACTGATCAAAGTTATAGCGATCTAAAAAAATATTTCAATTTGCCTAGCAGAGTAAATTTCGGATTTAGTCTACTCTTTGATTCAGGTAAAAAGATAGAATCGGACAAAATCCCTCCTAATGGAGTAGAAGTTTTTTCCAGATCAAAAAAAGTGGAGGTACTAGAGAGTTCAGGCACAGTTAGTTTCGCAGAGTTAATAGTCAGAATATGGTGATTCTAAATAAAAAGGGAGTTTGGAGAATAATAGAAGCGGTAATAGCAGTTTTGATACTTGCAGGGGCAATGCTCTTAATTGCAGAAAAGCAGATTGAAAATACTACCACTTCAGTTCATAATAAGCTCAGACCATTTTTAGATGAAGTGGCTAAAAACCCTCAGTTGAGGGAAAGAATACTAGAAGATGATCAATCACAAAATCAAATAGAAATAGATTTAACATCTCTTCTAGAGCAGAAAATACCCAACATAGAATTTTTCTATAACGTATCAATATGCGATATAAATGACCAGATTTGTAAAAATAAATTTAGCTACCCAGACAATAAAGACCTCCATGAAATTTACTCAGAAACAAGACTAATAACTGCTAATATTGAATTCTTTAGACCTAAAGTTGTCCGAGCATATATTTGGAAAGAGTAAGCTTTTCCGACTTCCAAATCTTTATAAAGTTACAGGTGCTTTTATACCTATGAAAAAAGAGGTCAAGATATTTGCATATGTATTCCTATTTTTATCAATATTTCTATCTCAAAATGTATTGTCTGCAAATTCATGTAGTTCTACAGATCAGATAATATTTAGAATAAATTCAGAGCTGAATGCCCACGCAGAAATTTTTAATGGAGATGGCGCGTATACAACCGAAATATGTTATAATCAACTCTTCAGTAATGCTCCTACTCCAGGACAAAGAGAGTGCAATAATAATGAGGTTTTAAGATTAAGTGCAAACACCAATGCTCATGCAGAAGAACCTAACGAAAATAATCCTGGTTATTTCAATGTATGTTATAGAGATCTCAAATGCACATTAAAAAGTTCTTGTAATTCAAATGAAGTGGAGGTTGTCAGATTATCTGGTAAGACTAATGCTCATTTGCAATTAGTAGAAGAATCAGACTACGATCAAGTCTTATGTTGTACATCACAAAGTGCACCTGGGCAGGCTTGCCAACCTGCATGCTCAGAAGGAAAAATTTGTTCGCAAGGTCAATGTTTTGCTACACCATCAAATTCGGCTCAGTGTGGCAATGGAAAGATTGATGCAGGAGAGGGTTGTGATGGAAGTAACTTCGGCGGAAAAACTTGTGCTAGTTTAATTCCTTCCTCAAGTGGAGTGTTAACTTGTAATCAATGTGTAATAAATACTGGCGCATGTATAACTTCTCAGCCAGTAAATCCAGAATGTTCAGATGGACTAGATAATGATAACGATGGAAAAATAGATTATGGTAATGATCCAGGATGTTCAAGCATTTCAGATGATACTGAAGCAGAAGTGGTTTCAGGTGCAAATGCCTACTGGGCAGATAATAACGAAAACGAACTTGCAAACAGAGCAGAAGTAACATTAGGAACAAGAGTAACACTAATTGCAAGAGGAGTTCCAGCACAATCAAGAGTAACTTTTACAATCCTCGATAAAGATGGTCTTCTAGGAAAACAAGAGATAAGGGAATTCAGAAATATAGATTCCACAGGAGCAATCACAAAAGTTAGTTGGGTTCCAACTTTGGCAGATTTTAATAACGGTTTAAATGCTTTAGAAGGAAATGAATTAGAGTTATATTTCCAAGCAAGAGCATCAGGCTACACTGAAGAAAGTAAAGAAATAGTATTAAAAAATATTGTCAATGATCCTACTTTAGAAGGATGCATTGCATACAACGATGAAGCATATATGGAGGATTTAGACACTTCTCTAAGTCAGGAAGAATCATGTAATAGAGATATAGGAAATCAGCTTTCTAAAGATTCAGCTTATAGTTCAGCAAATTCAGATTTGCAAATTAAATTCGGAGTAGGTTGCAACAAAGAGACAATAAATAGTGAAGGTAGAAGGGTAATAACTACTTGTGTTTGTATTTGGCAAGCAAACGAATGTAAATTTAGTTACAGTCATAAAACTCTTCCAATAGGGGGAACAGGTTCAGATCCAAACATATGTGCTCCCAAATGCGAGTACAGTTATGACGAAGAACAATGTAATGGAAACTTCAAAATTTTGACTCTCTCAAGAGACCTTGGAGATTTAAATAATTGCACTCCTGATGAAATAGATAAAACAGAAGAAAATTGCCCAGAGCAGGAAGATGTAAAAGTAGACTGCAGTTCTCCAAATTTAATTCTTCCATTCTATAGTCAACTATCTTTATTTTTGACATTATGTTCAATTATTACTATATATTTATTTCTAAATAATAAAATAATAAAAAATAAATTTAATATCTTAAAATAATATGAATAAAATAATATTATCCTCATTTATATTACTAGTTTGTCTTTTAAGTTTAAGTCTAACTCTTGCAAGTTTTAGTTATCAAAAACATGAAATTCAAAAAAATTATAGATATGGAGAGAACATACGCGGAACTATAAATTTAACACTTGACAAAGAACCAGCCAGTTCTCTTTTTACTAGCGATTTCAAAGATAACATTACACTTATAGAATTAATTAAAAGAAATAAACTTACAGAAGGAAAGGATTTTGAATGTAACAGCAAAGGGTGCATTGATATCTACCTTGCAGAGTCTGCACTAAATGAATTAGAAATAAATAAAGAGAAAACAGTCGGCCTAAAAATAGTCGGCAATGAAATAGAAGAAATTTCTCTACTAAAATTTAATATAGAAAGCACTCTCTCACAGTCATGTGAAAATCCTCTAAAATTGACATTATTTGGAAAAGATGAATTAGTTTTAACAGGCAATAAATACAAAGATGTCTCATGTTCCTCAAACAAATACGGATGTTTCGATTTCAATCTAAATGAATATTCAAGCGCGATAATAGAAGACATTCCTCTTTGTGAAACCATCTCTCTTAGTCAAGCTCCCGCTTATAGAATAGGTGCGAAAATAACAAATAGTACCAAAGGAAACGGGCAGCTTTCAATGACAATGTATAATAATGAGGGAACTATGGTCGCGTGCACTCTTCCAGCTCATTCTTTGCCAGAACAGGAGCTAGACTGCATAGTAAATTACATTCCCACAAAAAATAATTATACAGTATGTGTTGAAAATAAAGACTATGAGGGACTAGACAGCCAAAACTACAAAATAAGGTATGAAAGCTCTTCTAATATATGTGGAAATTTAAATAGAGATTTTGAAGTTTTTGCACGATCCTTGCAATATGATCAAACCTCTGTATTAGTTAACTCCAGTTCAATTGAAGAATTGTATTCTCTATCTTTAGAAGCAGAAGCATTTGAATATTTACAAGATAATTATGCACTTAATCAAGATGAAAGTGTTCTTTGTAATCCTTATTGTATATTGCCAGTAAAATTATTAGGTCCATCACAAACAATAAAAATAAGCGAGGTAGATTTAATATTTAGAGATGGAGGATTGACTGTAGATGAAAACGCTTATAAAAAAATTTATGAGTTGTCAATATCTCCAGCCTTAGTAAGTTCAAAATCAATTAAATTAGATTTAGCTCCTGCTAATTTCATTGTACCTTATGAGAATAAAACATTATTTAATTTATTCTTAAACAAAAAATTTCTCTTTCAGGAAAACATAACCGTTTCAGAAAGTTTTGATTTTTTATTAGCAACTAGATTTGCATTTATTGCCTTGCCTACCTCATTTATTATAGATTCTCAATATAACATTACGCATTCAACATGGGATTTTGGAGATGGAACAACAGAAACTATTAAGGGAGTAAAAGCAATTCATTCCTATTTTGAAAACAAAACTTATACTATTAAAGTGGAGGCCACAAGAAAAGATGGAGTTATTGCAGTCAGAAATTTTGAAGTGCTAGTGGGCAATCCCAAAGAATCAGCCAACAGAACGATATCAGAATATAAACGAAGATTGTCTAATATAACAAAACAAATGGATATTTTTCCTCTCTCAATTAAAGAACCCCTAATAAAAACCTTAGACATATCAGTATTAAATAATTCTCTTTCTCAAATAGAAAAGAAGTTTAAAAATTCCAGTTCAGATAAAGAATATGTAGAAGTAATCGAGGATCTTTTAGATCTAAAAATTCCAAATTTAATTACCATATCTAAGCAAGGAAAGTTTCCTCTCGAGGTAGGATTCTCAAACATAAATACTGTTTATTTAGAAGAAGTCTCTGGAGAAGAAGTAGAGGACAGTCAACAGTTAAAACAAAAAATTATACAATGGATTGATGATAACTACGGTGCAAGTTTTTCTTTTTACACTTTATCATCATATTTTAATAAAGAAAAAGAAGATATTCTAACAAAATACACTCTGAAAATAACTCCTCTAAAAGAAGAAACAGATACTTCATTTTTATTTATAGACTATCCATTTGAAAGCATTAATTTTCAAAAAAATTACAACCAAAAAAAAGTAGGAGAGGGAGCAGGAGCATACATTCCATTAAGCGGTGAAACCACAGAGATAGAATTTTTTATAGACCGAGATGTAAATGTTGAAGAACTAGGAGCATATATATCTCCACAGATTAACAGTTTAGTTCTTGATGAAGTAGATAAGCCCACTTGTCTGCCAGAAGATAAAGACTGTCAATTACCTTATCCATGGAAAAGACTTCTTTTCTGGCTTGGTTCATTGTTTGTTATGATGATTGTCATATATCTAATAGTTCAGGAGTGGTACAAAAAGCACTATGAACATCACTTATTCAAAAATAAGCAAGATCTATACAATTTGATAAATTTCATTTACAACTCTAGAGTCACCGGACTTGATGATTCCACAATAAAAAAGAAATTAAGAGCAAACAAATGGGACAACGAAAAAATTACATACACCTTTAATAAGATAAACGGTAAAAGAACAGGAATGTGGGAGATACCTATATTCAAGAGTTTTGAAAATAGGGTTGTTAAGAAGGAAATTGCCAAAAGACAGGGACAACCAGTTAACACAAACTTTATTAAACGGTCAGGTTTCTAAAAAGGATGATAAAGATACTTAGAAATTTCTCAAAAAGAATTATCTTCAGCATATTCCGAAAAAGAGACAATATAAAAATAGGTTTTTATGGTCCTCCTAATTCAGGAAAAACTACTCTCGCTAATTCAATATGTAAAGATTGGACAGGTGAAGAACTTGGCGCAGCTAGTGAAGTCCCTCACGAAACTAGAGAGGTACAATTTAAAGAAAAAGTAGAAATAAAACATAAGGGCAAAATATTAACTTTTAAAATAGTAGACACTCCAGGTATCGCAACAAAAATTGACTATGAGGATTTTTTAAGATTCGGACTTAAAAAAAATGAAGCTAAAAAAAGAGCAAAAGAAGCAACTCAGGGAATAATCGAATCAATAAAATGGCTGGACGATATGGATGCTGTAGTGATAGTTTTAGACTCTACAGAGAATCCTTATTCACAGGTTAACATAACTATAATTGGGAATTTAGTAGCTAGAAAAATTCCCGTATTGATAGTAGCAAATAAGATAGATTTAAAAAAATCAAATATTAAGAGATTACAGGCAGCATTCCCAGAATATGAAGTTGTGGGAATATCAGCAAGAGACAAATCCAACATGGATGAGTTTTATGAGTCGCTTTTCAAATTAGCAAAGAAAATATAAAAGATGGGAAAAATAGATAAGGAAAAAATAAAAGGGTTGAGAATTCATGTCATGCCTTATTCAGAGGTAAAAGACATGGGCATAGCAGAAAGAGTAAGAAAAGTGTTAAATCTCATTCTAGGAAACAAAATAGTCATACTTCATGGTAGATTACGTCCTGAAGAAGAAGCAAGACTCATTGAAGATACAATGGCAATGGTGGATCATGTAAAGAACTTCAAAGGAATAGAATTAGCAGTAATTGAACCAGACATGCGTGGAGAGAGCATGTTCTTCAAAATGAAACACAATATAGCCAAAAGTTTAGTTGGAGATAGCAGCGCCCTTACAATAATAGGTCCAGCATCAATAATCAAAGAGATAAAGAAAGATCCTAGAAAGATTGAGTTGTTGTTGAGTTAAATTTAATCCACTAATCTATTATTTAAATAATTTTTTGTCTAAACCAATAAAAGAACCCTCTTCGTAATTCATAACACTTCCACAGCATAGTGGAGATGTCCCTACAGTTTCATTGCATTCTCTTTTCCCAACAGTCCAAAGAGAATAAATTGCTAAAAAAGTCTTGTCTATTGGAGGATTGCTTTGAGACACTAATACATTTCCCATCTCTAAACGCATGACTCTATTTATTCCTGTTTTAACTCTAACCCCATAATTATATTCTTCTAACAAATTTTTATTATGAGCATATTTTTCAGGAACGAAGTCAGGATGTCGTGCAATAACTCTCCATAAATCAAGCTTTGATACTTGTTCAGGTTCTAAGCCCCACCCTCTGTAATAAGCATTATCCTCTTGCCGCACCTTCATTTCTATTAAATTATCTCCTCTTAATTCTTCTAAGTTTTCAACAGTCGCCCAATGTTTAGGCGTCAAATTTCCTTCTTTAATTAATTCTAATCCTTTCTTCCCATTTTCACTTATTCCACCTTTATTATCTGAAGTTAAAAGTATGTAAAAAATATCGCGTGTTTCTAAAGGGAAGATAGCTAAGTCAGAAGTATCCCTATACTTCCATAAATGAGGATATCGTTCACCACGATTTAATCTCTCTTCCATTAATTTTGCAGTCCATATCGGAGTTTCTCCAGCTTCTAGAATTCTAGGCATTGTGTCTATATTCCTACCGTAATGCTCATTCATTCCTACTGGCAAATTTGAATCCATATAAATTATAAAAATAAACACTATTTAAACATTGTAGGTAAAGTTTAGCTATTTGCTTGTAGTGAAAATTAAATTCGATAGAGCAAATATATTTATTAACTTATGAGTTTCATTTAATTAATGCCTTACAAATGCGTCAATTGCTCAAATCTTTATGAAGATGCATCCAAAGAAGTTTTAAGCGGATGTTCAAATTGCGGCAGAAAATTCTTTTTTTACATAAAAAAAGAAAAATTAGCTTTGATGAATCTAGAATCTCCAGAATCATCATTAAAAATGGATCTTAGTGATGAAGAAAAGATTCAGATAGAAGAAGATGTAAGAGAAATTGCAGGAATTAAAGATGAAGAAACTCCCGTATTTCTGGATTTTGAAAGCGTAAAAGTCATTAAAGAGGGAAAATATCTACTTGACTTGCCAAAACTCTTTTCAGAAAAACCTCAAGTATATCAATTAGAAGACGGGAAATATATAATTGATCTATCCATGGTCGCTAAAGAAAAGGAAGAGAAAGGTATTTAAAATAAGATGAATTTATACAAATATGAAAATAGAGGTCAATATTAAGAAAAGTCATTTCGTTATTATTCTAAGTACATTTTTAATTTTAGCTCTTTTAGGAGTAACGTATGCTTTTGGAGGAAATACTCCTAGAATAGTAGGCCACAGTATTGGAGAAATAGATTGGAGTGAAATTATCCCATCAAGTATCAAAGTTGGTGGAGATATTAGTCTATGGAACCAGAAAGTATTATCATTTAATGATAACGCAGAGTCTATACATATTGGCGATTTTACAGATGGAGACATAGATAATAGATTGATTTTAAGTGCAGGTGGAAAGGAGACTATAGTCATAGAACCAACCGGCTCAGTAGTAATAGGAAAGGATGCTATTAGTTCTGTAGGTATAAGTGGAGATTTAGATGTAGGTAGAGGAGGTAATTTTATAGGTTCACTTTCAACTCAAGGAACTGTGAGGGCAAAGGGGCTGACACTATATAATACTATAACTGCTCAAAACCAAGAACCTACAAAGACTATCACCTATCAATCTGGAAACAATCCTGGTTGTATTGGTGCAGGAAAAGAAGTATTCCTAAAGAAATGGACAGCGAAAACATGTACAGGAAGCCAATCTACTTGCAATACGATTGCAGGCTGGGATGGTGTTTCACCTCCAACCTGTAAATATGTTTCAAGTTCAATAGAGCAAACCTGCACAGCTACCGCTTGGACAGAAGTCTTGTGCATAGAGAGGGACGATGTTCTACAGGCTAAACTTCCTTAGTTTTTATTAGGGGAGAGAAGAGTTATTACCTATTATACAGGTTTCTAAATTATCTTCTATATCTAAAGATGGTCGAATAGTTAGTCGCTCTACGAAAAAATGAATCCAAGTGCAAAGTATCGGATAAAGCGAGAATATAAAAATACATCTTCATTTTTCTTATAATGGACGCTAAAAAAATTCTTAAAAATCAAATAATTAAAATACAGCCAACTAAAGAAACTCTTTCTTCAATAGAGAAAAAATCAAAAGTTATACTTTCTCTATTGAAAGACAAAATAAAAAGTAAAAAAATAAAAGCTCAGATTTTTATAGGGGGAAGTTTTGCCAAAAAAACTCTACTAAAAGGAACTAATTATGATGTAGACATTTTTATAAGATTCGATAAAAAACTAAATAATATTTCAACTTTATTAGAAAAAATAATAAAATCTATTCCAGAAATAAAGTTTGATAAAATTCATGGAAGTAGGGATTATTTTAGAATTACTGAAAATAATGTGATTTTTGAAATAATCCCAGTCTACAAGTTAAAGAGTCCAGCAGAAGCAAGAAATGTAACAGACCTAAGTTATTTCCATGTAAACTATATCCAAAGTAAATTGAAAAACAATAAACTCTCAAATGAGATATTGTTGGCTAAATCTTTCTGTCAAGCCCACTCTCTAT
Organism: Candidatus Woesearchaeota archaeon; assembly: GCA_964360985.1. Taxonomy (GTDB): domain Archaea; phylum Nanobdellota; class Nanobdellia; order Pacearchaeales; family GW2011-AR1; genus JAUSIK01. The sequence continues at coordinate 1,429 of CAYHYK010000007.1, read as the reverse complement.
ACGGAGCAGAAAGTTACATCCAAGGTTTTTCAGGCTACGGTCTAGAATGTTTAATAATTAACTATAAATCCTTTCTAAAGATGTTAAAATCTCTATCAAATGTAAAAGATAAGATTATTTTAGATCCCGAAAAGAAATATAAAAATAAGAATGAAGTTCTTTTCTCATTAAACGAGGCTCGATTGAAAAGTCCAGTAGTTTTGGTAGATCCTACAGGACAGGAAAGAAATGTACTAGCAGCTCTAAGCAATGAAATATTCTCTAAATTTCAAAAAAAAGCCAGAGAATTCCTTAAAAAACCTTCAGAGAAGTTTTTCGAGAAAGAAGATAAAGACATAGATAAAATGAGAATTTTTGCTATAAACAAAAAGGCAGAATTCATTAATTTAACACTAGAAACAAATAGACAAGAAGGAGATATAGCAGGAACAAAAATGAAAAAATTCTCTAAATTTTTGGAGAATGAAATTGAGAGGTATTTTACAATAATAGATAAAGAATTTGTATATCTCAAAGGAAAAGAATCTCACTTTTATTTAGTCGTTAAACCGAAAGATAAAATAATAATTTCAGGACCCCCAATAGAAATGAAAGTACATGCAGAGGCATTTAGAAAACAACATTCTCATACTCATATAAAAAATAATAAACTTTATTCAGAAATGAAAATTCAGTTTTCAATTAAAAGTTTTCTAGAAAAATGGATTAAAGATAATAATGAAAAAATAAACTCTATGGGAATTACTAAAATTACTTCCCTGCATTAGCATTATTCTTTAAAGCATTCTCAACAATATCAGTCATAGATTCTGTAAAGAAAGGAGATTGTAACCATACGCCCATTTCTTCATCTGAATTCATTGGAGTAATCATAAATAATCCTTCATTTCTATCAGCCATAAAAAATCTAGCATTTGTTTCAATTGTTTTTGCTTTCAAATTATGTTTTTGCATTAATTTCTTTATTTTTTCTCCTTCTCCAGATAAAACTAGTTTAACCTTTATTTCATCTTTCATAGCTTTTTCTATCACAGGAACTAAAGCTCTACTCTTATCTTCAAAATCTGAAACACTTGTACATATGAATATTTCTTTCTTGGCATTTTCCATTATCTCTCTTAATCTTGATAATATATTTGATCTTCCTTTCAATGCACCAGTAATTTCCTGGGATTTTATAGGGTCTATTCCAGAATTATATAATTGCTCAAGTTCAACATATTCTTGGCTTACCTTTAAACTAGCCAAAGATTTAACTCTCTCTTGAGCTTCATTCATAGTATTAGACTTAATCTTCTCTATAACTTCAGTAGGTTTTACAGCAATATATTTTACAGGTTTTCCTATCTTTATTATTGCAAATCCTCTCTTTTCAAGAGATTCTAATACATCATAAGTTCTTGATCTAGGAACGCCAGATAGTTCTGCA
>CAYHYK010000006.1:0-27892 GCA_964360985.1 Candidatus Woesearchaeota archaeon | reverse complement strand
GATAGGACTGAAAAGCTTTAAATATCTTATAAATTTTGCTTTGTTGTATCCTCCCATAGCTCAATGGTAGAGCACTCGGCTGTAGATATTTGGCACAGACAATCTCTTAGAGATATTGAATGAAGTGTGAGAAGCAGGTATTCGCTAGAGTATTTGGTTTGGCAGAACCCGGGGCACCCAAGTTCGATTCTTGGTGGGGGGATTTTAGATATGATAGGAAGGTGAAATATGGCAAATGCAATATTAGATACTAATATCTATGGTAAAATAGTAGAAGACAAAGATAATATGATTCTTATAAAGGCAATTGTTGAAAGAGATCAGTTCATCATTCATAATTTTAAAGTTGTAAGAGATGAATTAAGAAAGGTACCAGACATTTTAAAGATTTATGATAGGATGGTAAAAACACAATTATTTCATGATACTAGAGAGATAGATAATTTAGCAAGAGAATATTTTAGAGAGTATAAGAATAATAGAGGAGTTAAAAGTTTAAATAAAATTATAAATGACTTTAAGATCGTGGCTTATGCTAGTATTAAAAATTGTGATCTTATATTTTCTGAGGATAGGAAAACTATGACTCATCCTATATCATTAAAAATTTACAGGAATGTAAATCTCAAGAGACAGATTAGAACTCCAACTTTTTATAGTTATAACGATTTAAAGAGAAGCTTCATTTAAGAACTTATCAATATCTCTCTTACTTGTCTCTTTCTTTCAGGATCTTTTCTTATTTCAGATATTATTTCCCTTAATTCTCTGATTCTTTTATTTTTCTCTTTCCTAGATAACTTTAATATTTTTGTCATATTTAATATATGATTCTATCATTTATATTAGTTTCTATATTCTAAGTTGTTGGAAATGTTTAGAGGTGTATTTTGTCTTATAGTTTGATTCACTTTAAGGGTAAGAGTTGGAACTATCGCAGGACTTGCTCTGCTGGTATAGGCACATAGATTATTTACTACTTCTTAATGGTGTTAATAGAAACGTTTAAATATGTGAAATAAACTCTAATTTTATGGAATTTTTATATCATGGAACTCACACTCTTAATGGAGTTAATATAGCAAGGACAGGAGCCATTTTATCTCCATGGTACCAGAAAATTGAAAGATTAGAAAGATTATTCGAAAAAAAACCAGAAGCTAAAAAAAGATTCTTTGAAGAAATATATCCTGGAAAAAATATTTCAGAGATGGCTTTAATTATGGCAAGTGACGGATTCGGAGCTCATGATATAGAGCATAGAGTTAAGTCTGTAAGCGTATCAAAGGATAAATCTAGGACTGACCATTATGGAACTAGGTTCGATAATTCTCGTGGAGGAGGAATTGTTTTAGCCCTTGAAATAACTCCAGAAATAAAAAGGATTTTACACGATGGTTGGGAAAAAGCAACAATTATTTTCATACCTGGAAAATTACAATTAGAATCTCTTAGACAAGTGCATCTCTCTCCTAGATGTATGAAAGATTCAATGGGTTTTGTCCAAAAAGAGTTTGAAAGATACAATCCTGAGTATTTTATAATATCTTAAAAACAATTACTTATCAAACTCTTTTCCTATAGCAGGGTTTTCTTTCTTGAATCTTTCGATGATTTTACTGAATAATGGGACTTGCCCGCTTTTGAGGTAGAGATATCCTATGAGTGATGCTAACAAGGCGCCAGTATTGTTTACTATTAGATCTCCCATTGTGTCGGATAGTCCTGATTTTTGCATGTTTAGACCAAAAAATTTATCCATACTGAATTCAAATATTTCCCAGAGTCCACCTATTGCTGCTGCAAGAGAAAATGAAAATAGAGAAATATTTGATGGGGCTGCGTTAACTTTCTTTCTTCTGTAAAATACTAGAAGGACTATGAAACCTATTAGTCCTACAATAAGTCCTGTGAGAGTGTGCAGAACGAGATCCCACCACCAAAATTTAGTATAATATCCTTCTAGTTCTCCAAGGAAAATTGATCCATATACTAGTATTACAACGCTTATTTCGAACTCTATTGGTATATCTATATTGTATTTTTTTTCTATGAATGTAGAAAGGAATGTGAGCAAGAATGCAAAGAGAGAAATTCCTAGAACTTGCCAGTTTCCTCTTATAGTTGAACGATAAACTACGAATAAAAGAGTAAAACGTACAAACCATATGAAAAAGAAATGAAATTTTTCTAGAAATGGATCTTCTTTCATTAAAGGAGGAATGATTGATTTTTTCATAATTGAGGGAAGTTTCTCTTGTATATAAAAGTGAGGAAATTTATCTATAAGAGAGTTAAGTTGAAATTAAAATATATTAAAAAAATTTCTACATATAATACTCTATAGAAATATCTGTTCTAAATAATTCATCTTCTGATGCTGATGAACAGAAAATTTCAAAAGTTTGCATTTCAAAAGATTTGATGTTTAAGTTTAGATCTTTGCTGCCACATGCAGAAAGAGTTATAGATTTTATATTATAAATTTGTCCAATACTGTTTTTTATTTCTAGTATCACTTTCCCATTTTGGATATTCCAAGCATTACAGTAGAATGGGGCATCAATTCTACAAGTGTTACTTGTTAGTTTTCCTTTTGCGATAGAAGGATTTTCTTCTAGTGTATTTGAATACCTCTCTTGAATAATTGTATTTCCTGTTATGACTGGGGAACTTACCTTTATAGCTATGAAAGCCAATAACCCTACAATAATTAATCCTATTATTGATAAGGCGATTGTTCCTGATTGTCCTTTCTCCATATATGATTTAATCACTTAAAGTATTTAGATTTAATTGGATATTTAGATTAAACTGAACTAGTTCAGTTTAACAAACCACGGATACAAAGATTTAAAAACGATTAAGTTTAATTTTTCATGCAGCAAAAACTGCATTAGATAAAATGGCAAAAGAAACAAAGAACGACGAAGACGAATTCGACGATGAAGACGAAGACGAGGAAGAAGAGGAAGAGAAAGACCTCGACGACGATGAAGACGACGAAGACGAAGACGAGGAAGAAGAGGAAGAGGAAGAGAAACCTTAATTGACTTTTTTTAATTTCTTTATTTTTTTCTGGCCTTTTGGCCATATTTATTTTTACTTGGAAAACGGTTTTAGAAAGCTATTTAAATGTGATAAATTGGCATTAAAATATGACAAAACATAAAGCATTTGAGATACTAGGACAAAGAGTTTCTATAATTAATAGTGGAGGCTATAATAACGGTATATTTCAAATGAGTAGATTAGACTTAGATGCAGAGTGTGATTGTTGTAATGAGCCTATTAAAGTAATTGCTGATGGAACTATTGATTTTGTTAAACCTCTTTATCGTGTAAATGTTAACATAGAAAGACTAGCTAAAGGTAGAATTCCAGTAGATAGAATAAATCCAAAAAATCCCATTCTTCACTTTTTTCTGGGAGTTAGTTTAGAAAGACTAACTTATATTACAGAAGCAGATGGATCTCATTTATTTGCTGGGGAGATTCATGGACCAGGTTTTTATATAAATGATGGAAATAGTGAATTTTATGACCATTATAGAATGCCTCTAAAGAATGCAGGTTTTAACATAGAATAAAATTTTGATAAGATTTTTGAATGATGTGTATTAGTTGAGTTTAATAGTGAAATCAAAAATAGGTAATCAATTACTAAGAATAGTTTTTACTTTTGTAATTATTATATTGGGTCTTGTATTGCTAAAGTGGTATCCTATGTCTGTGTATGGAGAGGATATATTGTTTGACGCTTCGACTCATTTAGTTTTTGCGTCGTTTTTTCTGTATGTAATATATTTTTTATAGATCAGAATAAAATCCTGGAAGTTCCATTCTTTTTATTCTCTTTTGCAGTGATTTTAATTATTTCCTTTCGGAGAATCGTGGAAAATGTTCAGAATGATATAAGTTTACTTTTAGGATTTTTCATTATTATTGGGTATTTTTATTCCAAATCAGGGTTTTTTCAGTAAAAAGATAAAATTTTAGACAAAAAAAAGAAAGATTTATAAACAATAAATGTTTTGATGTATTATGTTTGCACAAAAGAGGGGTATGAGTGATGTTGTTACGGTTTCTTTGATTATACTTTTAGCTATCGCTGCAGTTGTTATTGTTTGGAGTTTTGTTAGACCTACACTTGAGGGTACTGGTCAGCAAGTTGGTACTGCTAATTGTTTGGCTGTAAGTATTAAGCCTGTAAGTTGTGATATTTCATCTGATCAAGTAGTTGTTGAGAGCGGTACTGGGTCTATTAATATAGAAGATGTTAAGTTAGTATTTTATCAGACAGCTTTGGTTGGTTCTGCTACAACTCTTACTGAGACAACTTGTGTTGATGCAGCTAATCCTTTGAAACCATTGAGTAGAGCTACATGTGGTCCAGTTGATCAGGTTAATGGTGTTGATCCTGTTAGAGTTGCTGTGGTTCCTGTTTTAGTTGGTGGGATTGCTTGTCAGCCTTCAACTGATATAGTGGCTTGTGTACCTTAAAGTTTTATTTTTTATTGATTTAGTTAAAAGGGTTTGAGAGTTAATTATGTTCTGTGAAATAGATAAATTGAAAGGTTTATATATCCATATTTTTATTTGGTTTAAGGAGAATAAAGATGTCAATATCAACAGACGATGAGCAAATTGCTAAGTATGTAATAGAGAATAGTCTTACTTTTGTTCCAGGAAATTGTGGTTACGGTGCAGATGGAAGCACTATAAGACAAGGAGTTACTGTATTTAGGAATCCAGGTAAATGGTTGGGAAGTATTATTATTGATCCTTCAAATGGCTCTATTGAAGATACCCTTCCTGATGGATTAATAGACCCTATCAAAAAAAGAATTATAGATAATCTAAAATCAACAAAAGATGCTTATTCTAAGCTCTATATATTCTTTACAAAGCTGCAAGATAGGCAGTAAACTTTTTTTACTGTATGACTGTTATCAGTATTACCTGACGTTTACTTTACAGCTCACTATTAGTTCTTATACACTAAATGCAAGTTTTCATCTTCTCTCAGAAGGTATTTGCTTGAATGATAGTCTTCTGGAAGAGAAGTGTTTTGGAATATGGCGTCTTTGACTATGTAGAAATCATGACCTGATGAATAATTGGCTTTATCAACTCTATCAAGATATTCCACGTTTTTATTGTCTAGATAGAAAGGAAGAGGCCAATATACGTCTGAGACTATAATTATCTTGTCTGTGTTCGTATATTTTAGGTTTAATTCGTCTACTAGATTTAGAATATCTTTATCTGTGTGAACATATGCGAAACCATTGCTTTTTTGCCAGGGATTAACGAAGTTTAGATATATTGAGAAAGTTAGAAGGTAGACTAGAGTGAGAACACTGAGCAGATATTTTAATTTAGGATAGTCTTTTAGAGAGTATAGACCTATTGATGCCATTAAAACCATTGGTAAAGTGAGATTAACAACTAACCATGGAGTTTTATAACTTATTAAACTGTAGATGAGAAATATTAGAATAAACCAAATAGAAATGCTTTTGGCGAATATATTATCTCTGTTCTTGTATGCATAGAATAGACCTAGTATCGAGAGGAGTAATAGAGGCAATTCATATTTAGCAATCAAGTCAATGTAGTAGAGAAATGGTTTTATGTGTCCTGGTTCACTGAAAACTCTTACTGTCCATGGGAAATACCCTTTTATTGAGTCGACTAAACCAGGAAAATTTGAGAAAAAACTTGTAAATAATATAATATATATTGATAGGAATATTATAAGAGAGGCAATAATTGTTTTTGAAGAGAACTGAATTTGTTTTATTTCTTTGTAGTTTGCCAGACAAATAACTGCCATTATTAGACCTAGGATAGTTATTGTTTCTTTGGTTGTAAAGAGGAAAGCTAATAAAATGGAAAAATAGGGCAAAAAAGAAATGTCTTTCTTTTCAATCATTCTTATTAGAATGTATATTGCTAAAAATCCTAATGATATGAATAGAGACTCGTGGATAGAGTATCTTGAGTAAAATAATAAAGAGGGGGAAAGGATAAAACCTAGAGAAACTATATATTTATTTGAGATTTTTCGGTCTTTGAGGAATAGGGGGGAAATTGATAGTATTATTCCAAATAGAGCTGCTGGAAATCTAAGAGAGAATTCTGATATTCCTAGAACGAAAAAAGATAAGAATAGAAAAAAGAAATATGATGGGCCGTGATAATTCAGAGGATCGTATTTAAACCCTCTTCCTTCCAGAATATTATCTGCAAAGAAATAGTTTACTCCTTCATCATGATGCAAAGGTCTTATATCCAGTAAAATTAATCTTGAAATAATTGCAATCAAGATTAGGGATGTAATAATGACAGTCTTTTTGTTCATAACATTTATTCTGTATAATAGGATTTAAATATTACTTTTTCTATTTATGTGTATGATAGAGGTTGAGGCAAAAGTTAAAATAACTGAAGTAGACCATTTTAGAAAAAAGATAGACTCTATAGCAAAATTCTTAAAAAAAGTTAAGAAGGTAGATGACTACTATACCTTGTAATCTTTAGAGAGTTATCCTAAAAAAAGCCTTAGAATAAGAAGGAGAGAAAATTTATATGAAATAAATTTCAAACAGAGAATATCTTATAAGGACGGAGTACATGCAAAGTATGAAAATGAATTTATTGTTAAGGAAATAGATGGATTTTTAAAATTAATAAAAGAGTTTGGGTTTAAACATTGGCTTAGAAAAGAGAAAGTAACTGAACTTTATCAAATATCTAAAGATTTTCATATAGAAATTAATAATGTTAAGGGTCTGGGATGGTTTTTAGAAATTGAGTATTTAACAAATAAAGCAAATATCTCTAGTGCTAGAAAGAGAGTTCTGGAACTAATAGAAAAACTGGATATAGATAAAAAAGATATTGTTTTTAAGGGTTATACAAGAATGTTATGGGATAAGAAACACTAACTTTTTTTTGCTAGGGGTTTTGCCTTTAAACTTTCTTTTGAGTTTACTTTTGTAGTGTTTTTTTCCTTCTCTATTATTGATTTCTTTAATCTTGACTTTTCTTTTTCTATTTTTCCTTCTAATTCATCTAATTTCTTTATCTCTTCGAATGCGTTTTCTTCATCCATTTCCTCGACATTTTCTTCTTGATTTTGCTGTGATAATTGTCCTTTAGGCATTATATTTTGTCCAGGTATATTTTTCATTTGATCTAGGGGTATCTTTTTCATTATATCTACAAAAGAAGTCTTTTCCATCTTTAGTATTGTTTCAGAAGAATCTTCTATATGTGCTTTTAATATATCCATACCTGAGAGAACTGAATGAATATTCCATATTTTCTTTCCGTTTACATTTTGAAGCACTGCAATTATTTTCCTTATATTGTCAGTTATATTTCTGTTTTTCATTTCATCTTCAAGAATTCCAGGTAATGACTCAAGATTTATTTTACTTTTTAGATCTAATTTCTCAGGGGCCTTGTCTATGAGTGCTTCTATTAATTGCATTTTTACTCCTTCTTTTCCAAGAGTAAATGCTGCAAATTTTTTTTGAGAAGGAATATAGTAATCCATTTGATTAATATTATTTCCCGATTCTAGATCTAGAACGAAGAAACCTGCTGCTAGAAAAGAATCCGAATATTTTTTCTTGAATCCTTTATATTCGCCAGAGTTGTTTATTTTTTCAATAAATGGTTGTATTTTCATCTTTTTTATATGATTATAAGATAACTATGGTTTATAAGTTTTTATATTGAAGCTAATTTCTTTTCTGAAGTTTATCTTTGAGGTTTTCTACAAATTTGTTTAATTGCACTCCGAATCTTGGACTTGAGGCTCTTTCTCTTACTGCTAGAGTTTTACTTTCTTCCTCTTTATCCCCTATTACTACAATATATGGAATCTTATGCATTTCCGCATCGCGTACTTTGTCGCTTACAGTAGTTGATCTAAAATCAGAATCAATTCGTAGAGATGGAATTTCTTCACTTATCTGTTTAACAATTTTCTCGGATGATTTTATATTTCTGTCTGTGAAATTTATTACTCTTACCTGAACTGGAGAGAGCCATAATGGGAGGGTGCCGTTTGTATGTTCAAGCAAAACTCCTATAAATCTCTCTAGTGATCCATAAATTACTCTGTGAAGCATAATTGGTCTTTTTTTTGAGTTATCTTTGTCTGTAAACTCTAGTTCAAATCTATCAGGCATTGCAAAATCTAACTGTATTGTCGGTAATTGCCAGGTTCTTCCTAAAGAATCTTTAACGTGAAAGTCTATTTTAGGACCATAGAATGCCCCATCTCCTTTATTTATTTTGTATTTTATTTTTATTACCTTTAGAGCTTTTTCAAGCATTTTTTCAGCTCTATCCCAAGTTTCACCTGAACCTATTCTCTTTTCTGGCCTTGTTGATAATTCGACATGATCGAACTTCATATCGAACTTTTCATAAAACTTTTGTATTAATTGAGCTATTGAGATTATTTCCTTTTCTGCTTGTTCTTCATCTGCACAAAATATATGTGCATCATCTTGAGTGAATTGTATTACCCTGAATAAACCGTTTAACACTCCTGAAAGTTCAGTTCTATGAACTACTCCCATTTCAGCTACTCTGAGAGGAAGGTCTTTATAAGATTTTGAATTTGCTTTGAATACAAGCATTCCTCCTGGACAATTCATTGGTTTAACGAGGAAGGGCCTATTTTCATATAATGTTGTGAAATTATTGTCTTTGTATTTATCCCAATGTCCAGAAATCTTCCATAGTTTGCTGTCCATTATTTGAGGAGTCTTAATTTCTTGATATCCTTCTTTTTGATGTTCTTCTCTCCAGAAATTTATTAGCTGGTTGTAGATTATAAGTCCGTTATTGTGCCAGAAAACCATTCCTGGAGCAACTTCATTAAAACTGAATAGATCCAATTTCTGCCCCAAAATACGATGATCGTTATCTTTTAGTTTAGAAGTATCTAATTTAGTTCTGGATATTTCTCTTAAGAGTTTTTTAGGATCATAGTCTTCTACTTTTTCCTGTACCAATTTTCCAATTTTATTCTCTGCTGATCTTTCCCCTTCTATTTCATTTCTAAATTCTTTGGATAATTCTGAGAGAGGATGGCCTTTGCACTTTAATTCGAATTGCTTGTAATGCCCAAATGGTGCTCTGGTTACATTGTATCCTTCTTTCCTTAATACATTCTCAGTTTCAGTTAAATATTCTAAGGCTGTGTCTGGACTAGATAAATTTGATGAGAGATGGGCGTAAGGATACAATACAATAGTTTTTGTTTTTACGTCAGATGAAGTTTTCTTTATAGCCTCAATTAATTGTTTTACTGTTTTATCATTATCTCCTTTTTCTACTGCAGTTAAAACAACTAAAGGTTCTTTCACATACACCTCTTCTTTATCTTTTAATTCTTCTGCACTCTTTATTGCTTTTTTAACTGCTTTGAATTTTATATAATCACAATGCAGTGTTATGATCTTCATTGTAAGAAAACAATTCAAATATTTATAAACATTCTCTTTACTTGGAGCTGTTTTAGAGGGATTAATTTAGAAGGGTAAGCTTTAAAAGGCTATTTTTTCTAGTCAGATTATGGATAATGGACAGGAAAACGTAAGAACTACTCTTAGAGAAATAGAAATGTATATTTCAAATGAAGGTGGAGGAGTAAGCAAGCATACTTTACTTGAAATGCATCCTAGAGTTGGAGATAGTGCTTTAGATTTGGGAGTTTCTGAAGGAAGACTCTTTTGTTATTATTCTAGAGGGCGTCCTAAACAAAAGGTGGATCCTAAGAGTACATATTTTGGGATTTTAAGAAAGAACCTTTAGGAACATAATGATATTGTTCTTAATTGATCGAGAGTTTTAGGACCATACCTTATAACATCATTAATTTTCCACGCAGGTATTCCTTCTATATCTTTACATTCTACTGGTTCAACTGAACAATCGACATATTTTACAAGTGAAAATGCTTTTTCTCCAAGTAAATCTCTTTGTTTTTCACAATCAGGGCACTTTTTAGATCCGTAAAGAACTGTTCCCTTTGAAGCAAGACATTTTGCTAAGTCTTTATCATAATCATCTTCAAGAGCATATCCTGTTATTCTTGAAAACCAATCTGAAAATATATATAGAGATGCAATAAGAAAAACTGCAAATAAGAAGGTTATAAGTGTTTTTGACCTCTTTTCCATGTTTAGGAAAAACAAGGGCGGTTTTTATTCTTTTCTATATTATTTTTTGGCGAAAGATTTATAATGCGGAAAAACCTAGGTCATTTATGGTATGGATTGCTTGGGTAATTATAGGAATTTTTGCACTTTTAGTTATAATGTTTGCATTCTATTACAATCGTTTTGTTATTTTGGGCAATAGAATAGATAATTCTTTATCTCAAATTGATGTTCAACTTAAGAAAAGGGCTGATTTAGTTCCTAATTTAATTGAGACTGTTAAAGGTTATGCCAAACATGAGAAAAAAATAATAACTGAAGTTACTAACGCTAGAAAGGCACTTTTATCTGCCAAGAGTTTACCTGATAAAGTTAAAGCAGGTTCAGAATTGCAGGGTGCTTTGAAATCTATCTTCGCTTTGGCTGAAAATTATCCTCAGTTAAGAGCCAATGAGAACTTTTTACATTTACAGCAAGAGTTGTCTGCAATAGAGGATAAAGTAGCTTATACAAGACAGTTTTATAATGATGCCATACTATCGTATAACAATTCAGTTGAAACATTCCCTGGAGTTGTGTTTGCAAAATTAATGAGCAAACATGAGAAAGAATCTTTGCAAATTAGTGCTGAGGAAAGAGCGGTTCCTAAAATTGATTTTGAATAAAAAATTAAGAATAAAAAATTAAAATTTATTACCGTATTACTTCTTATCTAAGGGTAATATGGGCATTAATTTGCTATCGTAAGGCATTATAACGCAAGTATTGTTTTGAGAGGTTGTCATGTCCTGTATGGCCTCTATATACTTCCATTGAAGGTATTCTTGAGTAAGACTTTGAGAAATTATACCTTGAGCTTTTGCAATACCTCCTGCTTCTATCTCCCTTCTACTTGCTTCTGACTTTTCTTTATCAAGAACGTATTCCATCTGCTCAGCGGCCTGTTTTGATTTTATCTTGGTCTCGATGGCAGAAGTGACTTCTGCAGGTAACTTGACATCTCTCAAAAGGACACTCTCAAGTTCAATTCCTCGGATGTTATAGAAAGTTTTTAATTTACTCTCTATTTCAGAACTTATTTTTGGTCTGTTAGGACCATATAAGTCTTCGCTGGTGTAACCAGAAACAACATCTCTTGTTACATTTCTTAAGACAGGCTCTACTATAACAGAAGAATAATCTTGTCCTACTGTACTATAAATATCACTAGCTTTATCTGCCTGCAGACGATAAAGAATAGAAACATCTAATCCTGCAATAAGGCCTTCTTTAGTTGGAACTTGCATACTTTCCTTCATTTCCTTTGTTCTTACATCTAGAGCAACTCTGGATGCAAAAGGATTTATAGGAAAATGTATTCCTGGATTAAGTTCTCTTGATTCAACAGAACCAAAAGTGTCAAGCACTCTTACATGTCCTGCTGGAACACAACTAATTCCTCTAATACTTAGTAAACCAAGCAATCCTCCTGTTATACTTGCCGTGATAATCTTCTTAACTTTGTTCATTTTCTTTCACCTCCTTTCAAGTTTTTCTTAACCTCGATTTGAGTGTGAGTGATTTTGTCTTTCATAGATATCTATATTAATTGTTTTATAAAAAAGTATTTTAAAGAAATTTTTAACAAAAAGCGAAAAACATTTAAATCTATAATATTTGTTAAAAAAATGACTAAATTATTAAAATTAGATGCAAAAAACTTACAGCTAATAAGTGAACTTGAAAAAAATAGCCGTATGCCTTTGTCAAAACTTGCAAATGCTCTTAAAACAAGCAAAGAAGTCGTCCATTATAGATTAAAGAAGTTAATTTCTGATGGTTTTATTAAAAGATTTTTCCTTGTTACAGATTATTTTGCATTAGGTTATCAAAATTATAGGTTAATAGTAAATTTACATAACTTAAAATATAATATCAGAAAAGGCATAATTGAAGAGTTACGTAATATGGGCAATATTGATTTAAATGTTTACCTATTGAGTAATTGGGACTTTGAAATAAATATCTGGGTTAAGAATTTTGATGAATTTTTTGAATTTTATAATAATTTTATAGAGAAATATGCAGATTATATAACTGATAAAAATATCTATATTGTTACTAAAATACATTTTTTCAGCCATTCTTATTTGCATAAAAATAGAAGAACTCTAGTATTGGGAGAGGTAAAAAATAAAAAAATGGATGAAATTGATGAAAAAATTATAGATATTTTAGAAAGAAATCCAAGGGAGGAGATAATTAAAGTTGCGGAAAAAATGAAGATGTCTACAAGTACTATTAATTATAGAATAAAACAGCTTATGATAAAGAAACTGATAAAGGGAATTATTCCAATTCTAGATAAAAATATGCTGAATTATAATAGTTTTAGAATCGAGGTGATATTGAACGATCCTTCAAAGAAAAAAGATGTGGTTGATTTTTTGGCAACACAACATAATGTGGTAAAGATATCTGAGTTAATAGGAAGAAAAGATCTTGATTTTGAGGTTGATTTTAAAACTACCGAAGAATTAGATTATTTCCTTGAGAATTTAAGATTGAAGGTTCCTCAAATCAAAGATTTTGAAGTTATAAATACTGTAAACGATTAACTAATTTTATAAACCTTGTATACTCTTTATTACTATGGCAGAAAGATTATCGTTTCATGAAGAAATAGCGAAAAATAAATTTAAGTCTATTGTGTTAATATGTATTATGTTTGTATTCTTTATTGCTTTGGGTTATGTAATTTCTTTGGCAACCAATATTGATATCTTTGTAATAACCATATTTGCCACTATATTCTCTACTCTTTATGTCTTACTCAGTTATTATAATTCTGATAAGATTGCTTTGGCATCTGTGAATGCAAAACCTGCTTCTAGAACGGAACATAGAATGCTTTTCCATGCCGTTGAATCAATGTCTTTAGCTTCTGGACTGCCAATGCCAAGAGTTTATGTAATGAATTCAGAACAGATAAATGCATTTGCATCTGGAAGAGATCCTAAGAACGCAGTAATTTGTGTTACAACTGGAATGATGAATAAATTGAATAAACAAGAACTTGAAGGAGTTATCGCTCATGAAATGTCTCATATTGCAAATTATGATATTAGATTCATGACATTAACTGCCGTTTTAGTTGGAATGGTATCAATTATTGCACAAATGTTTTTAAGAAATATGTGGCTTACAGGTTCAGGAAATAGTGATAGTAAAAAAGGAAATGCTATACTTTTGATAATTGCAATAGTTGCTTCTATATTAGCGCCTATTGCTGTACAACTTGTCTCTTTTGCTATATCTAGAAAGAGAGAATTTACTGCTGATGCAACAGGAGTTAAATTTATGAGATCTCCTAGTGGACTTAAAAGTGCTTTAGAAAAAATAAAAAATGAACACGTTTCAAGTAATGATCAAAAGAGATATTCTAAAGCAATTGCACCATTATTTATTTCTGATCCTTTCAAGAAGAAAATTCAGAATGCATTTAGTACACATCCTCCAATAGATGAACGAATAAGAAAACTTGGGATGATGTAATTATTTCAGCCATTCATCTGACCAGCTTTCATATTCTCCTGGTTTAAATGAGAATTTTGAGGGATTGTTTGAGTATTCTTCTAGCCAAATGTTAACTTCTTTGCCTTCTTCCCTATTCTTAACTACCTTAGAAGAAAAATCATATATGTTTCTTATCCCATGGGTTATCTTTACAGCACTCTCCTCTCCATTAAAGACTCTTTCAGAGCTAGACTCTCTTACATTTTCAAGTGTTTTTTGAGCTGCAATAAGAGGTAAGAGTGAAAATGCTCGATAACCACTTAGATTTTGAGGTATCTCTTGGATATATCTGACCGAATCTTTAAATTTATCCTCAGCAAAACTAGCCATCTTATCTAATACTTCTTTTCTTACTTCTGAAGAGTTGAATGAATCTCCATCCATCATAGACTCAAAGCTAATTTCTCTATGTATCCATTCACCTGGGAAAAATCTTCTTCCCTCATTATAATCTGAACGAACATTTTTGATAATATTTGTTAATTGCAAATATTTAGCGAATTGTTCAGCTAGATGTTCACTTAAATTTATTTCTTTTCCATTTTCATCTCTGTCAAGAATTTTAACTAATGGATTAAGGAATTTTTTTCCAACATCACCTGCAACATGATCACAATATTCATCGAGTTGCCTAAATGTTTCTATAGGTCCTCTTCTTATAAAAATGCTCATCCCAGAAGACATGCTCTTAACACTATAATCTAAAGCTTCCTGTATTTCTTTTCCCTCAGGTACTTTTCTTCCTAGTTCGTAGAAGTCTCTTAATACTGCTCCTTTTCCAAAATGTTCAGCAAATATCTTACCTGTTTTATCAGGCTCATTTGCTACCAACCAATTTGTAACACTTCGAAAATCGTCTCCATGGATAATATCTTCAATGCTTCTACCTAGGCCATATTCTCTTTTTACTATCTCGCCGCATATGTAAGCGACTCTGTTCATCATGACAGTTCTTTCATTTTGTATGTCTTTATCTGTCTTTTCTCCTTTTTTTTCTACAGGAACATCTTCACATTCATCAAGTTCTCTAAAGATATTGTATCCTGTTCTGACAAAGAATTCTTTTGAGGACTCATTTTTCCCTTTACTTATTTCTAACAATTTTATAGCAGGATAATAAGTTCTTGATTTTAGTCTTAACAATTCATCTGAATTTAGGGGTCTTTTATCAGCAAGTTTTATGATTCCCTCTACGTCTAAATTTACCATATCAAAGTAGCACTCTTTGCATTTATTAATTTATCGTCGATTATATTTGCTCCCAACTGATAGTAAAAATATAAATAATAGGATGAACAGGATAATTAATGAGTTTTTATGAAAAATGTTATACTCTTTTGAAAAAAGTGCCTAGAGGGAAGGTAACGACTTACAAAGCGTTGGCTGTGGCACTAAATACAAAGGCATATATGGTTGTTGGAAGTGCAATGAAAAAAAATCCTATGGCTCCGCTAGTTCCATGCCACCGAGTGATAAATTCGGATGGACATATCGGAGGATATATGGGAAGCAAGAAAGATAATACTGAGAAGAAAATAGAAATGTTAACTAAAGAGGGAGTTAAAGTAATAAATGGAAAGATTGATTTGGATAAGTATATGTATGAATTTAGATGAATGTTAAATTTGTGCACTCACATAATAGTCATTAAGTATATCTGAAACTACTTCTGCTCTCTGGTTAAGTTGATCTTCTGAAAGCAAAAGCAATCCCTCTAACAATATATGATATTCTGTGGTACTTGGACTGGACATTTCTGTAGAAGAATCATTAAGAGTTAATTGTAATAAGCCTGTAGGATAACTGATTCTTAATAAGTATTTTTCAACCTCAAAATTTTTTAGTTCGGTATAAATAGGAACTATAGTATTCCTTCTTTCTCTTAAGGTTTTAACTGGATTTTGTGGAGAGAGAATATAAAATCCCTCTTTTTCTGATATGTCTTTATCAAACCTTAAATCTTTCCCTTGGAAGTAATAAGTTAACATTTCAATGTCTAAATCTTTAATTTTTATATTGCTTTTAATCTTTCCAACTTTTGTAACTATCATAGATTTTTGGTATATTTTAGATATTTAAAGATTTAGACATTCTATATCTTGGTTTATTAGGTATTTAGTATTAAAGTTTATTAATAGGTATTTCTTAAATTATTTATGAATAAAAAAGTTGTGATTATTGGAGGAGGTTTTTGTGGAAGTTTATGTGCAAGAAAACTTGAGAGAAATTTCAAAGTAACTTTAATTGATAAACATGATTATTTTGAATTTATTCCTGCTGTACCAAGAATATTACTGAGTGGTACAGATAACTCTAAAATAAGAATACTTCATTCACAATATTTGAAGAATAGTAATATAATTAAGAGTGAAGTTAATAAAGTTGATAAAGGTTTTGTTCAGTTAGAAAATGGTCGAAAGGTGGATTATGACTATTTGGTAATTGCCGCTGGATCAAGATATACTCCTTTCAAAGCTGAGAATGCTGTTAGTATTAGCAGATCTACAGATCTTTTAAAGTATTCTACTAAGATAAAAAAAGCAAATAGCATATTAATTATTGGAGGAGGATTAGTTGGAGTTGAACTCGCTGGAGAATTAACTACAAAAACAAATAAAAAAATAACTATTGTGCAGGGAGGAGATAGATTAATTGAAAGAAATAGCGTTAGAGCTAGTGAATATGTTAAAAATTTCTTAGAGAAGAGAGGATGCGAAATACTTTTTAATGAAAGAATAAAGAAGCCAGTTGAAGGTGAAAAGACATTTTATACTGAAAGCGGTAAAAAAATTAAGGCTGAACTGGCATTTATTTGTACTGGAATAACTCCTAACTCAGATATTCTAAATTTTTATGATAAAAAAAAGATAGACTCTAGGGGATATTTAATTGTTAATAAAAATCTAAAGGTTAGTGATAATATCTTTGCTGGAGGAGATATATCGAGTTTATCCGAGGAAAAAACAGCTCAAAATGCAATTAGAAATGCTGAAACTATATGCAAAAACATTTTTAATCAAGAAAGTGGTAAGGAACTTGTTAACTATATTCCAAAATCTACTCCTTTAGTAATAAGTTTAGGAAGTTATAACGGATTATTCTCTTATGGAAATTTCTTTTTTAGTGGAATAATACCTGCGATCATGAAAATAATGATAGAGAAACATGTAATGTTTAGATATAGATTGAATAAATATTTGTGAATAAAGAGATTTCCTAAACCTTCGCTACCCCCACAACAAAACTGATGGAGGTATTTCGCTCGGTTTCTAGACGGAAATCTCTAATTGCCAAATCGAATGACGTAGCAGAGCTGCAGGGTATTAAACCCAATTTGGCAATAAACTATGGATCTACATAATGTCTTAGAAAGAGATCTTCTTTCTTTGTAAATCTGGCTTTGTACATTTCTTGTGCCAACTCTATATATTCTTTAGCTGTATTTTTATCTAAAATTTTAATTATTTTACATTCTCCACCTTGCAATTCCTTATATCTCTCAAAAAAGTTTTTTAATTCTGAAATAATATGTTTAGGTACGTCAGTTATATTTTCAAATTCTTTGAAACGAGGGTCACAGTCGTAAACTCCTATAATTTTGTCATCTTTCTCTTCTCCATCTATCATTTCTAGAGCACCTAGAATTCTTACACTTGCCAAAGTCATGGGATTTAGAGGTTTACTTGTAAGAACTATTATGTCTATTGGGTCTTCGTCATACCAGAGAGTTTTTGGAACGAATCCATAATCTCCAGGATAATGCATTGCTGAATAAAGAAATCTGTCAAGTCTTAATAATCCAGTTTTTTTATCAACTTCATATTTTATCTGGGAATCTTTAGGTATTTCTATTATTACGTTTACAATTTCGGGAGATTTATCTCCTGTTTCTATATCATGCCAGGGGCTTCTTATGTTCATGGAGTAACAAAAAAGAAAGATGGTTTTTAAATCTAACCCTGGTGTGTTTTTTCTTACTCAGAAGATTTAAAGTAATTAGAATTTAGGAATCCTTATAATCTCAAGAAACATTATTTTATTATGAGAATAAAAATTGTAAATTATAATATTTTAAATGGAAGTTGTAATGACGAAAGACCTTTCATTCTAGATAAAAAGAGATTGAACTTGATAATAAAGGTATTAGAGAATGAAAATCCTGATATTGTTATTCTTACTGAAGCATATTTTTGGCCATTTGCAAAGAGAGAAAAGTTAGACAATTATTCAATCCTCTTTGATAGAATCTATAATTTGCCAGTACCTGCATTAAATCAGTTTAGATGGGCACCAGTTGTTTTTTCTAGATTTCCAATAGAATTTATTGATTTATCTGAATTTCACAAAGCTTTTCTTAGAACAAATATTAAATTAGGAGAGAAGAAAGTTTTTCTTGATGTAATCCATCCACATCCAGACCTTAGAGAGAAGGAAAAGGAGGAATTGATTAATAAGGTTATAAATGATCATCAAAATCCTTATATTTTAGCAGGAGATCTAAATAGTTTATCCTCTGAAGATAATTATGATCATAATAAATTGCTAGAAGGATATAGAAAATTTATGAAAAATAATGCAGAAGAGAAAGTTAGAGATTTACTATCTTTTAATTCTATAAAAGCAATTTTAAACAAGAAGTTAATAGATTCTTTTAAAGCTAAGAACAAAGAGTTTGATTATACTCTCCCCACCGACTTGCGTTCAGAAAGTAAGGAGTCTGGAGTTAGAGTGGATTACATATTTTGCTCTAAAGAAATTAAAATAGTGAATTCAGGTATAATAAAAAATAAATTAACTGAGAGAGCTTCTGATCATTACCCTGTTTATACAATTTTAGATATATAGGAAATACTGAAAATCAAAGTGATCCTGGAGTGGTGAGAAAATATTATATAGTTATTTACCTATTAAATTACGTTTGGCTTCGGTTGAACAAGGGCTTCAGAACTTCGGTTTTGAAGCCCAATATAATTATCTTTATTATTCTCTTAATACTCGTTAAAATCCGAAACTAAAGTCTGCGGTTGTTTAGCTACGGATTTTCTCGGTAGCCACAAAACCCTTTCGTGGTTTTGTGACATTTAGGGCGAAGGTTTATATATTTTCTATTTCTCTTTTTCTCATGAGAAAGAGAGGTGGGAAAGACTTTTTTAGAGATAGAAAGCAGTTATCTTTTTTTCTTGTTTTCTTACTTGTTTTGTTTTTGGCAGTATTTTTTTCTGTTTGGGATGTTTTGAATAAAGAGTTTGGGAGTGGCGAAATTAGTCTAGGTCCAATTAGTGCTGATTTAGAAGTTGGAGGAGTTACTACAGAGCATTTTGATCTGGCAGTTGACAAATCTAATTCTAATATATATCTTGTATATCAAGAAAATACTACTAAAGTTTATAATAAAAAAATTTTTAATGGAAATTCATGGAGCGCTCCGGAACCTATTACCGGAATTAATTCTCGTGATAAAAACCCTAAAATTGCAGTTGACACTTTAGGAAATATTCATTTAGTTTTTCAAAGAGAAGGAAATACTAAAATAGCGTATATGAGATATACGCCTAATGGATGGACAACTCCAGTTGATATTTCTCAATCTGACACAAATATAGATGGAGTTAATGACGGATCTATTACTGTACCTCAAATTGCAGTTGATAGTAGAAATAATGTTCATATTGCTTCTTTCTTAATTCCTCCTGATCCTGCTTATCCTGGTAGTAGTACTCCTTTTTATTATATATCTAAAGCTAGATATATGTTTTCTAAATATAATGGAGCTGGATGGGATTCTTTCATAACTGAAGATAAAGAGTATAAGGGATCAAGTAGTACAAGAAGTAATGGTGCTCATCCTGCAATAACCGTTGATAAAAATGATAATTTACATATGGTATATATGGGTTCTCCTTGGGCTATTTTAGTTCATCAAGTAAGAAGTCTTTCTGGAACTTGGAGCAGTCCTCAGATAATCCAGTGTACAAGTAAAGAATGTCCTGTTGCATCTACAAGTGCACTCTATCAGGGAGATGGTGTTGGAGATTTCATGGATATTGAGGTAGACAACAATGGAGTTATTTATGTTAGTGGACAGTGGACGCGTGGATATGATTCTTCAAGCGGATATGCTGAGAACTATGTTTCCATTTGGAGTACTAATGGACAGGGAAGCAGTAGTAGTGGACAAGGAAACTGGAAGAGGTGGAGATCTTATAGATATTATTGGGATCCTATGAGCGATATTGAAGTGGATAGTGCTGGAAATGTATATATGGTTTGGTCTGTTTGGACTTTGGGTGACCCTGCTTTAGGAGACCCTTGGAAAACTTGGACTTCAACAATTGCTGATCCTTCACCTTTATGTACTAGTGGAGAAAATTTAGTTGATAGAAAAGCACACTATATGATTTATGATTCTTCAAAATCACAATGGTTAATTCCTTCTAATGATCCGTGTCCTCCTACGACTTCAGATGTTTTACCTAATTTAGGATCAAGACATAGAACTGCAAATTATAGAAGTTATCCAAGACTTGCAGTTACTTCTTCTGGTGTCTATGCGTTTTGGATAGATAGAGATAATAGATTGCAACTTTATATGACTCCTCTTTCTAGAAGCCAAGCGACTATTTCTCCTACATGTTCAGATGTTGATGGGGATGGATATGGACAGGGATGTCTTAGCGGAAGTGATTGCAATGATAATGATCCTACAATAAATCCTGGTAGAACAGAGGTTTGTGGTGATGGAAAGGATAATGATTGTTCGAGTGGGGATTTAACTTGTTCTGGGCAACAAGCATGGCGTTCTTCTATGTTTGGAGAAAATTGGCAGGCAATAGATAAAATTGGACCAGTAGAAGGAGTTAATATTTTTAGCGATAGTGAAGGAACAAAAGATCCAAAAGGAAGTACTGTTAGTAGCGGACCAAATTATCATCCTAAAAGATTTTTGCATGATTTCTCTTATGCAGGTTACCATGCCGGTGAAAAACCAGTTCCTCCTGAAGACCCTAATTCTTGGACTAAAAGTGCTAAGATATATGATGTTACTAAAGTTCCTTATAATTGTGTTGCCGATGGTAAAATGGATTGCCGTTCGCTCATACAAGCTGCAATCAATGATGCTGCAAAAGTTGGCGGAGGTATAATTTATTTGCCGAGTGGGGAATATAGAATAACTGCAAGAAATGAGTATTATTTCATCAAAATTATTAACAGTAATATTGTAATAAGAGGAGATGGACCTGATAAAACTAAGATTAAAATAGATCCTTATTTTGGCGGAGTATATAATATTTATAACAAAAGAGTTTTTGATGTAATAGCTACTGATCTTTGGACAGGAAATTTATTATCTCCCACTGCTATATCAAAAGATCTTCCATATCCGACTAAAGTAATTCCTGTCGCAGACGTAGATGACTTCAAAGTTGGAGATCCTGTAACTATATATGGAACTTTTAATGATGCTTCTTTAAGAGAACATGATATGCTTAATATCTGGCCTCTGGGAAGGCAAATCTATGTCTGGAGAAGAGATATTGTTGCTATAGATGGTGCTAAAAAAGAAATTACAATAGATGTGCCCACCAGATACAGAGTAAATGTGGCTAACGATAATCCTAGAATAGCAATAGCAAAAAAAGGCTTATCAGAAATTGGATTCGAACATCTTTCATTTGGAATGATAAGGCACGAAGATGAATGGGGTAATGATCCAAACGCTCCTATTATTGATGCTATTGGAAGTAATAATATTATTTATCTTACAAATGTTGAGAATGGATGGCTTTACAATCTTAAGTCTTACAGACCTGTAGAGAACGCTAACAGACCAACAGATAATGTCCAATACGGAGAATATGATGTGGAGATATTAAATAATGTATTCTATCTTAAAGATTCGAGATTTATCACTGTAAAAAATTTCCATTTTAAGAACATGCAGGTTGATGATAATCCTTCTGGAGGTTATGGTTATGCCTCTCAACTTTTCAGGACAAATGATATTTTAGTTGAAAATGGAACTTTTCAAAAAGTTAAAAAGGGAATGGCTTTCAATCAGGAAGGGAGTAGTGGGAATGTAATCAAGGATGTTGTTTTCAAGGAAATTTTCACAACTCAGAATGATTTCCATTCTTATTTGAGTGCTTCTAATTTACTTGATAATAATAATTTGCAAGGCACCTACTGGGAGGCTGCAATCAGACCAATTGATTTATTGAGTGAAAGTGGAGGTACAAATCATGGACATGGCACTACTCAGTCAGTATTTTGGAATACTCGTGGAGAGCACTTAACTATTTCGATACTTGACTGGTGGGATAGAGATAATAATAACGATGGAATTGTAGATAATCCTGCAATTAAAGATGAAGGAATAATTGTTTCAAATCAATATGGATGGGGATATATAATTGGAACTTACGGACCATTTTCTGATGTAATTACTGCTAGAATGTCAGATAGAATGGCTGACTTGAATGCAAATGGAAAAGGTGACGATGATCCTTACAGACCTTATAATTTGCCTAGGGATTATAAAGAGGGAATTGGATATGATAAATCTAGTGATGCTAAATACTCTGGGAAAACATTATGTCCTAGATCTTTATATGAAGCTCAACTTGCAATAAGATTAGGAAAAAGTTATAATTGTGTACAGGCAACTTTACCTCCTACATGTTCAGATGTTGATGGGGATGGATATGGACAGGGATGTCTTAGCGGAAGTGATTGCAATGATAATGATCCTACAATAAATCCTGGTAGAACAGAGGTTTGTGGTGATGGAAAGGATAATGATTGTTCGAGTGGGGATTTAACTTGTTCTGCAGATAATAGAATTACAATTGATAATATTGACTCTGGATTTTCTGAAAGCGGGGATTGGCAAGAGTCACGTGCAGCTAATGCTTATGGAACAAATTCGGTATATTCTGCAATAACTGGAGACTTAGCTTCATGGAGTACTACTGTAAATGCTGGAGTTTACCAGGTTTACGCTTGGTGGACTTATTTGCCTTCTAGATCAGAGAGTGCACCTTATTCAATTTATAATGGAAATACATTACTTGGAACTGTACGAGTAAATCAGAATCTTTCTAATTTAGGTGGAAAGTGGAATTTACTTGGAGAATATACATTTAATGGAATTCCGAGAGTTAGTATTAAAGTAGAAGGTGGTGCTAGTTATAGTGCTGATGCGGTGAGTTTCATTAAGATACGAGAGATTACAAATGCATGTACTCCTGTTTTAGAAATTTGTAATAATTTAGATGATGATTGTGATGGAACGATTGATGAAGGTGTTAAGAGTAGCTTGTATAGAGACTTAGATGGAGATACTTATGGTGCTGGAAGTGCTTTACAAATTTGTGCTGGAAGTATTCCTGAGGGTTATGTAATGAACAATATAGATTGCGATGATAATAATAACGCTCTTAATGTTTTGAAAGAATGTTCATTTAATGGAAATAGTTGTGGAACTTATTCTCTTTGCTTAATTGAGTGTCCATTTAGGGCTGAGGATTGTGGAAATAATATAGATGAAAATTGTGATGGAACTAATGATGTATGTTCTAATATATTACCAAACTTAGAAGTTAATGATCCAAATGAAACTGTCTATAAAAATAGTTTAGTGCCTATTAGTTACACCTCTTTAGATGCTTTAAATTGTGGATATACATTAAATGGTATTAAAACGAAAACAAGTTGTTCTTTAACTAGTAAACTTAGTTTAGCGGATGGAAATTATGAATTAAATGTTTATGCCAATAATAGTGCTGGTGAAGTAAATAAACTTAAATCATTTAGAGTTATTATAAATAGGAAATATAAAATTAGTAATGCTTATGAAGAAAGAGGAAGTCTTGGATTAATTGGGGATTATACTGATGAAGAACTTGAAAGAGTTTCTAATTTTGAAATTTATAATCCTGGAAAGGGCAAGATTGAATTTTTGGATTCTGTTAATCTTACTAAGGATGCGAATACAATTACTGGAGTCATTAAAATAGATGGAAGTGTGAATATAACTGAGAGTGAAATGTTAATAGATGGTAATTCTTTATCTTCTTTGGCTGGAAAGAGAGTAAGAATTAGTTTTGAGGATATATCGGTTATTGATCCTTTAATTTTAAGAAATGATGCTCCTTGCTCAACATGTTTTATTGAAGGGTACGATGATGGAGAACTTGCATTTAGTACAGTCATTTCAGGAATGGATGTATACAGTCTAAGAGAACTGGCTAGTTCTGGTGGAAATAATGAAGGCAACGGAGGAGGCGGAGGAGGCTCAATTTTTGATGATTATAGAGAATATAATGAAAATCCAGATAGTGAGGAAATAAGCGAAAATGAGGATCTACAAAGAGTAGAAGTTGACCGTGAAGTTAAATATTTTGCAGCTAAGAATAATGAGAGAGTGGTATTCAGTGTTAACGGCAAGGAATATAGTGGAGTATTTTCTCTTAATGGGATAAATGCTGTTTTGGATATAGAGGAATTTAGATATTATCTGGATTTAAGTAAATCCACAGTAATTCCTTTGGATACAATAGATCTTTATTCTGAGGAAGAACCGAATATGTATTTGGGAATAAAAGAGTCTTACCCTGGAAGAGCGATAATTGCTATAGGACTTGTAGAACAAAATGTAAAGGATGGACTGGAAAAAGAGGTCAATATTCCATCTGATAAAAAAGGAGGAAAGTTCATAT
Organism: Candidatus Woesearchaeota archaeon; assembly: GCA_964360985.1. Classification (GTDB taxonomy): domain Archaea; phylum Nanobdellota; class Nanobdellia; order Pacearchaeales; family GW2011-AR1; genus JAUSIK01. Next base: position 3,429 of record CAYHYK010000006.1, on the reverse strand, counting down.
TAATATCTGGACTGATAATTATGACTTTCATAATAGGAATTGTTATTGTATATTTGACTAAAATTAATAAGTCTAAATCTAGCTTTGAACCTATGACTAAATTTGAGAAGAAAGAAAATATCAAGGAAGATAATTGGACTAAAGAAAAAAGATTTGAGATTAGAGGCGGAAGTAAAGATGGTGTCTTTAAGGGCTAGAGATTTTATACTTGGGTATTCTTTTCAAGAAAAGAATAATAATCACTAACTATTCTGTTGATTTGATTTGTTGTAACTTCAGATGTATTAAATTCAATAAGTAACGTTCTAAAATTTTCTGAATCTGAGGCAAGAATACGAAGATTAAAGTGAGGATTAACTAGGATATATTTCCATCTTTGCTCTTGTTCTACTCTTTCTGTTCTGGAACCATTAAATAACGGCTTTACTGATTCTTTAAGGAAAGGTCTCTATCTTTTTTGAGTCATAACCTGCAAGGTAAGAACCATTATTTATAAAATAACTTAAATCCTTTCTTGATAGGAAATTATTTCTTCTTTGTATACTTATTCCAGAAATAGAAGGGGCATCTATCTTTGATTTATTTCCAGAAGTATCTAGGCATTCTCTTGCAAATGTATGCATTATAGTTCCTTCTAAAAACTTATCTAAAGAATCTATACTTTGCCCATTTTTTAGAAAATCTTCAATTTTTCCATATCCATAAACCTCTAGTAGAAATTGATTTACATTTTCATGATCCATATGGTTTTACTAAAGACGATATATTTAAACTTTTATTCACAGAATTCTTTATATAATTTCATGTCATTACCCAAGACTTTTCTTAACTCTTCCAGTTCTTTAGAACCGTACTGATTGCCATTTTTATCTGTAAAATTATCACTAAATCCACAATACCATCTTATTCCATCAGGTCCTAACTCGGATATTGAAACTGCCGCATTCTCATAAGAAAGGAATCCCTCTTGTGGACTTAGAGAGATTAATGAAGAATTAATTGTTAAATATATTGCTGCTAATATAACTATAGAGAATACTCCGAAAAATAAAACTCTTATAGTGGTTAAATTCTTTTTATTCTTCATTTTATTACTAATCTATCTTAATTTAAATATCTTCTTATTGGGGTCTACTTCTAGCCTCTCTTTTTTGTCTGGATACAAAATTATTTATGAAACCTTCATAATTTCCTCTATTTACTACTTGTTTAACTTTCCAATAACTTGTTCCTTCAATTTTATCTGCTTTAACTTTTCCGAATGTTTTTCTATGTAATTGTTCTGAAAGTAATATTTCTCCTTTGGATTGCTGTGCTATTGCCTTCACTATTGCTAGAGTATTGCCTAGTGAAACAAACTTGAAATTGCCTGCTTGCGATTCTACAGCCATATTGTCTATGTGAACTCCTAAACCATAATCTATCTTATTTTTCAATGTTTTATTGTGATTATCTAATATACCTGAAATCTCTTTTGCTGCTGTAATTGCAAGAAGGTCATTCTCTTTTTCTTTTGTAATTATAGGTGCGAAAATTATTATTCTATAGTCGTTATCCATGTATATCTTTGCTCCTCTGGATTTAGCTCTTAGAAGAGATTTATCTATATCTGCGAGAGTATTAACTCCATTTTGTGATAAAGACTGTAATTCTGCTAAATTCTTTATTTTTAATGCGATTACTGCAGCTTCTTGTTTAATTGCATTATTTGTACTTGTTGCTGATGTACCTACTGAAGATTCAACTGGTTTTATAGGCATAGTAAAAGGAATTATCGCTCTTTGAGTAGAGGATATTATCTTAGGTGTTTTTCCAATGAAGTTCTTCTTTGTTATTTTTCTTAATAGAACTATGATTATTATAATTAGAATTATTATTATGAATGTCCAAATTATTATTCCTATATCTCCTAAAACAAAATCTCCTACCTCTCCTATACTTATTGCTCTTCCTGTAAGGAATGTTGTACCTAGTTCTTTTACTTCTGCTCCATCGCTGACTAATATATTGTATTCTCCATCAGGGGCGTCAAGTCTATATTGCTTTGCCTCTCCTATATTAAGATTTACTTCTTTTAATTCTGTAATTCCTCCTATTGAAACTTGCAGAGGATCATCATAATTTACATTTCCTATATTTTTAACTACGAGAGTATTATTTTCTAAAAAGAAAGATACTCTTTCTAGTTCTTCTACAAGGAATAATTTAGAATCTGTTAATTCGTTTATTTTAGTTTCTATTTTCCAGTATCCAGGAGTATGATTTAGTGGAATAGAAAGTTTGTTTTGAACGCCTGATTTTAATAAACTCTTCTGAAAGGGAGTTTTATCAGGTTTTATTATCACCACTTCTACATCGTCTGCAACTTCTGCTCCTGACTGATCTTTAAGATGAATGGTATATGTAAAGTCATTGCCTGGGACAACTGATTGAGAATCAAGTGAAAGTTTCAATTCCTTTAGAATCATTTTTAATTTTATAACGTTTGAAGATTCTCCTTCATTAAGAACGGAGTCACTTTCTTTTTCATAAACTCTTGATTTTATTACATAACTTCCGGGAGGAGAGTTGTCTGCAAGGACAAAACTTATATTAAACTTACCAAATTTTACTATTTCATTTGTTGTAAGGTTCATTCCTTCAATAGAAACTATTACAAAACCATCTACAGGTTCATTATTACTTTTAATTGCTGTTCCTGATATTTTAACTGTTTCTGAAGGGCCGAAGGCTACACCTTCCACGTCGAAATCAACATCAATTTCGCTTGATATTTCAAATGTTCTGCTTGATATTTTATCTTGTCCGTAATTTGCCAAAACTGTGCAACTTCCTCTTAAATCTCCAATTATTTGAGGTTCAATACCTATATCTATATTGACAACTTTTTGTTCATCTATTTGAAGAGAATGTATGCTTCTATAAACTTCAATAGGTTTGTCGGCACACATCAAATCTACTTTAAGAAAATCTGATTGTTTTATCGAGGAAGTTAATGTTACATTGACATTTAAACTATCTCCGAGATTATAGGTTGAGGAACTTGGTAACGCAATAAATAACTCTGCTGAAGCGAATTGAGAGAAAATTAATACTGAATACAGAATAGTGTAAAATATTGCCTCTCTTTTCATATGTATTAAAAGAATTTTTCTATATATAAATCTTCTTGCTGTTTGATTTATATTTCGTAATTGGGGTTAGTTTATGGCAAGAGCTTTATTTTATGACTTAATTTAGAAAGTTAAAATACTTCAAGAATGACAATTTTTTATAATTTAGCATGACTAAAATTAGAATGATAGTATAACTTTAAATCATGAAGAAAAGTTCTAGAGGTTTTCCATGCCTCCTCTATATTCCTTTCGTCAGTTGTTAAGGAAATTCCATATCTTGGGATAGATATAGTATGATCCATAAACAAACCTG
>CAYHYK010000005.1:23210-30016 GCA_964360985.1 Candidatus Woesearchaeota archaeon | reverse complement strand
TCCATTACAATTCTATAAATTCAGCTTTTATAAAGATTCTGATACATTAAATTTTAGAATAATAATGGAGTAAAGAACACTTCAACTAAAGCTGCTAAAAATAATACAATGATTGCTATTATTATTAAATTCAAAGAATCTTGTAAGACATCCCAGAATTTTTCTGTCCCAGCTTCATGTTTTATTACTGCAACAGAAACCATTCCACCAGCCAAAGCTACTATGAAATAAGATGCAATTTCAGGAATACCATGAATCATATATCTCACCAGTGCGATCGGCAAAGCACTAAGTTCTGACTTAGTAAATATTCCTATAGCTGCCGCAATAACACTCGCATTCCACGCCAAGACAAATATTACTCCAGCACCAAATATTAATGAGAATATAAGTGTAAATATTAGAACATATATATTATTTGTAAATATTAAGAATAATCTTTCAGTATTAGATAAGAAAACAGTAGATGCAGAAACATCCTGAATACTATATTGATTCACACAAGCCTCAAAATTAGCAGGTCTATTAATAAGACAATATGTTTCAATTTGTGCTCTAAAGCTTTCAGGGGAAGCCAAAACCATATACCAAAAAGATAGAGCTATAACAAACCCAGAAAACAACCATAAAAATGCATAAATTGCTTTTTTATGTTCTTTAAGTAAAGCCCAAGTGCCAGTAGATTCAAATATTTTGCTCTCTTCAAGTCTTAATGTATAATACACGAAAGGAATTGATAACATCACAGTAAAAGTGACTACTAATATTCCTGAATATCTAGATAAAACAGCATCCTGGGAAAAAATCCAGTTAACAAGCAAAATGGATAAACTAGAATAAAAAGCACCCACAAAAAATAGTTCCCAAGACTTCCTTTCAGCCTTTCTTGGATTAATAAGCATCTCTAACATTTTTCACCTCAAGCTAGGAGATACAACACTGCTTAAATATTTTTCCTCAGAATTAATCTTCCTTAACGATGTGAATAAACTCATGGAGTTTCTCATGATACTCATTAAGTTTGGACAAGATTTCCATTCTAACTTCTTTTAAGTTTTCTTTCTGCTCTTTGGCAATTTCCACTACCTCTTCTGGCTTCTTCTTTAAAACTACTCCTGCTCCTACTTCAATAAATAATCTTTTTTTATCTTTTATTTTTGTATCCATATAAACTCTCTTTCCTAGACTTGCTAAAAATTCATCATTTTTTGAGTTGATAACGGAGTTTATATTATATATAAAAGAGTCAAGTTCAGATAACTGATTATCAATAATTTGTATATTTTCCTCTAGTTCTCTTGCCCTTCTTTCAATTTCAGCAGCTTCAATAATCATACTTTCATCCATTAAACTATGCAATATTGTAGGGTTTTAAACCTTTTCTTCTCACTAGATTTTATTTCCCAAATACTCCTAAGTTTACTGCACTTGGGATAGTGAATCTTAGACAATCTTTATTTTAATAATAAGTCTAATAAAGATTTAAATAATAAGTTAAATATTCTTGTCAATCAATTAAAAGGAGGTGAAAAATGAAGGTCAATAAAAAAATAATTGCTTTGATAACAGGAACCATACTCTTTACAGTATTAGTATTAGCATTAAATCAATTTATTCTTGTGGAACAGTTTAGCGTAGATTCCTGTTTCGATTTTGATGGTAAAAACGAAACAGTTAGATCCTCTGCAGTATACGAAAACGGTACTGATTGGGGATATCTAACTGATGATTGTCTAAACAATCAAAACCTAACAGAATACGCCTGCTTCAACAGCACAGTTTTCCAAAAATGGAAAGTTATCTGTATGAACGGTTGTGGAAATGGCACTTGTTTAAACTAAAAACAGAATATCTTTTATTTTTTATTTATTTTCTATTTTCCAAATCTGTAGTTCTTCCATAAAGACTTTCTTCATAGCAACAATCTTTCTTATAAGCTTTTTCTCTTTTAGTATTTTTAAAATTCTTTTTTGTAGAGTCAAAGAAGAAATAACTATCAATATAATTCCATCTTTATTCATATATTTCTTAACACTTTTAAGAAACCTTAAAATTATCTCATCTCCTTTCTTTCCTCCAGAAGTAATTAAACTACTTTCAGAATCTTCTCTTTCATCTTCAGGTAAATACGGAGGATTAAACACTATCAAATCAAACTTTGTTTTTACATTTGAAAAAAGATCAGACTTAACGGCTCTAATACCTTTAACTTTTAATAATTTAACTGCCTCTAGATTTATATCCACTGCTAGAACACTATTAGCTCCATTTTTTAAAGCAGTTTCAGCCTGTATTCCTGATCCAGATCCAACATCTAAAACCTTTTTCCCTCTAGAATATTTAACAACCTCTTCTTCTAGCAAATAAGAATCTTCTGAAGGGGAATAAATCATTTTGAGTCAACAACGAATTTTGTTAATATTATTGCAAGATAAGGTACTATTAAAAATGCATCTATAATTTCAATCCAAATAAAGTCTAAATTATGATATAACAATTTATTTATTGCAAAAAGTAAGACGAGTACACTTAGTGTTTCAATGTAGTTCTTTTTTACAATTTCTATAGACTTCTTTATACTTGCAAAAATAGATTTATTGTATATTACCAGACAAAAACTAGAGAAAGTTAAGAATATCAATATACCTAACATACCTGCAAAATAAACAATAAAAAATAATACAGAAGCATAATTTGTAGGAATGTTAAGTGCTTTTCCAATGTAAAAAACAGAATAGTGTGAAACAATCCTTACGCAATTATATACTAAAATATAAAAAATGATAATTACAAAGTTTTTCATCCAGAATTTATAAGCACTGCTTAAAAAATTTCTCTTTTGATTTCTAAAAAGACTAGCGCATAATGCAACTAATCCAGAAAGAAAGAATGATACGACCAAAACATATACCAAACTATAAAAAACAAGCCACACACTAAGGATAAACGTACTCTGAATTTGGTAATTAACTTTAACTGACAATTTAGAAAAAGCAACTAAAAATATCCACAAAAAAACACTTGGCAATACAATCCATATGTTACCCAAATATTTCTTAGAAGATTCTCTAAAAATATTCAAGAGTTTATTCTTGACCATCTTAACCTAAAATTGACTCTAATAATTCCTGACCAAAGAAGATCATATAAGCCAGCCCACCTATTAATACTGCCATTAAAACCACAAGCAATATTATTAGTCCTCTATTTTTAGAGCCACGGCGAGTGTACATATTAGAATAATCTAGCCGCTGGTTTTGTCTCTGCATTGGCTGCCCACCATTAGAATAATTATTTTGATAAGAACTGGATGGTGCTGCAGTCTGTTGATTCTGCTTAGCCTGATTTTGATAAGGATTAGTTTGAGGCATTTGAGGATATTGCACATCAGATGAAGATTGTACTGGTTTCTGTGTAGGCGATTGAATAGATGCTCTTGGAAAAGAATTAGAGTTAACAGGTTTCAAAGTCTGAGGAAGATAAGATAAACTTTGTGCTGCCTGCCTTACCTCGATAGGATTATATCCAGCGCTTATAAAACTCGCGACAGCTTTATCCAAACTAACTCCTCTTTCAAGAGCATTCCTTAACCCACCAACTATCTCTTCTATCATTTTAAACAACTATACACTGTCCATTCTGAACTAAATGAACTGTCTTATTTAATTTATATCCCATTTCTTCGGCTAATTTAGCACCTGCACTTGTCTTTTTTAAATCACCATGCGAAGGTATCACATGTTGAGGATTAGTGAGTTTTATCAAATCTCTTAAATCCTCTCTTCCCCCGTGACCACTCACATGGATATTATCAAATATCCTGACTTTATATTTCTTTAGCCTCTTCTCTAGTTGTTCTCTATTAAGTTCATTTATAGGTGTAGGAATTGTTTTTGAAGAAAATATGATGTGATCATCTTCATTTAAATTCAATGGGAGTTGTTTTCTTGAAATTCTATCTAAAATGGATCCAGGTTCTCCTTGATGTCCAGTGCAAACAATAAGGTATTTCTTTTTCTCTCTATCTATCTTTCTTAATCCTTTTTCCATTTGTTTTCTATAAGTCATTAATTTTATATCTCTCATAAATGGAGCTTTACCAACATTATTTGCAGCCTTAACATACTTGTTTAAACTCCTTCCCAAAAATACTACCTCTCTTCCTAGTTTCCTTCCAAACTCACTTATGCTTTTTAATCTCGCTATATGCGAGGAAAAAGTGGTTATTATCATTCCGGAATTTCTATTATCAGTTCCGAAGAAAACATCTTCCAGTAATCCTCTTGCAATCTTTTCAGAAGGAGTTTTTCTATCATCAGGAGCATACAAGCAATCAACAATCAAAGCCTTTATACCCATCTTTGAAAGTTCTTTTAACCTCTGGTAATTAGGTTTATCACCAAAAACAGGAGAATTATCAAGCTTATAGTCATTAGCGTATAAAACAACTCCTTCAGGAGTATGAACGGCAATAATAGCACTTTGTATAGTCGAATGAGTCATGTTAATGAATTCTACCTTGTAATTTCTTTTTTTGCCCTTAACAATATAACTTCCATTAGGCTCAACTTTTACCATTCTATTTCGTATAGGCATGTTGGCATCTTCAGATAATATTCTCAAGACTTCCATTGTAAATGGAGTACCCACTATGTCTGCTTTGTATCTCCATGCATTATATTGTAATCCTCCAACATGATCCAAATGAGCATGAGATATTAATAACGCTCTAACTTTATCTCTCAAACCTTTCTTTTCCAAATAAAGGTCATCCGGGAGTGCCCCTAAATTTCTGATGCTCTTTTCAGTCGGCTCCCTCTCTCTTTCCTCAACACCAACGATTGCAGGTAAAAACAAACCAGAGTCAAAAAGAATAACATCTTCACCAAGATCCAATGCAGTCATATTTTTGCCCACCTCACTATAACCTCCTATTGCATGAATCTTCATAAATTATTAAATCATGCAAGGTTTAAATAGGTTTTCCGTAGCTTTTAGGAATCAAAGCTGTTCCGCAAAAATAAGAAGTATAACTTGCTGTTGCTCTTGGTGTTAAAAAGAAGTCTACCACAGCTTCAGCATTTTCAGGAACTTTTTTAGTAAAGTCAAGCTGACTTTCATTAGAGTGAACTCCAACAAGACTGTAACTTTGCAAATCCTTCCCAACCGATTTAACATAATCGCCAGCAGTTACAGTCAATATTTTCTCCAAAGGAAATTTCTCAGTCATAACAAAATAATCAAACTTCTCTATTTAAATCTTACTTCAAAATTTCACACAAAAAAGTAGCAAAAAGTATCCATATAGAAAAGTATATAAGTTTCCTGTATTCTCAAGTAATATGGAAACAGTAACAATACCTAAAGATCAATTTGAAATAATGCAACAAGAATTGGTAGCACTTAGAAACTCAAAGATTTATAAAAGATTATTAGAATTTGAAAAGAATATTCTAGAAGGAAAAAAGTATACAAGAGAAGATTTAGGATTTTAATATCTTTTTTCTTATTTTCTCAATAGTCAGATTTTGTTTCTTTTCAGAGGTTTTCATTTCATATTCAAACAAATAAATATCATTTGTAAAAATATTATGTCTATAATATAATCTTAAAGGAGGATGTTTTAATTTTATTTCATATAGTTTCAGTCTAGAATCTATTAATTTTCCAGCTCTTGGACCATGTTCTTCAATTTTATTAAATATATTTGATAAAATATCTCTAAGTTGCTTATTTTTACCTGTTTTTTCTAACTGTCTGAAAATTACCTCATCAAAAATGATCTTATAATTCTTATCCATTCATATTAAAAGATATTCTTATTTTAATATTTTACCACTTTATTAAATGACAAAATTCAAAAACTATAAATATGCCTCTTTCAATAAGGTAAAATGGAAAGACACGCAAACATACTTTACACTTTGGTATTATTTATCGTTATATTTCAATTAGTATCATTTATATTTACCACAATTCAGTTTTCTAAATTAAATTCAAGAATAGATTATGAATCTATAACTCTAAGGAATGAATTATCAGACAATTTTAACTCTCTACTAGATGAGTATAACGAAATAAATCAAATAAATTTTAATGACTTATCTCTTGCCATAACTAAACAGGCAGCGCAGCAAAAAAGTTTCCAGGATGAAATATCATCTCTAAAAATAACCCAAGAAGATTTCTCAGAAGTAATTGAAATGTCTCTAAAAAGTGTTGTAGCTGTCAGAACAGAAAGTTCAGTAGGATCTGGTTTCTTCATTAATTCAGACGGATATCTAGTTACAAATTATCATGTATTGCAAGGCAAAGATACAGTAAGCATACAAACATACGATAAAAGACAAATTCCTGCAGAAATAATAGGTATCGACAAACTTAGAGATCTAGCACTCCTTAAAGTTCCAGGAACTTTTGACTATCTAAAATTAGCAGATTCTGAATCATTGCAAGTAGGTAGAAAAGTAATAGCCATAGGAAATCCCCTAGGACTTTCATTCACAGTAACCGAAGGAATAATTTCTGGGCTGGATAGAGAAGGTCCAAACGGTCTGGAAGAATATATCCAAACGGATGTTTCATTAAACCCTGGAAATTCAGGAGGTCCATTAATTAATGATCAAGGAGAGGCAGTGGGAATCAATAATTTCAAGATAGGAGATGCAGAAAGTTTAGGTTTCGCCCTTGAAAGCGATTCAATTAAAGAATCCATAAACTCAATTGCAGGAGAAACATTAATCCAATAAACATATAAGATAAATTTAAATATAAGATAAATTTAAACTTAATATTATCAAAAAGAG
>CAYHYK010000005.1:0-23110 GCA_964360985.1 Candidatus Woesearchaeota archaeon | reverse complement strand
ATATAAGATAAATTTAAATATAAGATAAATTTAAACTTAATATTATCAAAAAGAGAGTCAGATGGATAAAAGTAAAAAAATATTTTTTGTTTTAATTTTCTCAGCCATTTTATTATTATCTGTCTCATTTGTAAGTGCAAAACATTCATGGTGGCATTTTTGGGGCGACAACGTAAAGTACGGACCCAACACAGGGCAACTTAGTATAAGTTCTGAACCAGGAAAAGCTCAAGTTTACATAAACAAAAGCGCTGTGTATGAATTAATCGGAAATACAGGGGACGACATAAATGATCCGCTGCTGATACAAGTAGCAGAGAGATCCTATTATCCCTATCCTATTAAAATTAGCAAGGCAGGATATAAAGATCATTACGCTTCTGTTTATATAGAATCTGGAAAAACTACAAAATATCATGCTGTTTTATCTCCTAATCAAGTTTGTGGAAATGGAATTGTTCAGGGAACTGAACAATGTGATGACGGTAATGCGATAAACACAGATGTCTGTACCAATCAATGTAGAAATGCTATGTGCGGAGACAATCTTATTAGAACTGGAGTGGAAGTTTGTGATGGCAATTCTGTAGTTTGCATAAAAGACGGCAAAGAAGGTACTCAAAAATGTAATTCCCAATGCAATGGATTTGACTCATGTGTCACAGAAAGTGTTACTTGTACAGATTCAGATGGGGGCAAAGTACCAGAAAAAAAAGGAATAGCTAATAATACAAAAGGTGAAAGGGAAGAAGATAGATGCCTAAATGCCACTGATCTTATAGAATCATTTTGTTTAACTAACGGCAGTGTAGCTAATTCTTATGTAGATAGACCTTTCATAACATGTTCAAATGGTTGTGTTGATGGAGCATGTAAGCCAGCTGGAGGAGCTTGCGTAGATATAGATAACGATGGATCGAATGCAACAGGAGCAGGATGTGGAGTTGCAGATTGTAATGATGCCAACGCAAATATACGTCCAGGAAAAGCAGAGATTTGTGGTGATGGAATTGATCAAGACTGTTCTGGTGCTGATTTGGCGTGTAGTTTGTCGATAATAACTATAACTTCTCCTACTAATGGACAAGTTTTAACTTCGAGTTTAGTTAATGTGAATTATGCTGAATCTGGGAATTTAGCTGGTGTTGATCATGTTCATTTACAATTAGATTCTCAACCAGAAATAAGAGATTTAGATAATAATGGAGATTATAATTTCACTGGAGTTTCTAATGGGGCTCATAGTGTTAGAGCATTTTTAGCGGATATTAATCATAATCAACTTGGAAATGCTGTTACAGTAAGCTTTACAGTTAATGTTGCTTCTGTTTGTGGAAATAATATTATTGAATCGGGAGAAACATGCGACGATGGAAATGTTCGTAATGGAGACAGATGCTCTAATATCTGTAAAAAAGAAGTTGCAGACAACAATTGCACAGATTCAGACGGGGGAGATGTCAACGTTACTAAAGGAACTATTACATTAATAAATAATACTGATAATAAAACATCTCAATTCACTGATTACTGCTCTAGTAATACAAAGTTAATAGAACATTACTGTGATACTTCAAATGAAGTTAGAACCAAGATCATACAGTGTTCTTCAAATCCTAATAGCTGTATAGATGGAGCATGTAAAAAGACGGAAGAAGTATGTGGTGATGGAATATTAAATGGAAATGAAATATGTGATGATGGTAGTTTGAATGGTCAACCTAATAGATGTAATTTACAATGTAGCGGAATAACCATCTCTGTTTGTGGAAATAATGCTATTGAGGCTGGAGAACAATGTGATGATGGCAATAACTTAAATGGAGACGGTTGTTCGTCTAGTTGTTTAATTGAAAACACTCCTGCCGATTGCAAGTTAATAGGTGCTAATTGGAGTGTTGCAGAAACTGTTAGGGGTTTTGAGGCTAGAGAAAATCAGTTAATCGGGCTAAATGTTACAGGTGAGAATTGCAACGGTTTAGAAGTGGCTTTCGATGTAATAGAGAAAGATTTTAGCAGTCCTGATGATCCAGTAAGAGTTTTCCCTCCAAATGTGTTGTTTTTCAAAGCATTTTCTACTGGACCAGATTATGCTAATACTCAATGGAAAGTTGAAGGAACTCTTGATGAGTTTTTCACAAAGCCAGAATATTATTTTATAGCAAAATTAGTTAAAGATCCAAGTAAAAGTATAAAGAGCGAATTATTAAAGGTTGTTTGACTCTTCTAACGGAATGTATATATATATTAATTTATCAAATATAGACTATGAAGCTCAAACTAAAATCTTCAGCAAGACCAAATAGAAGATATATCCTTTTATCAGGAGCTTCTAAAGAAGATATAGAAAAGATCATTTTAGAATATATAGGAATTCTAGGCTGGGCGAAAGCCTCTCCAATTTTCATAAAATCAAAGAGTATTATTTTATCAATAAATAGAGAAGAAATAAATAATATAAGGGCAGCAATAGAAATGTCAAATCAAAATATAAAAATCTTAAAAGTTTCTGGCACTTTGAAAGGTTTAGAAAAATGATATTAAACAGTTATATTCTCTTCTAGTCTTAGTCTTTGCCCAGTTCCTTCTATATCAAGAGTATAATGCCAACTCTTAAGTAAACCAAGTCCTCCTTCATTATAACAATCATATCTTCCTTCATAACTAACTCTATTTCTCAATAACATTTCTTTTTCATCTTGAGATAATCTTCTTGGAAAATGTGCAACACCTTTCCCTTCATTTGTTTCAATTGTTAAAAGAGAAGATTCTACTCTCCTATCCTTAACCATAAGTGCTTCAGAGTTATAAACTTCAGAACTGTTTTCTATCTCTTCTACTCGTCCTCTTGTCCTTATTACAGCTCTAATACTCCATCCAGGTTCTTCTGTCTTTTCAACTTCAAAAATTCCTTCCTTGTATTTTTTAGGTTTTAAAGTTTCATTTCGAGACAAATGTTTGTCCAAAGGTTGCTCGATTGATAATTCTCTTTGATCATTTACTGGCCTATAATCATTAGAAAACAATCTTCTTCCAATATTTTTGATATATTCCATTAACTTCATAAAAAATCACTAATTCTCCTATATATAAATATTATCCTCTTTATTTACTATCTAACAGAAAACTTTAACTATTCATTTTCATTTATATCCTCATGAGTAAAAGAGGAGATTTCAGTTTATCTTTTGGAATGATATTTTCTATAATAATAATGATAGCCATCATTGCAGTCTCATTCTATGTAATCAAAAGTTTTGTCTTTACAAGTAAATGTGCGGAAGCAGGTCTATTTTACAATGATTTAGAGGAATATATAGACGAGGCATGGCAATCAACTATACATCAAGATACATTCAAAGGAAGTCTTCCAGATGGGATAGAACAGGTATGTTTTGGAAATCTTACAACTATCGCAATACCAACATCTCAAACAGAATTTGACTCACTTTCAAGATCTTTCATCAATAATAGAGATAGAAATGTTTTTATTCTTCCTATAGAAAAAGCATGCGATACTTCTTTAGCATCATTGAAATTATCTCATGTTAAAATACCTAAATTTTTCTGTTTAGAAGTAAAGAAAGGACAGATAGAATTGAAAACCCAAAAAACTCAATTTGAATCTTTAGTTACATTAACAAATTAATATGGTGAATAAAAAGGCTATAGAGTTCAGTTTTTCATGGATGTTTGCCATCTTAGTAGGAGGAGTTATAATATTTTTAGCAGTTTACGCCTCGAATGAATATATAAAAACAGAAAAGATTTCTCAAGACACTCAGCTTGGAAAGGAATTCGGAATAATTTTAACTCCAGCAGAAACAGATTTAGAATCAAGTAAAATAACTAAAATATCTATGCCTATAGAGACCAGATTTTTTGCTGAATGCTCTAACGCGGGTAATTTCGGCTCTCAGAAAATAAGTACATCCACAAAGTCTCTTAATAACCAATGGAGTTCCACAGGCTTATCCTCTTCTTTCTCAGACAAATACATATTTTCAGAAAAGATAGTCGAAAGTAGAAATTATAATGTTCTATCAAAAACTTTTAAAATGCCATTTAAAATATCCAGTCTTATTTACATTTGGTCTGAAAATAAGAATTATTGTTTTGTTAATCCTCCAAGAGAGATAGAATTAGAGTTAAATGACCTTAAAACCGGTTTTCAGATAGTATCTACGGTTTCAAGTTGTTCTCAAGAGTCAGAAAAGATATGTTTTACATCATCCAACTGCGACATAGATGTCTCTTTGGATTTATCTAAAGAATTAAGAGGGAGTCTAAAGAAAAAATTCTCAGATAGAGTTTACTTTGAATCTCCAGAGTTATTATATGCAGCTATATTCTCTGATTCAGAAACATATGAATGTCAATTAAAACGTTTAATGAAAAGAGCATCAGAACTAGGTGGAATATACTATTCAAAATCAACACTTCTAAGTTCAAAATCATGCCCTTCAAATTTAGAATTTGAACTAGGAGAATATATAAATAAAACTTTTTCTTTGGAAAATTCTGACCAGATAAGATCAGTTTACTCAATTTCAGAAGAAATAAGGAGGAAAAATGCCGAGTTATCATGTAAATTATTCTAAATCAGCACAAATAAAAATACAGCAAATGGCATTTGTTCTAGTTGCGCTTGTAATATTTGGAGCTATAGCCACTATATTCTATTTGTCTATCAGCTTATCAAACCTTAGAGGTACTGCTTCCGAACTAGAAGACCAAAGAGCTAAAGAGCTAGTAAGAGCTCTATCATCAATTCCAGAATTAGAGTTCACTTCAGGCGATTGTTCAAACTGCATAGATTTCGATAAAGTTTTGATATTAAAAGAGAGAAAGGCATATTCAGAGTTTTTTGAGTTAGATTTTCTCCAAATAGAAAAAGTCTTTCCAGACTATCAAGGAGAGTGCACAAAATCAAATTATCCAAATTGCAAAACGGTCACATTAATCAATAAAAATGTTGGTTCTCCACAAACGGCCTTTGTATCCATTTGCCACTGGACTGCTGAAAACGGAGGATATTCAAAATGCGAAATAGGGAGAATTTATGCTTCAGGAAAGGCAATAGAATGAACAAAAGAGCACAAGAAGAAATTGTAGGTTTTATTTTCATAATTGTAATAGTCGCAATAGTCTCAGTAGTGATACTAGGAGTTTTTCTAAGAAATGAAGAATCTTCTCCTTTATCTGAGAGCACAGATATTTACCAGTTTTTAGAAAGTCTAATGCAATATACCACATCATGTTCAAAAAACTACGAGCCTAATTATTTAGACTTAAGCGAACTTATCAGAGAATGCAATCTAGGTCTAACAAAGTGTGTTTCAGGTGAAGATCCTTGCAAGGTACTCGATAAAGAATTAAAAGGAATATTAAGTTCAAGTTTTAGAGTTTCGTTTGATTCGCCAGTAAAGGGTTATAAATTTAGTTCCCTCCTTTCAGCAAATTCCACTAAAGAAATAATACTAATAGAAACTGGAGAATGTACTGTTTACAATCGCGGATCTGAAATACTTAGTTCAACTCCAGAAGGATCTATTTCAACAACCTTAAAACTATGTTATTAGAGTTTAATGTTTATTTGTACAGAATCTACTACAATCACAGGCTTAACTCTCTCCCTACTGCCGCTTTTTTCAGAGACTAACTCAATAAAACCGAACCTTTCAAGCAGTTTAAGATCATTCTTAACGGCATTTATATCCCTTTTTAGCATTTTAGATAATTCATATATTGATCCAGGATTTTTTGATTTTATTATATGAATCAATTTTGCCTTTTGATTGGAAAGAACTTTTCTTAATGCAGATATTCCTTCAAAATCGAACTCTAAACTGCTCTCTCCATAAAATCTTTTGAAGAAAGAACCAAATGCCCCATCTTTCTCGACGATAGTGATATCTCTTATTTTTTTTTTGTAGCTCATTGTTAATATAGGTTCAAAAATAACCTATATCAATAAATCTATTCGATTTAAATATTTTTCTATTATCACTCTTTAAAGATATATAGGTTCAAAAATAACCCCTATTAAACATTTTATCAATAAAATCAAAAAAATTCGAAAAATTAGTTATTGTAGTAAAGAGTAGTGACAGCATAAGCTTTATATACCAATCACTAGGTTTACCGAGCAGCTATCAATTAATCTAATAAAGTATAGAAAGCTTTTTAAAGCAAGTTAATTTAATCAAAATAATTCATTATAAGACTAATTGTTAAATAAAAGACAATTACCTCTCAGAGGCACTTTAACGAGTGGTCAAGAAGATAAAGATGAAAGGAGGTCAAAAAAAAATGAGATTTTCATTCAAAAAAATAGGTTCTGTTCTAGCAAGCACAGCAATGTTGTCATCAACAGTAGCATTGGCAGCCGCAGCTAATTTCCCTGCACCATTCGTAACGGGAGGTACAGCTGACGTAGCCATTGTTCATGGTGGTGCAAATGCAGCTTATACAGACCTTGTAGCTGTTACTGATGTATCTAGCTTTCTATCAACAAAACTAGCTGAACAAACAGCTAAAGGTGGAGGCGCAGGAACATCAACCAGTGTGAGCGGAGAAGCAACTCCTTTGTTTAGTGGAGGTACAAAACTTTACGTAAACGACACTATAAATTCAGTGAGGAGTACTTTGACTAAGTCAGAGTTAGCTACCGTTCTAAAAGATATAAGTTTCTCAGGAGAAGCCGATGCAACTATAACTCAAACAATTGACTTAGGTTTCAATCCAAGAACTACATATGAAAAACAGCCATCAAGTACAGATGAACCTACATTTGGTCTTAAGTTAAGTACAGGTAGAACAAACTACTTATACAACGCTACTGCTACGTTTAGCAAAGCAGTTAACTTAACCCATGCTGATTCAGAAGGGCAAGATATAACCCTTTTCGGTCAGAAGTTTACTATAGCCTCATCAACAGATAATGATAATCTTGTATTGTTAAAGACAGCACAGAGAATCAGTTTATCCAACGAAGATCCTTCCTCGGAGGTTGTGATCGAAGGAAAAACTTATACTGTTGAGTTAGTATCTACTTCAGATACCACCGCTACTGTAAAAGTTACAGATAGCACAGGTAAAAGTGAAACCAGAGAAGTAACCGAAAATTCTTCTAAAAAAATAAATGGTATCACTATTGCAGTAACAAATGCAGACGAAAACAATCTAAAATTGTCCGCAAGCGTAATAGCAGGAGCAGAGAAAATAACTCTTAATGATGGAGATTCGGTAACTAAAGGTGAAGAAGGTACAGTTATTGATGGAACTTTTGTTAAATTCAACGATGCAGACATAGCCGATAAAACTTCAAAGATCATAGTAAGTGTCTATGCAGCAAACTCAGACGTAGACGCTATCAAATCAGGAGCAACATTTACAGATCCTGTATTTGGTTCATTCAAACTAGACTTTACTGGTTTGAGTATATCAAGCGATAGTACATCTAGCGCCAGAGAAACAATTTCTGTATCAGATAGTACTGATGATAAAGCAGAAGTAAAATTCGCAGATCATCGTGGAAAAGAAAAAACAATTGCTTTCGCCAAGAACCATACCAGTAGAATGGCACTCCAAGTCGGAGACGATGGAAGAAACATCACAGTTTTTGAAAAAGAACTTCTAAGGTATCA
Source organism: Candidatus Woesearchaeota archaeon (assembly GCA_964360985.1). Lineage (GTDB taxonomy): Archaea > Nanobdellota > Nanobdellia > Pacearchaeales > GW2011-AR1 > JAUSIK01. The sequence goes on along the minus strand of CAYHYK010000005.1, from coordinate 15,461 downwards.
AGATTATGTTGTAGTAGGTAACGAAGATGAAGGATACTTGTTAAAGTTAGCATCTGTTAAAAACTCCACAACAGGAACAAATCAAGATGCAGTAGAATTAAGCGATGTATTCTCTGGAGATGTTTACAAGACAACTTGGACATCAGACGGCTCAGGTACTGTAACTATAGGCGGAAAATCTTTTGATGTGACTATCAAAGGAGACTCATCTAACGCATCAGAGCAATTTGACGTAAGATTAGCTTATCCAGATAGTGCAGGAAATGCAGGTATTGCATATCCAACAATCCAAACAGCTAAGGGTGCTAAAGTGGCTTTCTATGAGCCAGTTTCCGTAAATCTTTCTAATTGGGATGGAAGTAGTATTGCACACAATGCAAACTTATCTTCTATAAAACTTCCTGATGGAGATGGATATACGGATGTAACTGTTGCAGACGCAGGTTTAATAGGAACAGGCGATTGGAACTTTACTTTTGGTTCAACAACCACTAGAGTCTTAACTAACGAATCAGGTTCAGCAAGTGGAACTATAGGCCCGCTTACTTACAATATAAGTACAAATGCGACAAGCTTTACACCAGGAGCTACTGAAGGAGACGGATTTGTCACTATAAGATTAGTTGCTCCAAGCGGAGGATCTCCTACCGGGACTATTAATCATCCTGCATTAGTCATCTTTGAAGAAAAAGATGATAATAATGCTTATGAAGCATTAGTTGTAACATTAGAAGCAGGTTCCAGCGGAGACGATGGAATAGGTGTAGATGATGTTATAAGAACATGGGGAGTTGACGATAGTGCGTGGGAAACAACATCAGCCGCAGACAGTAAAAAAGCTATGGAAGGAGACTTATGGGGTTCTATTATAACAGTAGACTCTGCAGACTCTGACCAGAAAACAGCAATGATTAGCTATCCAGATGAACAAGTTTATGCATTACTCTACATGGGAGAATTGGGAGCTGCAATAACTACATCAGGTAGCGGAGGTTCAGGAGCAACTGAATTAGGTTCAGTAGCAATAACTGATGCAGAAGCAGGTTCTGTATCATCTAACCTTGTCGTTGTTGGAGGAAGTTGCGTTAACACAGTTGCAGCTCAATTGCTAGGTGTATCTTCAAGAACATGTGGAGCAGATTTCACTGCTAAAACAGGAGTTGGCGCAGGCCAGTTCTTGATCGAGACTTTCTCGAGATCAAGTGGAAAAGTAGCTACACTTGTCGCAGGATATAACGCAGGAGACACAACTAATGCCGCTAAGTATCTAACAACTCAAACAGTTGATACAATGGTGGGCAAGAAGTACAAAGGTACTTCCGCAACAAGCGCAGAATTAATGACTGAGACAGCCTAAATAGTAAAAAGGAGGATTTTTTTCCTTCTATTTTTCTTTTTCTTTTTCCTTTAATTTTTTATTTTTATTTCTTCACATCTTAAATCGAAAGAAATATAAACACGAAGATGTAATAATTATTAATTAATATTTGGAGACAAAATGGTAAAGGAGAAGGTAAATAAAATAAAGGCTCTAAAGAAGAAGATAAAGGAACTTGAATCTATAATTGCTCTTGCAATGAATAAAGGGCTGATAAAAGAACTAACTGAAGAAATAAAAAGGATAGAACAAGGAGAATTTTATACGGAAGAAGAATTTACTAGGAAACATCACTTAGTGCCTGCTTAATTTGTTCTATAGTTAAACCTCTAACATATTTATCACAATCATCTTTATGTTTTATTGACAACAATAATATTTTAACTTCATTATTATTTATTATATAAAATATTCGAAACATCCTTATATGTAATTCCCATAAATTCAAATAATTAAGATGTTTACCAATATTAGGATTGTATTTAAGCCTCTCTAATTTTTTCCAAGCTTCATCTTTCAAAGACTTATCTAGTTTATCAAATTCTTTATCAAATAAACGCGCAAACTTTAACTCATATTTTGTTTCTGTATTACTCATCCTCTTTTTAGTTAAGATTCAAGTCATCTTCAGCAAATAATCAGAGTTTATAAATTTTTAATATCACATAAATTTTTAAATCCTCATTTATTCTAATTTAAATGATAAGAAAAATACAAAATCAAGTCGATATAGACAAAAAAAATAAAAGATCAAAAGCTATTCTTAGTATTTTTTTACTATTATTGCTCGTTCTAAGCACTCTAGGTTATGCATTTTTTTCAAATCCTCTCCCAGATGAAGAAGAAATAACTAATACAACGCCAATTTCTAACGAAAAAATAAAAATTAATTATCAAGGTTCAATTATAAGTCTAATAAGTACTCAAGAGGAAATAGAAAACATTTCAGTTAATTTAAATATCACTCCAGAAAATTACGCAGGTAAAGTTCTATATCTAGATGTAAAAAATGAAGGAATATTGAGGGAACTAGCTTCCACTTTATCATCAATATCTTCAAGAATTCAGGAGGCATGTTATGGAAAATGCCAAGAAAATCTTCCAGAAAAAACCTGTACAGATAATTTAATTGTCTGGAAAGAATCTTCAGTAAGAAAAGTTTATCAAGAAAATAACTGCATCTTTATAGAAGGAGATATTCGTTCAGCGGATGCATTTTTGTACAAATTATTTAATCCTTCACAAGAATCTATAACTTCTACATCTTAAAAGATAAAAAAGCATAGCTTTAAATTAACTGGAACCAAGTAGTATTATGCTAAAAAGAGGCAGAGGTGTTTTCTTAATACTTATAAGTCTCTTTCTAATTTTCTTAATAACTTTTCCAGCAACAGCAATTGAATACAACCTAACTTATGACGCAAACGGAAACATGATAAGTGGATTTGGAAAGAACTTTTCATATAATGGTTTTAATCACTTAGTTGCAATTACCAATTCAAGTACAGGAGTAATAATTGCAAGAAACAGTTATGATGCTGATGGAAACAGATTCAAGAAAATTGAATATAATATAGATTCAGCTAAAAATAATCGTACAACTTATTACGTTAGTGATAATTTCATTCAAGTAAGATTAACTAATAATACCATTTACAATGAAACATACTATTATGTAAATGGCAAACTCATTGCAAAGGAAGATGATCTAGGCAATAAGCAATTTTATCATGGGGATCATCTTGGAAGTACATCTTTAGTTACTAATCAGAGTGGATGGATTGTAAAATTGGATTATAAAAAACAAAACATTTAGATATTATAGACTTTTCATATATACATGATAGGTTATGCAATCTCAAGAAATAAAGTCAAGATTAGGTTAACAGAAGAAAGATGGTTTCATATAGCAGAGAATCATGATTACATGTCTGGACTTAGTGATTCTGTTTTAGAAACTATTAATAGTTCTGAAGAAATAATAGAAGGTAATGAGGGTGAACTTTTAGCAATAAAAAGATTTAATAATAAGTATATTGTTGTTATATATAGAGAAGTCGATAGTGAAGATGGTTTTGTAATAACTTCATTTTTGACTTCAGAAATTGACAGAGTGAGAAAGGATAGGAAAATAATATGGAAGAAAAAATAATGAGTAATATATGGAAGATAATTCCACAATTCGTAAAGATAGCTAAGCAAATGTGGATAGACTATGATCAAGGAGCAGATGTGCTTTATATAAGTTTTGCTAGACCTCAAAACGCAGATAATAGTGTAATGGATGGGAATGTTATTTTTCATAAAAGAGGAAACATTATTGTTGGACTAACTATAACTAATGCTAGTAAATTCAAGGCTTAGTCCTCTCTAAAATAAGAGCAGATATAAATCAAACTACTTACTATATTTCATGTGATTTCATTCAAACCAGAAACACAAACGGAACTATATTGAATGAAACTTATTATTATGTAAATGGTAAGTTAATTGCTAAGGAAGATGATTTAGGTGCCAAGACTTTCTATCATGGGGATCATCTAGGTAGCACATCTCTCGTTACTAATCAGAGTGGGGATATAATTGAAGAGAATTTCTACGAGCCTTATGGAGAAAGTCTAGAAGGAAGTGAGGATTCTAGACATTTGTATGATGATGGAAATAGAGTAAATAACAAAATCAAACTCTCATAAATAATTCCCTATTATCTCTAATTAAAGAAAAGCATTCTTCCAAAGGGGTAAATGTAAAACCTGTTTTTCTAATGAACTTATCTGCATTTAGATATGTATTTCTTGGTCTTTTTTCTGAGAAAGAGAAATCATCAATGGAACATCTAACTAAGTTTGCATCAGTTATACCTAAATGAGAGAAAAAATCGCTGGCCATTTCATAACGGCTTTTGAAGAATGGAGGATTAGTGTGATAAACTCCTTTGGCGTTTAGCATTAGAAGAGCAGATATTCCTCTTGCAACGTCTTCAACATAATGGGGAGATAGTCTTTCGTCATCTGCACATTTTATTTCTTGACTGTTTTGATATTTTTCTAACCAGTCTGTGAATAGAACTCCTTCGCTAGCATTTACTCCGAAAACTTTTCCAGGTCTTATTATTAGAGAGGAGTTTGAAAACATTAAATCTTCTATTGTCTCCTTTTGTTTTCCATATGTGGTTGTGGGATTTCTTCTATCTTCCTCTTTATAATTTCCAGTTACTCCATCAAAAACCGAGGCGGAGGATAGGAAGACTGGAACTATATCTCTTGAATAAGCCTCACTAAGAACTCTGGAAATACCCTCTATGTTAACAGCATGAGAATGTTCTTGATTATTGTGACAGTTGTCTATTTTTGTAACTGCTGAACATATAACTAGATATTTAGTATTATCTAAGGGAAGAGAATTTGGATTATCTTTAGCTAAATCAAAATGGATTAGGCCTGGTCTTTCTTTACTTGAATAGGTTCCAACTGTTTCATAATTTTTTTCTTTTAGTTCTTTATAGAGATAACTGCCTATCAATCCAGAAGCTCCTAAAACTAATATCTTTTCAAGCATATTTTTTTGTTAATTCAGTTTTTAGATAATTAATTGCTTCTATTGCTCTATTTGAACTTTGTGGGAAATCATCGGCTATTTCATTTAGACTGAATTGTTTAAAACGGTCACTCCAATAAGGATCTTCCAAATTTCTTTTTGTTAGGCTGTATTGCTCTTTGGCTTTTACTGTATCTCCATTTATGAGATGGGCTAGAGAAAGGAAAAAAGAAATATCTGCATGAGTTGGATATCTTTCTTGAACTGCACTTGTCCAATCTATAAACTTTTTAGGATTTCCAGAGTGAGCTAAATTTTTATTCATTACAAAATTTCTTGCTAGATTGAAAACTGGCCATATTTCCTTTAATTGATTTCTTGAAGGAGCCAATTCAGGATTAAGAGTAAATATGTCATATCCTTTTTGTACCTCTTCTATTATTAGTTTGCCTTTATCCACGTCTTTTGTTGGAATAAAATCCTCGTAAACATCAGCCCATTCTTTTTTATTGGAATTTGGACTTGAATTTTGTTGATATATGGAAAATGCAGACCAATCTAAATTCATTTCTAATGAAAATTTAAAACTATCCATTATCTGTCCGAAATTTTCTGCTGGAAGAGTTTTTCCTGATCTGTCTAATGCTTCTGGAAAACCTATTATGTAATTATCTCCTACAAAAAGCTGAGGAAATTTTTGAGCTATTTCTGAGAATTTTCTGAATTTTTTTATTGTACCTGGTTTACTTATTCTTTTTAACATTTCTTCATTTCCTGATTCTACTCCTATTCTGAAACCGTTGCATCCTGTTTCTGTAAAGGCCTGAAGTAATTCTTCATCGAGACAACTTGCTATTATTCCGTTGCTTGATGCCCATGTAAAATCAGTTAAATTTAATGACTTAATTTCCCCTAATAACTTTAGTAATTTGTCTTTGTAAACTGCTAGATCGTCGTCTAGGAATTCAAAATGTCTGACTCCTCTGACTTTATAGAGATATTCTAATTCGTCTACAACGTCTTCTGTTTTTCTAGTTCTTACTCCTCTGCCGGCTAGATTTGTTACATCACAGAAAGTGCATCCTCCGTGACAGCCTCTATTGAGAATTATTGGTGCGAACGGCTTTGTTTTTCCAGACATTCTTGAAAATGGGCTAAATGTTCCAACTTGGCAATATTCTTCTATTGGGATTCCCTCGTATTCTTCTATTAGATTTCCTCTTAATTCTGGAAAACCTCTTTCTCCCTGAGATTCATAAATTTTATCTTCGTATTTGAATATTATTTCTGAGAATGGTGAGTCACGTTTATCTTTTAATAAAAGATCTATTAAAAATGGGATTTTATCTTCTGCTTCTCTTTGGATAGCGAAGTTGCAGATATCTTTTTTTAATAAGCCTATGGGGCTGTAAGTCGCTTTTTGTCCACCCGCTAAAATGATTTGTTTGTTTGGTCTTTTATTTTTTAAATATTCTGAAATTTGTGTAAATCCTTGAAAATCTGCATCAAATAAATTAGATATTCCAACTATAGAAGGATCGTTACTTTCAAAATAGTCATCTAATATTTCAGTCCAGTTTGCTGGATTGAAGTCTGATTGTTTTATTGATCTCTTAAGAAATTCAAAATTGGCATCTAAGATATCTATTTCTAAACCTCTACCTCTTAATGAGCCTTTTATATATTGTAATCCTGTTGGAGGATAGGCATAATAACATTGATTTAGAGCCACCTCTCTTTCAAAGCAGTTTAGATTTAATTGGAGACCTTTAACTAAAAGAATTTTATTGTTTGGTTTTACTGAATCTCTTAATTCATCACAATAAGCAATTAAATTTTTGTTATCTGTATCTAAATGAATTGATCCTTCAAGGTTTAAATTGGAAATTAATGGTATCATTTATATCCTTAATATTTATCATACATACTTCGTAAATAGCTTACAGCTTGTTCTGCTTGTGACCTATTTTGCGGGAAGTTATTCATTACATCATATAATCTAAATTGTCTAAATCTTTCTTGCCAATAAGAACTACTAGTTAGATTCTCTCTTGTTTGAGCATATTGAACATCGGCTTTAGAGTGATCTTCTTTAAGGCGATATGCTAGAGATAGAAATATACTCATTGATGCATCTGAAGGATATCTTTCTTGAACGGCACTAACCCAGGAAGTATACTTATCCAAACTACCTTCTGGCGTTAAATTTTTATTCATTACAAAATTTCTTACTAAATTGAAAGTTATTTGAGCTTGTTCAACTTGAGCAACTGAAGGAATCGAATCGAGAGGAAGAGAAAAAACATCTGGACCTTGTGCAACTCCCTCTGGTGCAAATAACATTCCCTTTCTTGCTTTGTTTGATGGAACAAACTCACTTATGTAATTGTTGTCTCCTTCCTTTCTGTCTCCAAAATAACTTACACTAGGTTGATAAACAAAATAACAAGACCAGTCTAAACCCATTTGTCTAGAAAAATGATAGTCTTTCATTATCAATCCCCAGGGTTCTGATACTTTTGGATTATCTAGATTTGGCAAACCTAAGATGTAATTATCTGCCATGAACATTTCTGGGAAACTTTGAGCCATTTTTGAAAATTGTTCGAATTTTTTTATGGTGCCAGGTTTCCCAACTCTTCTTAATGTTGCTTCATTACCTGATTCTACTCCTATTTTAAAACCTATACATTTTGAGTCTACCATTTCCTTCATTAAGTTTTCATCTAAACAACTTGCAATTATTCCATTGTTAGATGCCCAGCTCATTTCTGTCAGACCTCTACCTTTCATTCCTCTTAAAACTTCTGCAAATTTGTTTTTGTAAACTGCTAGATCGTCGTCTAAGAATTCAAAATGTCTAACTCCTTTTTCTCTATAGAGATATTCTAATTCGTCTAGAACATCTTTAGTTGGTTTGCTTCTTACTTCTCTGCCTGAAAATTCTGGAACTCCACAGAAATCACATGCCCCGTGACAACCCCTATTCATTAAAATTGTAGCGAAAGGTTTATCCTGCCCATTCATTCTTAGATAAGGACCTATTGTTCCAACTTTACAATATTCTTCTATTGGAGCAATTAATTCGTATGTTTCTATTAAATTTCCTTTTAATTCTACAACGTCTTTTTCCCCATCGGTTTCTATAATTTTTCCTTGATGTTTGAATAGAATGCCTGAAGTTCTTGGACTCTTCTCTGGAAAGTCATATAGAGTATCTAAGAAGAAATTTATTTTATTTTCAGATTCATATTTACATATGGCATCGCAAAGTCCATCTTTGAGAATTGTTTTTCCGTCATACGTTGCATTTTGCCCTCCTGCTAGGACTACTCTTCTCTTATTTGAAGAGTTAAGATGTTCTAAAATTTGGATGAATGGAGGAGTATCTGAACTGAATAGATTTGCAGCTCCAACTACTGAAGGATCATAACTATCTAATTTTTCGTCTAGTATGGAAAGCCAAGTGTTAGGATCGAAGGAGGGGTCATTAATTACTCTATTAAGAAATTCAAAATTTAAATCTAGTATTCTGACTTCCAAGTTTCTTTCTCCGTTATTATTTCTTTTTACTGCTTCTGCCAGACATTGAAGGCCTGTTGGAGGATAGGCATAATAACATCTATTTTTAGCTACGTCTAGATCGAAAGTTTCTGGTTTACACTGTAGACCTTTAACCAGGAGAATTCTATTGTTTAATTCTACTCTTTCTCTTAATTCTGCACAATATTCTTCAAGACTTTGGTATGAATCTATTGGCTGGTCTGTTGTAAACCTTTCACTTTTTATATCTTCTAAAGTTATCAACTCTGCCATGTTTAAATTTAGATAGTGTAGTATATATAAATTTTGTTAATAATTTTATTTTGATTGATTTTTTATTCATCACAATTTATTTAAATGGACTAAATTCAGAATATATATGGATGAAAAAAGAAAGATAGGTATAAGGAGAGTTGATTCTGGTTTTAGAGATTACAATGAAATTAAGGAGATTGTTACCAAATTAAAAAGTTTAAGAGATAGCATGTTAAGATGTAATGCTCTGGGAGTTGATCCTGAAAGAAATGAAGCCTATGGAAATTTAAGTTTTCGTTTAAATAATAAAGAGTTTTTATGTAGTGCTACAGGAAGCAGTAGACTGAAGGACGTTGGAAATGAACACTATACTATAATAAGAGATTTTGAGAAGGGAGAACTAGTTTATTCTAACATAGTAGGAGATAGAAAGCCATCTGTAGAGTCATCAACTCACGATGGAATATATAGAGGAAATAGCAAAATAAATTGTATTGCTCATGGACATTTACATTCGATATATTTTTATGGTTTGGGAAGTGACAAAGCTATTGTGCTTGATGATGTTGAATATGGTAGTATTGAATTGAGGGAGTTGGTTAGAAATAGAGTTAGGGATGGAAGTTCCTCAGTTTTGAATATAAATATTTCTGAATGTAGAAATCTTAATCGTAACCTTGGTAAATATGGATTAATTGTTCCAAAGAATCATTTTGGAGGATTTTTTATTGTAGGAGAAGACATAGAAGAAGTAAAAGAAGGTTTCTTTGCTACTGCACAATATTCAGCAGCTAATTTACTAAAAAAAATAAATCATGAGTTATCATTACCACAATTTATTTAAATTGGAAAAATAGGAAAATTATATGGAGTCAAAAAATAGGGTTTTATCTGAATTTGAAAGAACTCAAGAGCCTCCTAAGTGTATTAGAACTCATCATTCTATAGACATTGCAGAGTTTGAAAGAAAGGTTAGAGGTTATGATGAGGAACTAAGTAGAAATCTTTATGCTGGAGACGCTTTTATAATTAGAAATGTTGTTTCTCCTAGTATTTTGGAAAGAATGAAAAGAGAAACTATTGCTTGGGGCAAGCGAACAGCAGAAGAATATCAACCAATGTTAGTAGGCTCAAGAGATTATCATCAATCAATTACTCCCGGTAGTGAAGCGCATCAATTAATAAAAATAAAACCTGTAAGACACTCTTATTTCTTTTTCAGATGGAATGACGATCCTGTCGGGACTTTTAAACATGGAAACCATATTTGGGGATTGATAAAGATGTTAGGAGGATTTGATTACGATTCTTTCACCAAAGATTTTTCAAATGATCATCCAATAGATAGGGCACAAATGGCACATTATCCTCCTGGAGAGGGTTTATTAGCGAAACATAATGATCCATATCATAATCAAAAAGCAATTTTGGGAGTTTACTTATCAAAGCATGGTGAAGATTTTGATGAGGGGGGAATATATTTCATGGATAAAGATAATAAAGAAGTATTTTTAGAAGATAGAATAGAGAGGGGAGACGCTTTAATTGCTTATCCTACTATAACTCATGGAGTTGCAACGGTTGACCCTCATAAAGATGCAGATTGGGAAACTGATAGAGGAAGATGGTTCTTAGGGTTATATACGAATGATTCAAATGCTAAAACTGAAAGAAAAACTAGTAGTCTTGCTGAAGCTAAATAATTAGGTTATTATTGTATATCCCCAGTCACCTTGATAATTTGTTTGTCTAAATAATTCTGTCCATCCTGGCATATCTAGAAATGTTTTACATAATAGAGTCCATTGCCTTAACTTTTTTTCTTCAGCAGGGTTTCTCCATGAATCGTTTTGTATGTATGAATTTTCTCCTTCATCTTTTGTTACTCTGACTATTTCTTCAATTACTTTTTTGCATTGATCAGGATGATAAGCGCAAGCGTTTTCAATTGAAATGACTGTGTCGAAAAAACCATCTTTGAAAGGCATCTGGGCAGAACTAGTTTCTAGCAAAAATGGAGCTATTTTATCTCTTGTTTCTAAATCTATAATTCTTGGGTCTCTATTTTCGCGAGGTATATTTTTTCTAGCCCACGAGCCGAAGCCTTCCATTGCATGATTTATTGCATAACTTGAAGGATGAATGCCATAAACTGTTATTCCTGGAATAAGTTCAATAAGATCGTGAACTAAAAACCCTTTATGACATCTATCTATAAGAACTCTTGACCTATCATCTAGACCATACCAATCTATTGCATTTTGAGCAACGTTTCTCCATCTACCATCGTAGAAATAACCTCCGTAACCTTTGTCTCTATCTCCATCATAAAAACTGAAGTCTAGTCTTTCTGCTGTTTTCCTGTCATCGTCTGTAATAGAGGAATTCCTCTCTCTCTTTTTTATTTGAGGTAGTCCTGCATCTTCTAAAAGATTAAATTCTGGCATAAAGAAATTTATTTTTTGTATATTTAAAGACTATTGTAGTTTACTGGTGATTAAATATTTCTTTTTTATTAGATAAAAAAAATTCCCTTAATCTGGCAGGTATTTTAATATCTAGGACTTTTGGAAATGCAAAATATTCTATTTTTCTTCCTTCATTAAGAGTTATCTCGTTTACCTTTTTTCTTATTTGAACTTTAAAGAGGTGTACTTCGTGTTTTACTCCGTCGTCAAGTATGCCTATAAATTTTGATTCTTTAACATCAAAATTTATTTCTTCTTTTAGTTCTCTTTTTAGTGCGTCCACTGGTTCTTCATTTTCTTCACAGTGTCCTCCTAGTGTTCCCCAATATCCAGGATAATCGATTGTTTTTTTGTTATCTCTTAATTGAAGAAGAATTTCATTTTTTTCGTTCATTAGAAGGGCTGCGGCTACTTTGTTAGACATTTTGTTAGAAGAAAATTAAGGTTTATAAGGATTATTATTGGGTGAAAATTCTTTCTCTATTTTCTTTAAGAAATGTTTTTAATGATGCTGGCATGAGCAGTTTAACTGATTCTTCATAACTAAAATAACCTACTCTTTGACCTTCTGTTAAATATATTTCATCAATTCTTTTATTTATTTTGCCTGTATACATATGGCAATCATTTCCTACTTCGTCGTCAAAAAATCCCAGGTAAACTGGGTTTTCTAATTTGAAACCTATCTCTTCTTGCACTTCTCTTTCTAAACCTTGAAGAGTACTTTCACCTGGTTCTACATGTCCACCTATTACGCACCAATGGTTAGGATAAGGAATTGAAGGTTTATCATCTCTTAGATAAAGAAGAATATTATTAGTATTAATTAATGCTACTGCTGCAACTCTATTTTTCATAAAAAGTTTGATTAAAGGCAATTTATAATGTTTTCTATTAAATAGTATATATGACAGCAATCTTTTTAAAACAAATAATATCTGAAAGATAGTGAAAACTATTGCTGCAGTTTTATATGAGCAGAACAGGCCACTAGTTGTTGAAGATTTAGAAGTGCCTTCTTTGAAAAATGGGCAGGTTCTTGTTGAGATAATTTATAGTGGAATTTGTCAAACACAATTAAATGAATATAGAGGAAGAAAAGGAGCTGACCCTTATTTGCCCCATTTGCTAGGACACGAAGCTTCTGGACACGTTAGAGAAACAAAAGGTGTGAATAAAGTAGGAAATGGGGATTATGTCGTTCTTTCATGGATAAAAGGAAGTGGAGCAAACGTTCCTTCGAGTGAATATACTGATTCCAAAGGGCGAAAAATAAATGCTGGAGCTGTAACTACATTTCAGAAATATTCTGTTGTGTCTGAGAATAGAGTTACTAAAATAGACTCTATGCCTTCTGATGTTGCTTCTTTGCTTGGATGTGCTGTTCCAACAGGAGCGGGAATTTTGCTACATAAAATTAATCCTAAAAATAAAGAGTCTTTAGCTATTTTTGGACTGGGAGGTATTGGTTCAAGTGCTTTATTGATGGCTAGTCATACTTCTGGATTAGAAAAAATTATAGCTGTTGATGTTAATGATGAAAAACTAAAACTAGCTGGAGAATTAGGAGCAAATTACACTATAAATGCTAGAGAAGAGGATGTTGTAAAAAAGATATATGGAATAACTTCTGGAGAAGGAGTGGATTATGCAATTGAAGCCTCTGGAGTGAGAGAGGCAATGGAGCAAGCATATAATTCTGCAAATAAAAATCATGGTAAAGTAATTCTTTCTGGAAATTTGGGAGGAGGCAGATGTATAGAAATTGATCCTTATCATTTATTATTTGGAAAAACTTTAACTGGAACAGGAGAACATAATACAAATCCTGATGCTGACTTTCCTGTTTATCGAAACTTGTATATTAATAATAAAATTCCTTTTGACAAATTAGTGTCTAGAAAATATGGTCTAGAGCAAATAAATGAGGCTTTAGAAAATCTTTCGAGGGGAGAGGTTTTCAGATCATTAATTGATTTTAGTTAAATTTTCTTAGCTAGTGCCTGAGTGCCTTTGATAGCATACCCATTTTCTCTAAAATATCTGTCAAATGTTCTGGCTACATGCCTTACATAATATCTTCCTGTTTCTGTTACATTAATTGAACTATCTGAAATTTTTACTAGGCCTTCGTCTTCTAGAGTACGTAGTTCTTCTAGTTCTTGTTCAAAGTACCCCTCATGGACATTATGTTTATCTAGTATTTTTCTTAAATCAAGAGTTTGATTACACAAAATTGCAAAAATAGCATCTCTACGTATTAAGTCGTCTTTAGACATACGGTGCCCACTTTCAATTGCGAATTGACTTCCTACATTAGAACTCTGATATTTTCCTACATTGTAAATAGTCTGTGCATAACAATCTCCAAAGCAATGGGTTGTTGAGGCGCCCACTCCTAGCATGTTATTATTGACTCTTCCTGGAGTAAATCCTACAAAATTTCTTCCTATTCTCTTTTCCAGAAAAGCTTGCCCTAGTTCGTCTGTTGGCTTTGCGAAATTATCAATTCCTATATGAAGATATCCTGCTTGTTTGAGAGCGTCTACTGCTTCTAGGAACATTATTGTTTTTTCTTCATTTCCAACTATTTGTGATTCATCAATGTTCATCATATTTTTTCTTTCTTTTGGAATATGTGCATAACGCAATAGAGTAAGTCTATCTGGAGATAATCTTATTGTTGTTTCAATTGTTTCTCTAAATGACTCTGTAGTTTGCAATGGAAGACCATACATTAAATCAAAATTGACTCCTTTGTAAAGAACTCTTATTTCTGGAGTCATAAGTGATGCAACAAGTTCTGTTGATTGCACTCTATTAACTACATTTTGAACTGCAGGATTGAAATCTTGAATTCCAAAAGAAATTCTGTCTATTCCTTTTGTGGCATAGTACTTCACTTTATCAGGAGTCACTGTTCTTGGGTCTATCTCGAGAGCATAGTCCTCTAGTTTTTTTATATCTACTAGTGATGAGATTGCACTAGATAATTCATCGAACTGTTCTTCTGAAAGGTAAGAGGGCGAGCCTCCTCCCAAATGTATTTCTTTAATCTGTGGTTCTTTTTTCTTTTTTTCAAAAAAAGAGGAAAAATAATCCATATCTTTAACAACTGTGTCTAATGCTCTTTGCATTGCTTTTTTGCTATCTGTTTCGTGTGCATTACAAATACAAAAATGACATAATATCTTGCAAAATGGATAATGTACATATAATGCGAATTTTGGATCGACACTATCGACAAATCTTTCTAGACCTTGCTCAAAAGTAGTTCCATTAAAATCTCTGGACCATTCTCTTAAGGTGGGATAACTAGTGTAATATGGTCCTATAGTGTCCGCACCATACTTATCAATTAAAGAATTTTGTAATGCCATCTTTCTTAAAATTTTTAAGAGTGAACTATATATAAAGTTTTATATAAAAATTTATAAGGCTGTATTGACCTTTTTGAAAATGATTAATTATATCCCTATAGATTATAATGAATGGATTCTTGGTGATGATGCACGTGAAGGTGCAAATTTAAAGAGACTGGGTTTATTAAATGATAAAGAATTAGAAATATGGAATGAGGCAATTCCTTATCAGGACAGACGAGAAGACCCTGGACAAGCCGAACTAGTCACTTATTTTGCACTAGAATTATTGAAACATTTACCTGGAGAGAGAAAGATAATTGTTCCTTCTGCTATTTTACACGATATAGGGTGGTATTATGGAGATGCTAGAGAATGGATTAGGACTGTTAAATCTGGGACTAATGTTGAAACTGAAGAACTTAGAAGACCTCATCAAAATAGAGGAATTATGTTAGCTGGGAGAATTTTAGAAAGAGTAAGATATGATGGAAAATATAATATGGAAATTGCAGATATTATAGGAGATCATGATACTAGAAAACTACTTGCTAATGGAAATGGAAAAATTGTTAGAGATGCTGATTTAATGTGGAGAGTGACTTATCCTTGTATGCAAATTTATTTTTCTGATGCTGATTCTGCAATTGCTGTGAAAAAAATGAATAAAAGCTGCTTAGGTCTAACTGGAAATTTGGGACTAGGAGAAATTGGAAGAGAAATAGCCAAAATTGAGTCAGAGAATACTTTGCGTTTTAAATTTGGTTAATGTATAAATTCAGAGAAGAACATATAAATATTTAAAAATACATTTAAGTCTATAGGAAAATGACAAAAAAGGCTTTGATAATTACTGGAAAGTTTGTTCAGGATCATGAATTTATTTATCCTTATTATCGATTGCAGGAAGAAGGATTT
>CAYHYK010000004.1:0-32533 GCA_964360985.1 Candidatus Woesearchaeota archaeon | reverse complement strand
TAAAGAAGTTTGTTGTGCCTTTTTCTATACCTACTATTTTAAATGAATTTAAGAGTCCTGCTACAAATGTCGAAAGAGGAAAAGTAGTGAGAATAATTCCTATGACTACCATAAAAGACTATTATGATGAATATGTTGGCGAAGAAAAACTATTTTCAGTGAGACATCCCGAGACTTATACTTTTTACCATTACTTTAAAGACAAAGGTTTGGAGACAGTTAGATTTTATGCAGAGTTTCCTCCTCACTCTTTCCAGAAAATAATGGACATAATAGAACTAGGATTAGATAGTGATCAAGAGAAGATCATTAGGGGGACAAAGATTACCCCTATTGAATTTATGACTGAAGTCTTAAAAGATATTAAAATTCCTAAGGGATATAAAGAGAAAGAAGATCTTTGGCTTACGATCACGGGTAGCGTGAAAGGAAAGAAGAAAATAATAAAAATGAACTGCATAGCCCCTACATTAAAAGGCTGGGAAGAGGCAGGTTGTAATATTGATACTGGAATGCCTGCAAGCATTATGGCTCAAATGGTAAAAACAGGGATTGTCAAAGAAAAGGGAGTATTCGCCCCTGAAGCAGTTATTCCCCCTCAACCATTTTTTAAGGAATTAAAGAAGAGAAGTATGAAGGTTTATGAGAATGGGCAGTTGATTAATTGATATTGGTGGTTGAATTTGATACCATTGCAAAGTTTCTTTGAGAATCCTATATATCTCCTTGAAGAGAGAAAAGTTTATAATCGAAATTTCTAATTTATAGGTTCCAACAAAATTTTTAAAAAAGAGTATGAAAATAACTATAAATGAATCCTTTTCGGAAGATGAGGGAATACTTGATAAAATAGAAAAGAAGGAATTTGAGTCTGGAGAGGTTTTAAAATTAAAGGTTGACTCAGAAGAGATGTCTAAAGAGACAGAAATAAATCATCTTATCTCTTATAACTCTATAAAGAAGAATTTGGAGTACGAATTGCCTCATCAGAGTCAAGGAGCAATTAAAATATTAAGAGACCTGAATTGTATGGCTCTGTTGGCTGATGAAGTAGGTCTAGGAAAAACTATCACTACTGGGATGATTTTAAAGGAGTGTATTGCTAGAGGATTAGTTAAAAGAGTTTTAATATTAACACCTCCTTCTTTGGTTGATCAGTGGGCTAGTGAATTAAAATATAAATTTGAACTTGATTTTAGTGTTATTGAGAATAAAGATCAATGGGATAAAATAAATTACGCTATTGCTTCTATAGATAGAGTAAAGGGATACGATTTGGAAAAAGGCAAATTTAAACATGATAAAGTACATGAAATAGAGTGGGATTTACTAATAGTTGACGAGGCTCATAAATTAAAGGATAAGGATACTATTAGATGGAGATTTGTGGATAAGATACCTAAGAAAAGGTTCTTGATATTGACTGCGACTCCTTTTCAGAATGATTTACTTGAACTTTATAGTTTACTTAATTTGCTTAAACGCGGGCATTTAGGAACGATGAAAGAATTTAAGCAAAAATTTCTTTTTAGAGGTAATAAAAGATATCCACTAAATCCTCATGAATTAAAAGAGAAACTACAGGAAGTAATGGTTAGAAGAAGAAGAGATGAAACTGGAATAGATTATAAAAAAAGGATACCTAGGATAGTTGCTGTTGAAATGTCTCCAGAAGAGAAAGAGATTTATGAGTTGATTAATGAATTATTGCAAACTAAGTATTTTTCTGCAAGAGGCGAAGAGATACGCGGAAAACTGATAATTTATTCTTTGTTGCCTAAAATAACAAGTTCATCTAAATCTGCAATAGAATCTTTAACTAAAATTGTTAATGATCAGAAATACCATGAAAAAACAAGAGAGTTTGCTAATGAAATACTTGAAAAATGCAAGAATTTGAAAAAAGATTCTAAAATAGAGGCTTTAATAGAGGTTGTAAAAAAAATATATTCTGAAGACAAAGATGCTAAGATATTGATTTATACAAGACATCCGACAACTGCAAAATATATAATTGAAAATTTAAGCACTCTAGGATTAAAGCTTGTGGACTTCATAGGTGGAATGACTAGAGAGCAAAAACTGGAGAAGATTAAAGAGTTTAAGGCTGGAATTCAAATAATGGTAAGTACTGAGACTGGTGCTGAAGGACTGAATTTCCAGTTTTGTAGTAATTTGATAAATTATGATCTTCCGTGGAATCCAATGGCAGTTGAACAGAGAATTGGAAGAATAGATAGAATAGGCCAGAAGAAAGATATGTATATTTATAGTTTGGCTAAAAAAGATACTATGGAGGAACATGTTGTTGACTTGATAATAAATAAAATGTGTTGTATAGGTCTTGTAATAGGAGAATTGCCTATAATATTGTTTAATCTAGGACTTGATAGTAAAGATGAAACTGGTTTAAGTAAAATTGAAGAAATGTTACTAAATGCTTTTATAGATTCTAAAAATAATCTTGAAAAGTTTGCCAAAGATGTAATAAAAATAAAGGATTTACTTGATAAAGGAATTGAGGAGTATATTAAAACTAAAGAAAATAATTCTGCACTTCTTGATGATGGAAAACAAAAAGGAAACAATTAATATAAAGGAATTCACTCTTGATTTTTTTAAGAACTTGGATTGTGAGATAGTTAATGAAAATGGATTATTTTTAATAAAGAAAATTCCAGTTGATTTTGAAGAGTATTATGGAAAGAAGGAACCTTATAATTTAGTTTTTAATAAAGAAGAAACTGGCGGAGAATATATTGGGTCTGGAAGCAGTTTATTGAAATATATGCAAGATTATTTGGAAAGAAAAGGAGAGACTTCTTTACTTAGACTTGCTATTGAGGTAGAGGCTGTAAAAGAAATCTTACAAAGAATAAAACTAGGAAATTGCAGTATAACACAAGTTATACAGAAAAAGGAATATAATGTTCTAAAGAGATTTACTTTCTCTTCAATTTATCAATATTTGAATGAGAAAGAGAAAATTATGAATTCTATATTTGTGGAGAATGGAAATATAATAGAGTTTGATATCGGTAAATATTCTGTTCTAGAGGGTAGAAAAGACGATGTAAATGTAGGTGAAATAAAGAAGGATCATAATATTGCAAAGGAAGAACTAAAAAGATTAACTTTAGGTATTACGGAAAATATAGGTAAAAAAATAGAAGAAAAATTAGAGAGGGAAATAGATAGAATTAAAAATCATTATTCCAAACAAATAAGAGAAAAAGATGATGGGATTGAGGCTATAAATAGACAACTAAAAAAAGCAGAAGAACAACTTATTAAGAGTGGGGAAAGTGAAAAAAACCAGATTATTGAGAAAATAAACAGGTTAAAACAAGAAATAATAAATATAGAAAATTCTGGTTTTAGAGATAGGGCGAAAAAAGAAGAAGAATTTCTTATAAATGATGAAATACGCAAGCATGGATTAAATATTTCTAATAAACTGATAAATACCACCATTGTTTACTATCCTACTTTTATTTTGAAAGCTTATCTTAGCAACAACCAAGGCAAGGGAAGTTTTGAAGTTAAATTTAACCCTCATTCACATATAATGAGTTTTCCAGAGTGTAGAGCATGCAAAAGAGAAATTAATGAAGTATATTTATGTTCTTCAGAACATGTCTCTTGTAGATTATGTTTAATGAAATGTTTATGTTGCGGAAGAGATTCTTGTAAATTCTGTCTTGATAAGAAATGTAGTTTTTGTCTAAGAGATATATGCAAAAAATGTTATTTAAGATGTAATGGATGCGGCAAGGGAGTATGCCAATTACATGCAAAAAAGATAGATAATAATCAATTTGGATGTTTTAACTGCTCAACTCAATGCACTGGATGCAATAAAATAGGATTAAAGAAGAATTTTGTAAATTGTCCTTCTTGTGGAAATGAGGCGTGTGAAAATTGTTCTAAAAAGATATTTGTTGATGTAGGAACAAAAAAAGGATGTCCAAGATGTACTCAAAAATGCAATGCTTGTAAAAAAATGTATTCTAGATCTGAATTTTATAAGTTAAGTACTTGTGAATGTGATTCATGTAAATCTTTAGAAAGATGTTTGTCTTGTAAAAGAGTATTGTGTAAGAGAGTGAAAAAACAGTTCTGATTAAATACATATAAAGTTAAAAATGAATAAATATAGTTAGATAACATGATGAATGAGGACCCTTTGGATATACTCGTAAAAAATTCTTGCTTTGAATTCTCGGATAGTTTCATTGTTTATTCTTCTGGTAAAGTTGGACAATACTATGTTCATTCTGAAAATATTACTAGAGATGGGTACAATTATTCTAATATGTTGTACAATCTTAAGGGTCTTGTTGAAAAAAGCGGGGTAAAATATGATATTATAACTGGAGGAGAAAGCCGTGATTGGGTTTTTTCTTTGCCTGTTGCTGCTTTAACATTGAGTCCTCATGCTATGATAAGAAAAAATGGGTCTGTAATTGGTGCGAAGATTGAAAATAGCAAAGTTATGTACATTGCAATTTAAATAGAGAAGGTTCTTCTGTGAGAGATTACTGGCTGCCTGCTATTACAAGTAGATTTGGGACTATTAGGGATATCTTCTTCTTTGTTGATAGATGCGAGGAAGGAACTAAAATTATTGAAGAACTTGGACTAAAATCTCATGCATTGATATCTTTGACTCAGAAGGCCTGGGATTATCTTTTGAAAATAGAAGTAGTTAGGAAAGAAGATTATGATGATATACTTTCTAGAAAGGAAGATCCTGAAGAGTGGGCTAGGAAAATGCTATTTTCTATAAAGGGAGTTGAAAAAATGAGGCAGTTATTAGGTGGGGATGATAAAGAGTATGGTAAATTGTCTTTAATGGTGAATAAAGGATATCCTAAGTTAAAGTCTGAAGTAAAAGATAGACTACGAGAAGGGATCACACAAAAACTTATTAATAAGCTGGAACAACTTTAGTTATGCTATCTCTTAATGATATAAACGAAAGAATGTCCAAACTAAGAAATTGGGCACTGGAAGGAAATTCTATTACTAAAGATAAATTGTTTAGAAATTTTAAGGAGAGTTTGGAATTTGTTAATAAAATTGCAGAAATCGCCCAAAAACATAATCACCATCCTTCAATTATGATAAATTATGACAAAGTACGAATGAGTTTGATGACTCATTATGTTAAAGGATTGACTATAAAAGATTTTGAAGTTGCGGAAGAAATTGATAAGTTAGGATAGAATTTATAAAGTTGGATTATTTTTACTATTTATGCAAATAAAAGAGTTAATGAAACAACCTTATGTAATAGATAAGGATATAAGTTTAGTGGATGCCGCTAAATTAATGAGTTTTAAGGACATCGGAAGTTTGCTTTTTGTTTCTAAAGGGAAAGCTAAAGGAATTATTACTGGAGGAGATTTACTTAAAAATTTTGGGAAAGATGCAAAAGTTTCTGAGATAATGTCTAAAGATATAGTAAGCATATCTTATAAAGATAATTTAAGTGGTGCTTTAACTTTAATGAAAAAGAATAAGGTGAAAAGACTGCCTGTTATAGATGATAGCAAGAAACTTGTAGGAATTATATCTTTAACAGACATAGCTTTAAGTTCTGCTGACATTGATGGAGAGTTTTTCTTTGATTAAATTATGAAAGAGTTAATCTTAATTTTATTTGGAATTTTAGTAGGGTATTTTATTGCTTGGCTGGCAAGTGACGAATTAGTAGTTGGTAGAAAGTGGTTTAAGTTATTGACGATATTATCTTTTATTTTATCTTTTATCTTTTATGACAAGAGATACATAAGTTGGAGTTTGATTTTTATAGCGGTAGTTTCTGGAGTTAGTTACTTTAAGAGTTACAAAAAATAATTATTTTATTCTTTCTATTTTTCTCACACCGTTCATGTATTTAACTAATACCGAGGGCATTTTTATAGATCCATCTTTTTGCTGATAGTTATCTATTATACAGGCTATCATTCTTTCTGTTGCTATAGCTGTATTATTAAGAGTGTGTACTAATTTCATATCGTTTTTGTCCTGATATTTTATGTTGCTTCTTCTTGATTGATAATCCAAACAATTTGAACATGAACCAAGTTCTCTATACTCTTGTTGACTTGGGAACCAACATTCAAAATCTATTGTTTTTGTTGGAACTCTTCCCATATCTTGAGATGAAAGTAAAACAAATCTAAATGGTATTTTTAGAAGTTTTAGAATTTCTTCGGAATTCTTTAATATTAAATCAAATTCTTTACTTGAATCTTCTGGTTTTGAAAATACAAATTGTTCTATCTTTTCAAACTGATGAACTCTAAATATTCCTTTTGTATCTTTACCGTGAGATCCTGCTTCTTTTCTAAAACAAGTTGAGAAGCCTGCAAATCTTAGAGGCAATAAATTCTGAGGAATAACTTCGTTCATATAATATGCGTTTAATGCATGTTCTGCTGTACCTATAAGATAGAGGTCTTCTCCTTCTATTTTATATATCATTTCTTCGAAAGCGGCTAAGGGTACTGCTCCTGATAGAGCTTCTCTTCTAAGCATAAATGGTGGCTGCATTAGAGTAAATTTCTTTTTTGCCAAAAAGTCTAGAGCGAAAGTTATTATTGCAAGATTTAGTCTTGCTATTTCTCCCTTGAGATAGTAGAACCTTGATCCTGCTACTTCTGCTGCTTTTTTTGTATCTATTAAATCGAGTGATTCGAGTAAGTCTGCGTGGTCTAGTGCCTTGAATTTGTGTTTTGTTGGTTTGCCAAAAACCTTAATTACTTTATTCTTGGATGCGTCTCCTACCGGAACGGATTTATCAACTATATTTGGAATGTTTTTAAGAACCAGATCTCTTTGATCTTTTAATTCAAACATTAATTTCTCTTTATCTTCTAACAATTGAGGTATTTCTTTTGCTTCCTTTAATAAATGATCTATTTTTTTACCTTCTTTTTTGTTTTTGTTAATATTTTCTGAAAGTTTGTTTCTTTTGCTTCTTAGTGTGTCAACTTCTTCTTTAAGTTCTCTCCATTTTTTATCGAATTCTAATATTTGGTCTACTTCGGTTGTTTGGAAACCTCTCTTTTTTTGGCTCTCTTTTATCAACTCTGGATTTTCTCTAATTAGTCTTATATCTATCATTTTTTATTAAAACAAGAAAGTTATTTAAATCTATTCAAGGGAGGAAAGTATAAAAGGTAAGAAATAGAAATATTCTTATGTTAGATTTAAAGAAAATAGAAGAAGAAGTAAGACATTTTTGGACTAAAGAGAATGTTACAGAACAATTAATGTCAAAGAAAGGTAAGAAATACTCTCTTTTGGATGGTCCTCCTTATGCTAACCTTACCCCTCATGTTGGTCATATTAAGAATACTGTTTTCAAGGATCTATTAATAAGAATGGCTCTAATGAAAGGTTATTCAGTAGTATTCCAACCTGGTTTTGATACACATGGTTTACCTATTGAAAATATGGTAGAAAAAAAACTAGGTTTAAAGAATAAAAAGGAGATAGAAATTTTTGGAATAGACAAATTTACTGCAGAATGTAAGAGTAATGCCACATTGAATAAAGATCTCTGGATGCAAGCATATAAGCAACTGGGAAGCTTATACGAATATAAAAAACCCTATTTGACATATGATAATTCATATATTGAGTCCGCTTGGTGGGCTTTTTCAGAGATGTATAAAAAAGGTTTATTGTATGAAGGAGAGAAGCCAGTAATGTGGTGCCCTCATTGCGAGACTAGTCTTGCTGGATATGAGGTTACTGATAGTTACAAGGATGTGAGTGATCCAGGGATTTATATTTTATTTAAATTAAAGAAATCTGATGAAAATGTTTTAGTCTATACCACAACTCCTTGGACTCTTCCAGCAAATGTTGCTATCGCGGTTGCTCCAGAGGAGACTTATGTTGTCACAGAAGTAGCAGGAAAAAAAATAATATTGGCTGAAAAGAGATTAGAGAAATTGTCTCAATTGGGATTCGGTTATAGTATTAATAGAAAAATAAAAGGAAAAGAACTTGTGGGCAAAGAATATGAACCTTTACTTAACGTACCCTTACAAAAAGATTTATTATCTGGAAAGCATGGAAAGTCACATATAATTGTTGCTTCTATAAAGATATTGAAAGAAAGAGTCTCAAGTAAAATGAGAACAAAGAAAAACATCCAAGGAGGAGATGTATTTGAAGAATTTGTAACAACGAATGAAGGAACAGGGTTAGTTCATGTTGCTCCAGGACATGGGAAAACGGACAACATCGTTGGAGTTCATTATAAACTAGCATCAGTATCGCCTTTAGATGACAGAGCACACTTTACTGAAGTTTCAGGCTACAAAGGATTTGTAAAAGATGCTGATAAAGATATTATAAAAGATTTGGAAAAGGACGGAAAATTATTACACCTTGAACAAATAATCCATAGCTATCCTCTTTGCTGGAGATGTAAATCTCATCTAATATTTAGGTTAAGCAAACAATTGTTTTTCAAAGTGGATAAAGTTAAAAAGATTATTCAGAAGCAAAATAAAAAAGTTAAATGGTATCCTGAATTTGCAAGAGAAAGATTTGATAACTGGGTTGAAAATGCAGAAGATTGGAATATTTCAAGACAGAGGTACTGGGGAACTCCTATTCCTGTCTGGAGAGCCGAGGACGGAGAAGAAATAATTATTTCTAATGCAAAAGAATTAGAAAAATTATCTGGGAAAAAGATATCGGATTTGCATAATGTTGAAAATCTAATACTTAAGAAAAATAAAAAGGAGTTTAGAAAAATAAAAGGAATATTAGATGTATGGTTTGATTCTGGTGTTGCACCCTATGCAAGTTTAGGATATCCTGAAAACAATAAAAAACTATTTGAAGAAAATTTTCCGGTGAGTAGAATTAACGAAGCCCAAGATCAAATTCGTGGTTGGTTCTATTCTCTTATGTTCTGTTCGGCAGCAGTATTTGAAAAACCAGCTTATAGCGAAGTAAGTATGACTGGATGGGTGCTAGATAAAAACGGAAATAAAATGTCTAAGTCTTTAGGAAATGTTACATCTGCGAATGACGCATTACATGATTTGGGAGCAGATATTTTAAGATATTATTTTTGTTCGGACATAGCCCCTTATGAGACTCAAAAATTTAATACTGATATTGCACGAAAAGAAATAGGAAAAATATTCAATGTTCTTTGGAATCTTCAAAATCTGACTTCTTCAGGAAAATTAAAGATAAAGGATATAGAAGATAAATGGATATTATCAAGATTAGAAAGTATGACTAAGACTTACCAGAAGGGTATGGAAAATTTTGAATTTCATACTGCACTTGCAGAATTAAACAACTTCATTTTAAACGATTTATCAAGAAGATATATTCAGATGACTCGTGAAAAAGATAATGGTACAACAATTTCATTTTGTCTAGAAAGAATTTTAAAATTGCTGGCTCCGATATCACCCTTTATAAGCGAATCTATATGGCAGTCACTAAGAAAGAAAAATATAGTCGAGGAATTATCAGTGCATTTATGCGAATGGCCAAAATCTGATGTTAAAAAAATAAATTCAGAGTTAGAGAGTCAATTCAAATTAGTGTTCGAATTAATTGAAAAGGGTCTTGCTGAGAGGGACAAACTTCAAATAGGATTAAAATGGCCTCTTTCAAAAGCAGTTTTAACTTTTAAAGATGATAAAAAATTTGATAAAGACATTGAAAAAATAATTGCGAGACAACTGAATGTAAAGTCTGTGAAGATAGAAAAAGGAGAAGGAACGAATGTAAAACTTGACAGTAAAATGACTCCTGAGCTTGAAGCTGAGGGATATGCTCGAGAATTTATAAGAAATGTACAGGTTGCCAGAAAAAATAAAGGTCTAAAAAAAGAAGATGTGATAGAATTAGATATCTCGACGGAAGAAAATGTTAAAAAAATTCTTGAGAACAATTTAGAGATGATAAAAAACAAAACTAATTCGAAAAAAATAAAATTTATGAATAGTTTAGATGAAAAGTCGACAGAATTTACTATTAAAGATAATAAAATATCTGTCTCTTTTTCGTAATTAAATAGGGGCACAGTTTGAAAAGATTTAAATAGTACAGACCTTTTATTGTTGCAAGAGGATGATCAAAACAGATGATAATAAAGGATGAATTTTTAAGCAGGTTAAGAAAAATATTTGATCTTAATTTGTATGAAGCAAAGGTCTGGACTGCATTGCTTTCAAGAGGTGTTTCTACTGCTGGAGAACTGAGCAATATTTCTGATGTTCCGAGAAGCAGAACTTATGATATTCTTGAATCTTTGGAAAAAAAGGGTTTTGTGGTAATGAGACTTGGAAAACCTATTAAATTTGTGGCATTGAAACCTGAAGAGGTTGTTGAAAGAGTAAAAAGGAATCTTTTTGTTGAGGCTCAAAATAAAACTAAGAGACTTGAACAATTAAAGACTGATGACGTATTAAGTGAACTTACTTCTTTGTATACTAATGGAGTTAAATTTGTTGAACCTTCTGATTTGTCTGGAAGCTTAAGGGGAAGGCAGAATGTTTACAATCACTTGGATATGATGGTTAGATCTGCTGAGAAAGGTATAACAGTGGTTACGACTGCTGAAGGATTGAATAGAAAATTTGAGGCTTTGTTACCTGCTTTAGAGAAGGCAAAGAAGAGAGGAGTTGAAATAAGAATTGCTGCCCCTATTGTTTCTGAAAATTATAAAATAGCTAAAGATTTATCCAAAATAGCTGATGTAAGAGATATAGGTCAGGCTAAAATAAATGGAAGATTTACTATAATTGATTCCGCACAGTTATTGTTCATGCTTTTAGATGATAAGAAAGTACATCCTAATTATGATGTTGGAGTCTGGCTTTCAAGTGATTTCTTCTCTTTGGCTTTGGAGCAAATGTTTACTCAGAGCTGGGATCAAATGACTCCTTTGAATAAGATGAAGCTTAAAGAGAAGTAAGGTTATTGTGTACGTAAAATGAAAGGAAGCAAATTTGAGGTGTTCCAAGGGTTTTTGGGGTTCTATGTTTTTATCTTGATTCTTTCTGTGTTTTCTCCTATTTTTCAGGTAGTGCGATTTAGTTTATTTCTTTTGCCATATTATATGGGAACGTCTGGAAATAGTTATGTAAGTACTCCTGCAGGGTATAGCATTGTGTGGATTTTATATATAATAATGATGTTATTTTCCTTTTATACTTTGTATTTAACATTTTCAAAAAAGGAAATTGCGAGATTATTTAATATTGTTTATATTTGGGTAGCATTCTTATTTCCTTTTGTTTATGAGTATATTCTCTCTTTCTTTTCACCAAATGACGGCCTTAGATATGCAGGGTCTATCTTTTTTAGTATATTTTCTTTACCCTGGGCAATAATTTGGACTATTTATTTTGTTAAGTCTAAGAGAGTAATGGATACATTTATAAGATGAAGGAGAAGTAGTTTTGATAAGAGACTAAAAGTTAATTTTGAAGATGGGGTGGAAAAATTGGAGTTATTGGGTTAGGGGAGGAGTAATTGTTTTGTCAATACAGATATTATTAATATTAATTTCTTTTATAGGGCATATTATGGGATTGTTTAGCTTCTTCATTGTAATATCTATCTTTGCCGGTATTGGATCAATTATTCTTAATAGTCTTGGACTTGGAGTAAATAGTTCTGTAACACTTAACATTGTTGTAAATCTTCTTGTAACTTTGATTGTTGTTTTTATATTTGGAGCAATTATCGGCTGGATATATGGAAAAATAAAGAATAGAAAATAATTTAGATTATCTGACAAATTCAACATTTTCTGAATTTTCAAAGAACTCATCGCCTGTTAGAAACTTAAACCCTATTTTTTTTGATAAGATGTATCCGATACAATCGACATAACTTAATTTTATTTTGTAATTTTCTTTTCTAAATTTCGCTGCTTCTTTAGCTGTTTCTTTATCAACTTCTAAAAATGAAAAATTAAACCTGCCTAGAGTTTCATCTGCCTTTTCTTTATTCAGGGTCGATAATAAATAAAAATAAAATTCTGAAAGATTTAAAGTGGTGGTTATAAAAGTTAATTCAGCATAGGTTTCATAATTCTTATTGCCCTTGAGTATTTCGATAATGGCATAAGTATCGAAAAAGTAGTTCATTCTATTCTTCTGGCCAAAAAGCCTTGTCAACATCCCTTAAGGCCTTTTTAGTGTCAACATTCTTTAGTTCTTTTGCAAGAATTCCAAAAACATCTTTAACTTTTGTCTTGCCTTTATTTTCTATAGTAATTGTTATTTCCTTTCCCTCACTTAAATTTTCCTTTTCTACTACTTTCATAGGCAGAACTATCCCAAGAGAATTTCCCCATTTCTTTACTCTAGTATTTATTTGTTCCATTAATTATACAGGTATAACTATTATTTAAATATTTCTAATTTTTATATAAATATTCTATCTTGAAAAGTTAATAGAAGTGAAGTTTATTTATGAAAGAACTAATATTCATCTTCTTGCTCTTGAAGCATCTGAGCTAAATCATCCACTCTATCTTTTGTAATATCGACTAAGGGGGTTTCTTTTACTAAAACAACGCCCATGTGATCTTCATTATCAGGTACTTTGTATCTTGCATATCTACCTAGGGCAGATTTATCTTCGTTGCCTCCTTGATACACCTCAAATTGTCCACTATCCATATTAATAATATAAGCCCATTCACAAAAAAGACTATCATGAAGGAATTCAGAATCATCGATCATATGTTCTAGATCTTTATTGTAAAAAAACAAGTTCCCTGGAAATCTATTTCTTTGAGTTTTTGCAAGAAGGTCATAATAATTCCAATTCTCAGAAACATCCTCTTCTGCATATTTTTTATATCTTTTAATTAATTCGGCTGAGGGTTCTGAATCCCCCCTTACTAAAGTTATCCTGGATGCTGCAACTCTAATTTTTTCAAGAGGAGTATTAGCAATATAAATCATTATATTCTTGCCCAAACCGCTTGGATGACTATCATGGCCATTAGAAGTAACTTTATCCTTTTCGTCAATTCTAAAACCGTATGCTCCTCGCGTTCCCATGGAAAATAGGCTTCTTGATTATTTATAAATGTTATTAGGACCTTAATTTTCTAATAAGGAATAACTTATTAAATTGAATAGTTTTATTTCTATTATGTATATTGATGTTCATTGTCATCTGGATTTGTGTAAAAACATATCTAGTTGCGTAATAAGGGCTAGAGAAGAAGGATTGCGCATTATTGTGACTAATGGGGTTAATATTGATAATAATAGAAGAGTTTTAGAGTTAAGTTCTAAATATAAAGAAGTTAAAGCGGCTTTAGGGATGTATCCTATAGATGCTTTGAAATTGAAAGATAAGGAAATAGAGGAGGAGATTGATTTTATAAGGGCAAATAAAAATAAAATTGTGGCTATTGGGGAAATAGGACTTGATTTAAAAGAAACTTCTGAAATTGATAGACAAAGAGCGATATTTATTAAATTTGTAGAACTGGCTTTGGAAATTGATAAACCTGTGATCGTACATTCTAGAAAAGCTGAATTAGAATGTATAGAGGTTTTAGAGAAATTGAAAGCTAAAAAAGTTATTATGCATTGTTTTTGCGGCAAATTTAGTTTAGCTGCGAGAATTGCCAAAAATGGATGGTTTTTATCTATTCCTGCGAATGTAAATTATACTGATCAATTTCAGAATATTGCTGAAAAAATAGACATTAAAAATTTGTTATGTGAAACAGATGCACCTTATTTACATCCTTTGAAAGAAAAAAATAATGAGCCTTCTAATGTTGTTTATAGTTATAAAAAAATATCTGAACTGAAAAAAATATCTTTAGAGAAAATTGAAGAGAAAATTGAAGAGAATTTTAAGAAGTTATTTTTAGTTAAATAAATTTTTTAGCCAATTCCAAAATCTTTTGAATATTGAAGGCTTGGCTTCTTCTACAGAAGTGCCAGAAGTTTTGTTCTCTGTATTATTCTCAGTTATATTTTGTTCTTCTGTTACATTAACCTCTTCACGTTCATTAGTCTGTGTCACATTTTCTTCTACATTAGTTTCATTAGTCTCTGTTATATTAACATCTTCATTTTCTTTAGGTTCATCAGCAATTTCAGTTATATGAGATTTTTCACATTTACTAACTGTTAATATTGCATTGCTATCTGATGAGGAATATAGAGTTATAAAAAAAGTTTTGTTTGCGACTTCTACCTTTTCATATTGTTTCTCATAATTTGACAGGAAAATTTGTTTAGTACCTACCACTAGTTTTGCGTTTGGAGTATCTGTTTCTGAAGAATCTGTTTGGACTAGAAACACTGTTAATCCACCTATTTCAATAGGAGTTTCCTTTTCTACTTCTTTTGAATTTCCTTCAACAGTAATTTTTGCAGTTGTTGATGTTGAATTCACAAAGCCAATAATATAGGATTTTGTCAAAAGATCTATTGTTTGAGGAGAGGTTTGATTTGATATAACTACTTTTGCAGAATCTATTAATAGTGTTGCGTCAAACTTTCTTAAAACACCCACTTCGTCAGTTTCTATAACTCCTATGCCTAAACTGTTTATTATTCTAGCAGAATTTATGTCTACTTCATCCTGGTCTGTAATCACTTCTTCGTTGTTTTGACAGATAAATTTTGCAGATACGAACTGCAAAAGAATAATTGTAATTAATATCAAAAATATGCTCTTTTTCATGTTGTTTTAAAGAAGAAGGAATTTATAAATCTGCGGGATGTTTTGTTCCTACATACTGATTTACATATAATTATCTAGCTAAATCTTTACTTATTCTCTTTACCAAATTATCAGAAGTTCTCTTCCAGTCTTTATGAGTTTTTATTCCACAATCCCAAGAATCCTTTCCTTTTTTAACAATCCAATTTTGATTATAGAAATGGCTTCGTGAAGGAATTAGATTAAGTTTAAAATAAGTAGGGTCAATAAGAATCCATCTGTTTCCTACATAGGCTTCCGCAACACAATGCCCTCCTCGAGTTGGTCTAATTTTATCTATTCCAACTAAATATTTAGCAGGAATCCCAACAGCCCTCAGAAACGTAACAACAAGTAATGCACTATCATGACAACCTGTATCGTTCTTATCTTTTACTAATTGGTCTGCAGTTCTAATAGCAAATAACTTAAGAACTTTTTTTCTATCTTTTTCTTCATGCATGTTCTTATCAATCCAATTTAATATCTGAAATATCTTTTCCAAATCATCTCCTTTGAACTTAGAACAAATTTCTTTTATTTTAGGAGTTATTTTACTCTGATTACCTTCTTTTAACCAAAGAGCAACATCCTCTTTTTTCATACATTTGGGAACAGATTATTGTTTAATAATCTTTCTGGTCAAAACATGGAGTATATAAGAAACCTTATAAATCAATTCTTATTTAAACTTTTGAGCGGGGATGCCGGAGCGGTCAAACGGACGCGATTAAGGCTCGCGTGGCTTAGTGCCTTCGAAGGTTCGAATCCTTCTTCCCGCATGATCCAATCTCCAGATTGGATTCAATTCACTTCCGTGAATTGTGCATACGCTAGACACCTATTCTTTGAATAGCTAATTGTTTCTTTGAACTCATAGAAGGTTTCTTTACAAAGAAAGCTTGTATTTCTGGATCCTTCTTGGCCGCATATGTAATCTTTAGATTACGTGAATGATTCTAACTATTGTGCAGGGATTCGAATACAACAACATTGTGATGTTGTGGATCTGAAATATCAATCTCATGAGCCTTCTTAGCCGCATGAAGGATTCGAAGAAAATTTCTTCCCTGCCCATTTTAAAAGATTACTTTGAATTACTTTATATTTTATTTAAGAATGAAAATAAATTATTAATCGATTGCTTTTTCAAATTCTTCCAAATTATCAGTTAAAGATTCAATTGCTTTTGATAAAATATCTTTAGGAGGCATATTGCCAAATGATTCTATAACAAAAAGAATTTCTGAAGAGTGAGATATTGCATTTTTATCTATTGATTGAATTTCTTCAACTAAAGCATCATTCAAATCACAAATCCACTTTCCAGATTTCTTTTCAGCAGCTATAAGTCCTTTAGATTTTTCTATAAGTTGATCTATTTTATTTGAAGAGGTTACTTCTAAAATATGTCTGTAGTAACATAATCCAGGGAGATATTTTGCGTGCTGAATTCCTTTTCCTAGAGTGGCTGTAGCAACTAACTCAAGTTTATGGTTGTCCCCAAGAATTGTTATAGGTATCTTCCCATAGACTACTTCACCTGAGCCTTTTAATTCTTCAGCGTAAACTGTACAGGGTCCTTTCTTTACAAGCTTAAATTCTATTTTTGTTTTTTCATTCATAGATTTTTCTGTTTTTAATGGTACAAGTCCTAATCTATGAGCTACTATTTCGTCGTAGAGAGCAGAATCATTCTTAAATATCTCTACTTCATCGATTGCAAGAACTGGAACCTCGGCCACACTTCTTCTTAGAGCATTTGCTAGAGATTCATTGGATTCCATTCTTACTACTATCTTCTGAGGATTATTTTGAATTATATTCATTTTATAACTATGAAAAAGTGGTTTTTAAAGATTACACTCTTCTTCCTCTCCTTCCTCCTTTAGGTTTTGGTCCTCCACGAGGAACTCTTGTTGTATCAAGTATATTAACTATTCTAAATCCTTCTTTTCCTAAGGTTTTTATTGCTGCATGGACTCCTGGACCGTGTCCTGTACTTCCTGTCTGTGCTCTCATTCTTACATATAATAAATTAACTCCTAAATCTCTCGGTCTTTCAGCAGCTTTCTTTGCGACAAACATTGCAATTGTAGGATTCGACTTTAATCTTGAATGTTTAGTTATCATTCCGCCGCTTATTCTTGATAGAGTGTTTCCTGATAAGTCCGTTATGTGAACTATAGTATTGTTTCCTGAACTATAGATATGAGCGATACCTACTCTCTCTTCAGTTGATTTTTTCTTTTCTTCCTTTTTTTCTGATTCTTCTATTTTAGGTTTTTCTAGTTCTTGTTCTTCTTTCATTGTGCAATTTCTCCGCTATTTTGTTCTTGATTTAAATTTTCCTTCTTTGCTGTCTTTTTTACTCTTACAGAAATTTTTGATTCCATCTCTATAGGCACTATGTACCCTGGAACGTCAACTATATTCTTGTCTACTTTTATTTTTTTATGAACTACCATTTGTCTAGCATGTTTGACTGTGTGTGCTAATTTTTTCCCAAATACTATCGTAGGAAGTCTTCTTTTAAGAAGATCTTCAATTTTTAAATCTAAAACGTCATTTATTGATTCTGTATTTAGACCAATACTTTTTAATTTATTAAAGAATACTTCTTGTTCTTCTTTTGACTCCTTAGATAAAGCCATAGCTCTCTTTCTGAAATAACTTATTTTAGCTAATGTTTTCCATATTTCTCTCTTATTCTTTAGACCATATTCTTTAACCAATAAATTTTCTTCCTGTATTCTGTTTTTCTGATACAGTTTCATAGGGCGCTTGAATAGTTTCTTTTTTCTCTTCATTTGTCTTTGGTCTCCTTAACTTTATCCTTCTTTATTCCTGCTACCTTTTTGTTTTTTCTACTTCTAAAGTGAGATCTTGTTTTTTGTCCTCTTACAGGCTGACCAGTAGCATGTCTTACTCCTCTGTAGCTTCTCATTTTAATCATTTTCTTTATGTCAAATTCTTTCTTCATATCTAGATCTGTACCATAGAAATGTTTTGTCTCTCCTGTTTCAGGATCAAATCTTCTGTTCTTTAGAAAATCAGGAATTGATAATTCCTTTAAGAAATTTTCAATATGATGTATTTCATCTTTGGATAATTGGGCTATTTTTTTAGTTCTTTGTAAATTTAATTTTAGACATATAGCGTTTGCAATACTCCAAGAAATTCCTTTTATATAAGTAAGACCAAGATATAGATTTTTTGAACCTGGTATGTCATAGCCTAGAATTCTAACTAGTGTTTCTGGTTCCTTCTCTATAAGTGCTGCGTGCATCTTCTTTGGAGCTTTTTTTTCTTCTGTCATGTTATTTCACAAACAAATTGAATCTTTGTTTTTCTGATAATTCATCAAAGATTCTGCGTTCGATCGCTTTTTTCGGATCAGGAACATTAGGAACTCTTTGACGTATGTCTTCAAAAGATTCAAAGAGTTTTTCATCTCTGACCTTTATTATTTCCTGTGTATGCTTCTGACCGAATCCAGGTAAGAGCTCTATTTGATGCAGTCGCGTATTTATCGCCTGAGCTTTGTTAAAGAAATCTATATATTTCTTTTCCTGCTCCGCAACTACTTCTGAAATGAACTCCTGCAGTTGGATCTTCGCAGTTTCTGTGATCTTATCAAAGGAGAGTCTGCCTCCTATGTAGTGTATTTTATCTCTCTTATCTGGACCTATATAAACCTTTTCTTTTTGAGCTAATGCTATTCCTCTTCTTGGAATTAATTCAAGAAGAATTAAAGTCTTCTCTCCTATACCTATTGCAATAGGCGTTTGTTTTCCACCCATTGGGTAGCCGTACGGCAAGTAGTCTAGAATTATTGCATACTCGTCTTTCTCGATCATGTTCAGTTGCTCTTTATAGCTTCAAGGACAGCCTGAGCTTCCTCTTCATTTAAACTTGTATCTAAAAGAACCTTATTTGCATCTTCTTGGTCCTTTGGAAGGAAATCTATTAATTTTATAACATGATCTTCTTTTATCTTAGGGTTATTAAGAGAAATTATTTTTTCCTTTAGTTTATCTGCTTTCTCTTTTGATAATTTTCCAAATTTTCTAAGATATTCTATTAAGGCTTCATTCCCTTTTTGTTCTTTTATATATTCACTTACTTCTGCCATTGATAATGGTTTTTTACTTAGAATCATTTTGAGCCTCTATTTTCTTTAGATGAATAGGCATTATAAAGTAATACTTTTTTTTATTTAAATCTTTTATTTCAACGTGATAAGAATTTCCTTTCCTTTCTATGACCTTACCAGTTTTTCCCTGTATCCTAGTTGAATATGCAAGAGGAATACTTAATTCTCTTACTACTGCAACACTATCTCCTTCCTTGAATTTCTGGAAATATCTACTAAAAGATATCTTTCCACGATCCTTATTCCTTTTGTGTTTTAACATAAAAATAATTGAAAGACTTAGTTTATAAAGTTTGCTCTAGGCAGCTCTTTTAAATGATTGATCATCTGTAACTGAACCCTGGTATAAATCTCCTTTTTCTTTTGCTCCTTCCATCTTTTCTTTTATGGCCTCAAACATCTTAGGACCCCATATACCGTGTCCACACTTAGCACAAACCTCGAATACTGATTCGTCTGCTATCTGATTTTTACAAAATGAACACTTCTTTACCATTTTCTCTTTTATTGATATGGAAATTTATTGAAAAGAGTATATAAATATTTCTGCATAAATAGTATACACGGAAAAGATTATATAATTAAAAATATTTATTTTTTTGTGAAGGAAAAAAAATATTTCTTAATAGGTATTGGAATTTTAGCGATATTAATTCTATCTTATTTTATAGATATAGATGTGGAGAGCGGATCGAATTATAATGTAAAATCTTCTCTTTTAGGAGCACTAATATTTTATAATCCATTTATTTTAGGATTATATATATTAATCTCGACGGTTTTTATATTAAAATCTTTTAAAAAATTATTTTAATTTATCCTCTATTTTTTTTAATTTTTCTTCTAGCTCTTTAAATTTTTTTTCTACTACATTATCTATCTTGAATACTCCTTTTTCCATTGTTTCTACAAAATCAAGAAGATATGCATTAAATAAGGTACTTAATTTTCCTCCAAATAGATCTAGTTTAGTTTTAGCTTTATTTAACAAATCTTTGTCTACTGTGATATTTACTCTTATTTTAGTTTTTTTTGACATGAATATTAATACACACTTTAGTATAAAAATCTTTTTGTTTAGATAGCTTTAAATACCACCAAATAGATTTTTTCTTATGATATCAAAAACAAGAATCAAGTTAAGAAACAAGAGGAAAACTAATCCTGTCTTAGTTGAAACAGTTCAACTTGCTTTAAAGAATGAAGCATGGAGTAAAATTGCATCTATATTATCAGGTCCAACTAGAAATTATTCTGCGAAGAATTTGTTCGAGATAGAGAATGAAAGTAAGGCTGGAGATACAATTATTATTCCTGGAAAAATATTAAGCAAGGGTGAATTAACAAAGAAACTGAAATTATGTTCACTTTCTATATCTGTCGAAGCAAAAGAGAAATTAAAACATTCTAAATCAGAGTTTGTTTATTTACTCGATGAAATAAAGAAAAATCCTAAAGCTGAGGGAATAAAAATAATAAGATGATTGATAAAATAATAATTGATGCTAAAGAATCTCCACTAGGAAGAGTGGCTAGTTATGCTGCAAA
This sequence comes from Candidatus Woesearchaeota archaeon, assembly GCA_964360985.1. Taxonomy (GTDB): domain Archaea; phylum Nanobdellota; class Nanobdellia; order Pacearchaeales; family GW2011-AR1; genus JAUSIK01. Next base: position 12,084 of record CAYHYK010000004.1, on the reverse strand, counting down.
GAAAGCATTGCTAGGTAATTCTGTTTTCATTGTAAACTGTGATTATGCTGTAATATCAGGAAGAAAAAAAGATATAATTGCAAGATATAGAGAATATAGAATACGTGGAGGATCCTCATTAAATGGTCCTCACTTTCCTAAAAGTCCTGAAAGAATAATGAAAAGAACTGTAAGAGGAATGGTAGGATATACGAAAGGACGCGGAAGCGTTGCAATTAAGAAAGTTATTTGTTATAACGGAGTACCTGATGAATATTCTAATATGGAAAAAGTATCTGTCTCAAAAGTATTTAAAATAAGTACAATGAGATTAAAGGAGTTAGCAGGATTACTATGAAAGCCAAAAATAAAACACCTATGATTTCAGGAAAGAGAAAAACTGCTGTTGCTAAACTAAGAATTGTAGATGGAACTGGTCAGATATTTTATAATGATTTGCCTTACACTGAACTACATTTGTTCCATAAATTGGCTTTACTAGAACCTATAAGAATTTATCAGGCGGAACTTGGAGACAGCTTAAACCATAATTTTGTAATAACTACAAGCGGTGGTGGAAAAGAAGGTCAAATTCAGGCAAGCAGACTTGCCATTGCTAAAGCATTATTACATTTGACTGGGTCTGAAGTATTAAAGAAAGCTTTTGTTAAGTATGATAGAAACATGATTGTTCAAGACTCTAGAAGAAAAGAAACAAGAAAGCCTGGAGATTCAAAAGCAAGAGCCAGAAGACAGAAGTCATTCAGATAGTTTTATTTTATAATTTTAAATAATAAACTATATAGTCAAAATCAAATTTACCAATCAGTATCCTCATAAACCCTATCATCTATTTTATCTATTGCTATATAGGATAATCCAAGTCTCTTTCCTACTTCTTTATTCAATTTATGTTGATAAGTTACAAGGCAGTTAAACATATTACTCATTCTTAGATGCTCTTGATCATTTACATATGTTTCTGATTTATTTTTTCCCTCTATCAAGCTTCGAATAAATGAAGAAGCTCTAGCGCTTACACTTCCAAATAACTTTTTAGTCTTTGATAACTCATAAAATAATTCTTCATTTGTTAAACTACCAAGATCCTTTTCCTCTTTAGCTATATCTTCCAATTTTTGCAATTGATTATTTTCCATAAAAATTAATAAAACAGGCAATATTTAAACCTTTGTATTTGTTATTACTATATAGTAACTCATAAAAAAATATTTACTTCAAAAGTTCCTCATTCAAATGCGTTAAAAAATTATCTATATTATTTATTTGGAGTTTTCTGACTCTTGCAATTGGCATAGCACTCCATTTTGAATAAGGCTCAAGAACTCTGGAAACAGTTTCATAATCCACTCTTTCATAAACCACACCGTTATATCCAAGAATAACATAATTCCCTATGCAAGTTCGGCTATTGTCTTCTGAGTTTATCATGCAGTATGCACTCTTCAAGCTGGGAGGTACTCCAACAACAAACATCTCTTTACCTCTAGCTTCTTCTTTTATCTTATTTTTAGGATGTAACACCCATTTTGTTTCATCATATTTTTTGGACATCACCACTCCTATAAATAAGAATATAAAAGTCTTTAGGTTTGAGAGTCTAACATATCCAGCGGATTTTTAACTTTTTTTATTTGTTCGCTTGATATATGGGTGTACAATTGGGTGGTGCTCAGCGAACTGTGACCGAGCATTGCTTGTATAAGACGAATATCTGTTCCTTGCTCTAGAAGATGAGTGGCGAAAGAATGCCTTAGAGTATGTGGTGTAACTTTCTTATTTATCCCTGCCCTTACTTTTGTGCCTTTTATTATTTTCTGAATATTTCTTGTAGTTAATGGTTTATCTTTTGAGAAGAGATATACTTTATCTTGTCCTTTCATTTCTATGTACTCTTTTAATTCTTCTGAGAGATTATTTGAGAAAGTAATAATTCTGTCTTTTCCACCTTTTCCTTTTCTAACCCATCCCACTTTTTCATTTAAATCTAAATCTTCTTTCTTTAAGTTTACAAGTTCTGATACTCTTAAACCTGAAGAATATAATAAAGAAATTATCAATCTAGATTTTATATTATCTGCTCCATTTATCAATAATTTGACCTCATCTTTTGTAAGGACTTCTGGAAGCTTTTTGTCTTTTTTAGGCATTTTTATTGCAGAGAAATCTTTCTTTAGAATTTCGGTAAAGAAAAACTTTAATGAGGCTATTGCTAACATTATTGTATTTTTTGATTTTGAATCAAAAAGATCTGAAATGTAAAGCTTTGCGTCATCTCCTGTTAACTCTTCTGCGTTCTTTGATGTTCCTTTGAGAAATTTTTCAACAAAAAAGGAATAATTTCTTACAGTAAGGTGAGAAAAACCTCTTATTTTCAATTCAGCTTTTAATTTTTTTAAAACCTCTTCCATAGACCCTCTTTATCAATTAACTAAAGCGAACATCCTTTTTTAAACTTTTATATTCTGTTGAAATTCTGTAATTGTAAATAAGATAACCGGTTATAACTATCTTTAAATAGTTATTTAGAATCCCTTGAAAATGGAAAACAAAGACTATTGTAGGAAAAAAATGAGAGATGCATGCGCTATGACTTTAGAGAGTATAGGAAAAGTCTCTGGAATGATATACTTATTATGTGGTCTTAATGGTAGGGAAGTAAAGGAGGAAGCTATATTTATAGGTACAATAATATATCTTGCTTCTTCAGCGTATGGGAAGATTAATCAGTATACACAAAATGTAGAAAGATTCAGTCAACTGGAAGAAAATATCAAGAATCATATAGATTCAAAATATAAATAATTTCTATGGCTGATTATTTTACTAATTAAATTTTTAAGAAGATTTATATAATTGTATTTTATAGAGTAATTATGGACAGAAGAGGTATAATTTTTACATTATTTTTGTTTTTGGTTCTTTCACTTGTATTTATAGTTGGGCTTTTATACTTAAAAGTAAGATTTTTTGATGGATTTGAATTTAAGACAGGTAATTTTGTAGTTAAATTAGATTATGAGAAAGAAGAAACAAAAATGGAGAATGTTAGTAATATTTCTAGTGAGGGTTCTACGGATAAAAACTTTAGTATTGAAGAAATAAATGGATCTTCATATATTAATATATCAACGGAGTAACTAAATGTTTTTAAGTGCCCTCTCTCTTAGAAAAAAATGGATGAAGAAGAAAAGAGGTTGAAAATAGCTTTGATATCTGGTGCTGCTCATGCACTAAAATTTAAAACTGAAAATCCTCGTGCTAGTGAACAAGAAATAATCCAGCAAGTAACTATGCAAGCTGATGAAATTCTTCAGAAGATTGATGAAGAGAGTTGATTCTTTATATATTTGAATTCCAATAATTATGTACTACTCTGTAAGCAGTAAGCTTTATAATCTCATTTCTTTCTTATTTGTTTATGCGGGGGTAGCGAAGTGGTCAAACGCGCAAGACTTAAGATGTCGCTCTTTCATTAGAGAGAGTAGCTAAACAAGATATAGGTTATCTTGTGGCTTAGTGCCTTCGGAGGTTCGAATCCTCCCTCCCGCATTTAAGATTCGAAGAATCTTTCAATTCCTGTGGGAATTGTGCATACGCTAGACAACTATTCTTAGAATAGCTAAACAAGTTTTTGAACTCATAGAAACCTTTTTCTAAAAAGTTTGTATTTCTGGATCCTCCCTCCCGCATATATAATCTTTAGATTATATGGGGAATTCTAATTACTGTGCATGGAGTTCGAATACTCAAACTTTGTGAAGTTTGATGATCCCAGATTTAGATCTGGTGAGCCTCCCTTCCGCATTAAATTAGATTAATAAATTCCTTCTTAACTTCTTCAAATGTTTTTTTATTTAATCTTGCAACTTTCTTTTTTATAGAGTTCTTATTTATTGTAAACAACTTATCGACTTTTATTCTACTTTTTTTGGGTATGCTTCCTTCTTCTAAATTAATGTTATCTATTAGTACTGAATGTGCTGAATTTTTTAGATTGGAAGTCAGGCCACAAGTTATAATATCCTCGCTTATTTCATTATCTTCGGCTTTTGATAGAACTATGACTGGTCTTTGTTTTATATTACTTAGATCAGAAAATGGAAATGGAACTATTAAAATTTCACCTTGTTTATACATTGTTCCATACTTCATCCTCTTTATTATCCCATAACTTTTTAGCAACTTTTTCTGAATGCTTTAATAAATCTGAAGAGCTGTCTTTTCTAATTTTCCTATATCTTAAAGAAATACTATATAATAAAAATCCCAAAAAAATTCCAATTGAATCTAGGCCTAAATCTGCAAATGAGGACGAACGACCTGAAACAAACGATTGGTGAATTTCATCTGAGACTGCATAAAGTAGAGATATTATAATTACTGGCAAAATAAACTTCTTATTTTTTCCTTTTACTAGAGAGATAAGTAAGAATAAAGATAGAAGAAAGAAAATTGAAATGTGATATACTATAGGCTTTATGCTTGAACCTGCTGAACCTGTTTGTTGAGAATTTAGTGAAGAGAAATAGAAAATAGTTAGGGCTATTAGGATAGTTATTGTGTAAGAAATATAGGGATTTTTTTCTAATTGTTTTATCATGCTTGCGTTAAATTTAATTAGCATATAAATCTTATCTTAAAATGAAATTCAGTTCAAGAGAAATAAAAGATTTATGGTTTGCTGGATTAATGATTTCTTTAGCTTTTGCAATATTATTTTCTGGAGGATATCAAATATTTTTGTCATTTAATTCTGTCTTCTTTGCTGTTTTCCTTATTTCTTTTTTTACAGCTGGAATAGGTTTTTTATTGCATGAGATGATGCATAAATATGTTGCCCAGGGTTATGGATTATTAGCGGAGTTTAAAGCGTTTCATAATATGTTATGGCTTGCTTTATTGTTTTCTTTATTTGGATTTATATTTGCTGCTCCTGGGGCAGTATTCATTGAAGGAAGAATAACCAAAGAAAGAAATGGAAAGATATCTCTGGCTGGACCATTGACAAATATCGTTTTGTCAACTATGTTTTTAATAGGGCTGTTAATTTGGGGAAATGAGGACATATGGGGAATATTATTTTCAATGGGTCTGTCTATTAATTCTTTGTTGGCTGCATTTAATATGATACCTGCGATGCCTTTTGATGGGGCGAAGATTATTGCTTGGAATAAAGGAATTTATTGGATAACTTTAATTATTGCAATGGGATTGTGGATTTCTAGTTTCTTTGTTCAGTAATGCTTAAAAGGCATATTCGCCTTTTAAGTAGATGGAAGAGGGTATAATTGGAGATAGATTTGAATATTATAGTCATTTGCTTACAAAGAGAGTTGAATCATATGCAAAGATATATTGTAAGGCTATAGAAGGAAAAAGAAGAGAAATATGGAGGGGGTATGATGATAAAGAAATAGACGCATTTAATAAAGAATTTCAAAGACATTTACTAGAAAGAGAAAATGAGGGACATGAGGATTTTACTGTATTATCTTTTAGATTAACAACTTACATATATTATGCTGAAGAATGTAAGAAAGAGAAGAAAAAGCCTAAGATGGGGGAATTGTTGGAAAGAATTGGAGCGGCTAGCCGAGGATTACTAAGCTAGAAAGGCTTATAAATAATAATTGTTTCTTCCTTAAATGAAGAGAGGATGGATAATTTTGATATTAGTGGTAGTATTGATAGTTGGATTCTTTGCATTTTATGAATTTGATAAAATAAGTAAAAGGGGAAGTGGTGGGGGAATAATTGTAGTGCGGAATGATAGTGCAATAGGAAAAGATATTTTAAATGATGAAGGAATAGTTGATGAAACTCTAAATATCGTTGAAATAACTTCTGAAGGATTTAATCCTGAAATACTAGAAATTGAGGTGGGAGAGGAAGTTGTTTTTATTAACAAAGATAGTAGATCACATTGGCCTGCTTCCAATATACATCCTACCCATAGAGACTATCCCGGATCAGATATAGATAAATGCGGAACTTCTGAAGAATTAAAAATATTTGATTCTTGTAAAGGTTTAGCGCAAAATGAAGAGTATAAGTTTGTTTTTAATGAAAAAGGAACTTGGAATTATCATGATCATCTTTCTTCTGGAATTAGAGGAAAGATAGTTGTTAACTAAAATGAAAAAAGAGAATTTAGTAATTTTGCTTTTGAGATGGGGATTAGCATTTGTATTCTTATATGCGGGGATGTCCATATTTACTAATCCTACTTCATGGTTGGGATTTGTTCCTTCGTTTTTTGATTTTATTGTTTCTAGACAGACTATTCTTTATTTACATGCAGGGTTTGATGTTTTGATTGGTGTTTGGCTATTGATGAAGAGAGGATTATTTTATGCGTCCATACTTTCTACTCTGAATTTATTTGGAATAATAATATTTAATATAGGATCTTTTGATATAATATTTAGAGATATTGGATTGCTATTTGTTTCTTTAGCATTGGTAATCTTGTCTTATCCTGATCAGAAAAAACAGGGAAAGAAATAATTAAAAATGAGAAAATACGATGTTATTACTCTTGGAAGTGGTTTAGTTGATGCTTTTGTTAGGACTAAATTTAATGAAGAGAAAGGAAATATGTATTTTCCTGTTGGAACTAAAATTTTAGTGGATAGCATTGATTTTTCAATTGGTGGAGGAGGAATAAACAGTGCTATGTGTTTTTCTCATTTGGGATTAAAAACAGGATTTGTGGGAAAAATAGGTAGTAAAGCTAATGCTAGTATAATTTTAAGAGGATTAGAAGCAAATAAAATAGATTTTTTAGGAGTACAATCTAAAATAGAACGTACTGGATATTCCATAATCTTAGAGAGTGAAAAGAAAAATAGAACTATTATAACTTCTAAAGCGTCAAGTGATAATTTGAAATTTTCTGAGATAAATTTTAGGGAATTTCATACTAAATGGTTTTATTTTACATCTTTGGGAAAAGAATCTTTTGAAACTCAAAAAAAAATAGCAAAATATGCTAGAGATAATGGAATTAAACTGGCATATAATCCTAGTAGTTATCATACTAAATATGGGGCAGATTATTTGAAGCCAATATTAACTAATTGTAATACTTTAACATTGAATAAAGAAGAGGCTGGGATGCTTGTTAAGAAAGGAAATTTATATGAGGGATTGAAAAAGTTAGGGCCTGAAATAGTTTGCATAACTGATGGAGAAAATGAAGGAGGAGTTTACGATGGAACGTTTTTGTATAGATTTAGACCTCCTAAAGTAAAGGTTAGGGAAGCTACTGGAGCAGGAGATGTTTTTGGAAGTTCTTTTATAACAGGACTAATAAAATTCGATGATATTGAAATGGCTTTGAAAGCTGCTATCGCTCACGCATCTTTGGCTATATCAAGAACTGATGGTATAAATAACAGAATGGCCAGATGGAATGAGATACTAAAAATTATTAAAAATGAGAGATTTAAAATAAGAAAGGAGAGATTATGATTAAGATGGGATGGAAGCAATGGCCGTATTGGATGAAGGGGGGATTTAGTATTATAGGAATTTTGATTATACTCTTAATTATACCCGATATTATTTTTCCAGTTGGGGGAGAGGTAAGTTATTCTATGATGACTTGGTTTTTAATATCGTCACCGGTCCGGTTTATCCTTGATAACATTGGTTTAAGAGATTCTAATTCAACAATTATGAACATCATTTTCTACTTTCTTCTCGGCGCCCTAATCGGCTTCATAATTAGCAAAATAAAACAAAAGAGGAGGAGAATTTAAAATGCGCTGGAAGAATTGGCATGCATGGTTGAAAGGAGGAATAATACTAAGTATTATCGTACTTATTATAAGCCTAGTACCAATTATGCATGAATTTCTAGGATTAAAAATATGCTATAACAAGGTTGTAAATATTGGTCAAGGAGATTTTGTTCCTTCAGATTCGCCTTTTTGTAATAATGTTTGGTTTCCTTTTTTATGGCTTTATTTCCATGATCCATATATAATATTTCATGCATTTATTGTTGGAGCATTACTCGGAGCTATAACTGGAAGCATATTAAAATTAACTAATCAAAATAATAATTACAAAAAAGTTTGGCCATTATGGTTGGTTGCGGGGTGGATTTTTTTAGTCATAATAAATATTTGGAGTTTCTCTTTTTGTGAGAGTTTTGGCACTGATACTAAATGCCTCCAACATACCATTGTTTCTAATTTTACAAATTTTACTGGTCTTGGTGTAGATATGAGGTTTGTTAGTTTCTTATTCTTTTTAGTTGGGGCATTCATTGGAGTAATTATCAGTTGGATTTATGGAAAAATTAAACAAAAAAAAGAGGCAATAAAATGAAAATAGGCTTTTTTGAACTTGAGAAATGGGAAGAAGATTATATTAAGGAAAAATTAAAAGGAAATGAAATTTCTTTTTTCAAGGGAGAACTAGATATTGAGAACTATCGTAAGGCGAAAGATCTTGATGTTATTGCATGTTTTATTTATTCTAAATTAAACTCTGAATTATTATCTAAACTCCCTAATGTAAAGTTTGTGACTACTATGTCTACTGGTTTTAATCATATAGATATAGATTATTCTAAGAAAAAGGGAATAAAAGTGAGTAATATTCCATATTATGGAGGGAATACTGTTGCAGAACATACTTTTGGTTTAATTTTAACATTATCTAAAAATTTAGATGATGCTATCAGTCAGACTAAGAAAGATAATTTTTCTCTTAGAGGATTAATGGGTTTTGACTTAAAAGGAAAAACTCTGGGGGTTGTTGGAACTGGTCACATAGGTCTAAATGTCATTAAAATTGCCAAGGGTTTTGGAATGGAAGTTATTGCTTACTCTATTAAAAAAGATTTAAAATTAAGCAATAAAGAAGGATTTAGATGGGTTTCTTTTGAGAATTTATTAGAAAATTCAGATATTATAACATTTCATGTTCCTTTAACTAATGAGACAAGACATATGATAAATATGAAAAATGTCAAGAAGATAAAAAGAGGGGCTTTCGTTATAAATACTGCAAGAGGGGAAATTATAGATACTGACGCTTTAGTTTTTGGAATTGACAAAAGCATTATTGGAGGAGCGGGACTAGATGTTTTAGAAGGTGAAGAAGAGATGAAAGAGCACAAAGATTCCTTGCATAATGATCATTCAAAAAATCTTAAAACCTTCCATCAAAATCACAGATTATTGAAAGAAAAGAACGTAGTTATTACACCTCATAGTGCATTTTATACTCGCGAAGCTTTAGAGAGAATTTTGGATACGACAATTGAAAATATTAAGTCTTTTTCCAAAGGAAAAATGGTGAATAGTGTTCATTAGATTTATTTCTCGAAATATAATTCATCTAAACCGTATTTTTTTGCTAGGAAATATAATCTTTTGATTGCCTTAATTTCTATTTGTCTAACTCCTTCATTTGTGACTTTTAATTCCTTTCTAATTTCTTCTAGAGTCTTTCCTTCATAATATCTTGAAGTTATAATCTCTCTATCTTCCTCATCTAAGTCATTTAAACATTTTTCTAAAAGTAATTTTATCTGTTCTTTTTTATCCTCTGCTTCTAAAATTCCAATTAGAGAATAATCTTTTTCTGATGCTACTTCTGGAATATCTTTTGGATTCCGGTATTCCAATCTTTTAGACAAGCCTTCTTTATCAAGATATTCTTCTAAATTTTTGAAATGACCTTTTTCTTTATGACGAATATAATTACAATATTCGCTATTACTCAAAAAACCTAATCTCCGATAAACCTCTTCCTTATATTCCTTTAGTCCCTTAAGACCTCTTTTTTGAGCTAAATATTCCTCATAATCTACACGTCTCTTAAATCCTTTCTTTCTAATTTTTTTATTTATATATTCAGTCCAGCTCCCATATCCTCCTCTCTTTGCAAATAATATATTCCTAATATGGCCTTCAGAAACATCTTCCTCAAATTTATTAGCTATCCTTCTAGCCATTACAGAAACTTTAACAGTTTCATCATCCATTTCTCTAACTCTTAATTCTAACTCAGAAACCATTTTTATTCATACCTCAAAGCTTCAACTGGCTTAATCTTGATTGCTCTGTAAGCTGGCCAGAAACCTGAAACTATTCCTACGATAAATGCAAATGCCATGCAACCAACTATAAGATACCATGGAGTTGCTGCTTTTAGAAGAGTTGTTCCGAGTTGATTTACTGCAACATATTCTATTATACTACTTATTCCTATTCCCAATAGAATTCCTATAATTCCTCCTATTAGACCTAATATTCCTGCTTCAACTAGAAATATAATTAATATATCCGAGTTTTTTGCTCCTATTGCTTTCATTACGCCTATTTCTCTTGTTCTTTCTAACACAGAAGTAAACATTGTGTTAGCAATACCAATTCCTCCTACAAGAAGAGAAATTGCTGCCACACCTAAAAGGAATGTTGTTAAGACAGTTAATACCTCTCCGAAACTGGATAGGATTTCTTCTGGAGTACTTATATTGAAATCTTTATTTTCCTCATCTACATTTCTTGATTTTATCAGTCTTCTCTCTACTCTCTCTGCTATTTCATTTACATCCTCGTTTTCATGTATTTGAACTGCAATTTGATCTATACGATCTTTTGTATCTGGGAAAAGTAGTCTGAAATCATCTAGAGGCATAAATATTAAGCGATCATCAAAAGGGTTTCCAACAGTTTGCATAACTGCTTTTACTTTGAATTCTTGATCATTGATAGTTATCTTATTCAATGGATTTATTGATTTAGAAAAAAATCCATTTTTATACTGGTTACCAATCATTACTTCTCCTTTATCTTCTTCCTCAAGCAATCTTCCATCTTCAACTTTATAGAAACCTGTTTCGAAAAAGACTGATGCGTGATCTAGAGGTATTCCGATAACAAAAGTGTATCTTATTTCTCCATTAGATTCTATTTTTGCTGAAGAACCAACCCAATAAGAATAATCTTTAACGCCTGTAGTTTTTTCTATAACTCTTATATCGTCTAGGTTGAATTGTACTGCCCCTCCTGTTCCAGGACCTGCTAATTGGCCTCTAGGTTCAATAAAGAATTTATCTGTTCCGAATTGTCTGAAAAGTTCTTCTACAGCTCCTTGTAAACCTAAAGAAACACTAATTAGAACAAAGATAGTTGCTACTGCAATCAATATTCCTATTAGAGTAAGCATTGATCTTACTCTTTTTTTTGCAAGATTCTTAACTGCTATTTTGAAATAATCTGAAATCATTTTCTTTTATATACTCCTGTTTTTACTTTTTCAAATTCTCCCGATTTAACAAAGTTAGTAAGATGATTCCTAATACCAGTCGAACTAATTCTTCTTTCTAATTTTCCTTCTATGATCTCATTTATCTCGCTTAATTTTATCTCTCTTTGAGGTAGAGAAAGCAATATAGATTGAATTTCTTCAGAGCCTTGTGTTCCTCTTTGAGTTCTTTCATCATCATAAATCATAATGTGGTTCTGAATTTCTCTTGTTCTTATTTCTTTGTCTTCATATCTTTCTAAAGGCTCATAAAATCCATTGAAGTTATCAGAGTCAAGATTATGGGCAATTGCTTCTATTGGCTCAAGAACAATCTTCCATAATAAAGATGTATTTTGATTTGATTTTGCTTTTGTTCTTTCTATTCCTTTAAATTCAGAGGCAAGATAGTTTAATTTAGTAAAATGAGAAAGAATTATAGAAACTAATCTGGGAGAAATATTCAATTTTTCAGATAAAGAATTATACTCATATTTTTTATTAGGATTGTCTTTAATATATTTAAGAACTTGCTCAAAATTACCTCTCCGTTTAAATCTATAGTCATTTAATCTTATATCTTTATAAATTTCCTCTGGAGTTTTATCCAACAAATTAGTGTTATTTAGCCAACAGAATTTCCATTCTTTTGACCATTTTCCTTTTAAGTCTCTATTAGGAGATTCATAATCAATAATTCCTATTTCTCCTAATGAATTAAGGCTATTAGATAAAACCTCTCGTGGAAGCATTACTCTCTGCTTAAGTTCTTTTTCGGTGTATATTTTATCAGAGTGTGTTGCAAGTTCTTTT
>CAYHYK010000003.1:0-34746 GCA_964360985.1 Candidatus Woesearchaeota archaeon | reverse complement strand
AACAAACTTCTTTATATTCGAAGTCCAGGCATAGCCAACATCTATCTCTTTTATAGAATCCAATTTTTCAGCAGCGTGTCTTAACATTACATTTCCAATTCCAGGAACAGAACCACATCCAGTTATATGAATAAGTTCTTTGCTTTTTAATAAACCATGCATTCTAAATTGATCTCTTGTCATAGGTATTTCTGATCCTAAATCAATGTTATGTACTCCAGCTTTAACACAAGCTCTCAAGGCATTTAAGTCCCAATCTTCTTCAGCACAGTTTATAACTACATTTGCACCAGATTCTTTGATAACATCAGCAGTGGAATCCACATCTTTCAAATCAACATATTTAAATCCTGATTTTTTATATTTTTTAAGAATATGATCTATTCTGCTTTTATTTCTCCCGCATAGCAAAACAGAATATTTATTTTCCATCAGATCTCTAGCAACTATTCTGCCTTGAAGACCAGTACCTCCTAAAACAACAAAATCATATTTCATTTTACTTTTATATGTAGAGATGGTTAAAATTGTTTCTACTCATTCTAATTATAGGATTATAATTAGATAAACTTAACTTGCCTCCATTTTTATTGAAAATAAATTCCTGAACTCGCATATTGTCAAAAACATAATTTTTGTAAATGCTTTTAAACAAATCTTCTGTAAAATACAATTTATTCTCTAATTTATCAAAAATAAGGGCGAGTAAGGCGGCAAATACTCCAATAACAACTTGAAAATAAGTGGCATTCGTGCCAATAACTGAACTATTAGAAATACTGTTGAAATAATAAACTCTTTTATTAGGATACTCTAATATTACCCCTATATTATCTGAACCATCTAAAGGGACATTGCGATTTGTCATCAGCAGGATGTCTTTCTCATCTATATTTTTCTTTTTTTTATATAATTTAGTAATCTTTTCAAGAGCATCACTATTTATTGCATATATAAACCTCGAGGGCACATTATATTTCTGTGCAATGGTAATATTTTCTTCATGTAATACCAGCAATCCTTTGGGGTACTTGCTTAATTTTACTATAGGCTCCATTAATAGTCTCATATCCTCTCTATTTTTCAGAGCATTTGGCAGAAGTTTTTTTATTTTATTTTTTCCCTCAACTACTCCAGAAGGATCTCTCACACCTTCAACTAAAAATTCATGAGGTGACCAGGTTATAAGTGCTTTCTTTAATCTAATTGGAGCATTAGAAGTATCATATTCAAAATGAATTATTTCCTTAGGGATTCCAAACTTTTCTATTCCATACCTTACCCACATATTTACTATACCAGGGTTCATTCCAGCACAAACTATATGAGGTGCTTTATTAAATTCATTTTTTCTAGAATAAAGCTCAAAAACTATCTCAGACACTGGTCTACTATCATCGTTTAAAGAAGTATTCATATAGCTAATTCCTTCATTATTTGTGGCTTCCAAAAGAGGAATAGATGTAGAATCAGTAAGATCCAAGACTATATCGATCTTATATCTTTTAAGTATCTCAATATATTCTTCTAAATTATCAGGATCTATTTCTTTTTCTATTAATTTATATTTTAAATTTTTATGTTCTAAATAAGGATTCGATAGCAATTTATTTGTTCTAGCCAGTAAAATTAAATTACCTACTATATCCCTATGATGAACAAAATAATGGAGAAAAGAAGTTGCAACACCTCCAGTCGCACCTAAAATAAGTAAATTCTGCTTTTTCATCTTCACTCTCTTTTTATTACTTATTTCGAATGATTTAAATACCTACCGCTCTTTTTTTTAAAATGAAGCATGAGGTGTTTTGGAAAAATCCTGGATATAAACCTAGACAGGAATTAAGAGAAGATATAGAATGCGATTATTTAATAGTTGGAGGAGGAGTTAGTGGAGTTTCCCTAGCTTATTTTTTGAGTAAATATAGAAGTAAAAAAACTGTCTTGATCGAAAAGAATATTATTGCTTCGGGAGCAACAGGGATGGCTGCAGGTAGTTTAGTATTAGAAGGAGAGTTAGATTTAAAAGAAATTCTTGAAGAGTATGGTCAAAAGAAAGGATTGGCTTATTGGAAAGAAAATCATAGAGGATTAGACATGATTAAAGAGGCAATAAAAAAAGAAAGGATCGATTGTGATTATGATTCTGAAGATACTATTTATGGAAGTGCTAAACGCAAACTTGATACAGATGTTTTGGAAGAATATATTATATCTAAAGATATAGAGCCACTTACAAAACTTTTAGTGGGTAAAGAGCTAGTAAAAGAAATTAACACTCCTCTTTTCAAGTATGCAATTCTTTCTCATCTTCATGGAGTTTCTGTAAATCCTTTGAAGTTTACACAAAATCTATCTAAAGTTGTAAGTAAGAAGGGAGTAAAAATATATGAAAATACTCCATTAGTGCATTTACATGAAAAGAAAAATATGGCACAAACTCCTAAAGGAATGATAAAATATAAAAAAATAATAATCGCAATTGATTCTTCTTTAAGACATCCTAATATTAAAAAAGAAAAATCAACAATAGTAATAACAGAACCTTTAACAAAAACAGAATTAAATAGTATCAGTCTATTGCCTAAGAAAATTGTATGGGATTCTAAAGATATATATCATTATTTAAAAATAACAGAAGATAACAGAATTCTTTTAGGATATGGAGATAAGCATGTCTATAAAGATCATTCTAGTATAGACATTCATCATCCTCATTTAAAACGTATTATATCTTTTCTTCACAAGCTTTTCCCTCATATCCATAAGAAAATAGATTATGCCTGGAGTGGATCTTTCGGTATAACTTCAACAAAAACTCCCCTAATAGAATTCAAAAAAGATAAAATATTGATGGGAGGAGCAGGATCCCAAGTAGTGTGTGTAATGTCAGCAAAACATATAGCAGATAAACTTGCAGGGAAGAAATCCAATCTTGATCCTTTCTTTTAAATTTACTTAGTAAATTTACTTATTTTCTCTACATTCGTAAACGGAAAAGGTCTCTGATTTGTAACACCTGAAATATATCTATAAAATTTATAACTTTCTGTATTCCAGTACTCTGTAAATTCTGCAATATCCTTGTTTCTCTTATTCCATATAACAGCAATTAACCAATTAATAATAATTAAGGCGCATGCCAAATAAGCCCAAAGCCATAAAACAATTCCTGATACAATCAACACTAGTAATCTAAAAAATGCTTCTTTTCTTTCACTCATAAAGAACCTAGGCAACAAGGTATTATAAGCTTAACTACAGCTAGTAAGAATTTAAATAATCTTTTCCTATAACTATAAAATGGAACAAAGAGGTTTGTCTAAAAAAGAGGCAGAAGACATTTTATTAAAATACGGCAAAAATGAAATAAAAGAAAGCAAGAGAAATTCAGCTTTCAAGATATTTTTAAGACAAATAAAGAAGAATTTTGTTATATATCTTCTTCTGTTGGCAGTACTAATTTCCATATTCGTGGGTAAATTTATTACAGCATATACTATAATCACTGTAATATTTCTGGTTATCGCGGTAGGATATATCCAGGAATATAGAGCTGAAAAAGCAATACAAACTCTAAAACAACTAGTAATGCCCGTTTCAAGAGTAATAAGAGATGGAAAAGAACAAGAAGTTTCTTCATTAGAAATAGTTCCTGGTGACTTAATAGTTTTAAGAATAGGAGAAAAAATACCTGCTGATTGTATGATAATTGAAGAAAAAGACCTCCTAATAAATGAATCAATTCTAACAGGTGAATCTGCAGAGATAAAAAAATCAGTATCTAAAAATTCTAAAAAAATAGAGGATGAAAATATGGTCTTCATGGGTTCTTTTGTAGTAAATGGAAGATGTATTGCAAAAGTGGTTCATACAGGGATGAACACCAAATTCGGAAAAATAGCAAGTCTTATTTCTACAGCAGAAAAAGAACTTCCTCTTCAAAAGAAAGTAAACAGAATAGCAGCATTTATGGTAGTAATAGCAATATCAGTATCAATTCTAACAGGCTTATTTATGATTTCTAGCGCAGAGAATCTAGACAAAGAATTTCTTTTAAGTGTACTAATTCTAGTCTTATCGCTCTCAGTATCGGCATTTCCAGAAGGTTTCCCAGTGGTATTGATAGCGACATTAGCTTCAGGAGTATATGCAATGGCAAAAAAGAACGCTATAGTAAACAGAATGTCGATAATAGAAACTCTAGGAGAGACAACAGTAATATGCTCAGATAAAACAGGTACAATAACCGAAGGAGAAATGACTGTAAAAAAAATATTATTAGACAGCAAAATTTTAGAAGTTACAGGAACAGGATATAACGCCCACGGAGAATTTTTCTTAGAGAATAAAAAATTAAATCCTAAAAATAACGCTCAGTTATCTTTACTTCTAAAAGCTTCAATTTTATGTAACGACTCTCAGATAGAAAGGACAGGAGAGGATGATGACTATAAAATCTTAGGAAATCCTACAGAATCTTCCCTTCTAATTCTAGCAGCCAAAGCCAATCTATTCAGAGAAGATTTAATATTCACAAGAGAAGAGGACATTCCATTCACTTCAGAAAGAAAACTAATGACTGTATTATGTAAAGAAAGAACAACTAAGTTTGTTTATTCAAAAGGAGCGATAGAAGTTCTCTTATCAAAATGTTCACATATACAAAACAATAATAAAATAATTCCTCTAACTGAAAAGGAAAGAGAAAAAATTCTGAAAAGAAATAAAGAATTAACTTCACAGTCATACAGGGTGTTAGCCCTTGCCTACAAAAAAACATTTAGTGTAGATAAATCAAATTTAGAAAAAGGTCTTGTATTTCTAGGAGCAGTGGCAATAGAAGATCCAGCAAGACCAGGAGTAAAAGAAGCAATAAAATTATGTGTTAAAGCAGGAATAAAAGTAAAAATGATTACTGGCGACAGTCGAGAAACTGCTTTAGCCATTGGAAAACAAATTAATTTGGTCGGAAAAGTTTTAACTGGAGAAGAACTTGATAGTATTAGTGATGAAGAACTATCAAAAATAGTAGATTCCATTGTAATATTTGCCAGAGTCAAACCAGAACACAAATTAAGAATTGTTAAAGCACTTAAACAAAATGGAGAGATAGTAACTATGACCGGAGATGGTGTGAATGACGCTCCAGCACTAAAAGAAGCACACATCGGAATTGCAATGGGAAAAAATGGAACAGATGTCTCTCGTTCAGTTGCAGACTTAACTCTCAAAGATGATAACTTTTCAACTATTATATCCGCAATAAAAGAAGGAAGGACCATATTCAACAACGTCAGAAAATTCGTAACATACCAATTATCCTGTAGTCTTGCTGAACTCTCAATTATATTTTTTGGAGTTTTAATAGCGCCTATTCTCGGATGGGAAGTTCCAGTTCTTCTTGCATTACAAATTCTATTCATGAATTTAGTTACAGATAATCTTCCAGCCGTAGCACTAGGTTTTAATAAATCCTCAGAAGATATAATGAATGACAAACCGAGAAAAAAGTCTGAAATTTTCAGTAAGACTTTAATGTTAATATTAATATTCAGTGCAGCACTTATGGCTATACTTGTTTTGTCTTCTTTTTATATATCATTTAATATTTTCAAAGAAGATACAGTAACTTCAAGAACAATAGCATTAGTAACTCTAATATCCTTAGAAATAGCAAACTCTTTCAATTTCAGATCATTTAGAAAAGGAGTCTTAAACAGGTCTCCTTTAGTGAACAAACCTCTATTCTATATGGCATCAATATCAATAATCGCAACCTTAATAATTCTCTACACCCCACTAAACATAGTATTTGAGGTAATCCCATTAAAATTAAACCAATGGATAATTCCATTAGCAATGGCACTATTTGTAATAATCTTATATGACCTAATAAAACTATTTCTAATAAAAAAAGCAAAAATTGATTTAAGATCATAAAAATCTCTTCTTTTATCTCAAAAGATTAAGTCACACTATAAATGAGATATTTAAAAGATACGCGCTATCAAGAAGACTATAATTCTTTCCACATGCATTGATGTAGTTTGTCCATTGGAGTATATCCTCTGTGTATATAATAATCAATTAATTCTCTATCATCAGACCTTACAAAAAGTGCAACATCCTTAACTCCTTTCTCTCTTAGTAGTTTTTCTGACTCTTCTATTAATTTAGAACCAATGCCTTTTTCCCTACATTCTTTTCTAACAGCTAATCTAAATAAAAATGAGCTCCATCTATCTAGAATAATATAAATATTTCCTACAACTTTTTCATCAAGAGTAGCAACTAAAATAGATAAAGGGTTTAGTTCGACTTTTTCTCTAAGTATTTCTCTTGTATCCATAGAATCATCAAATAAACCTCCTTCTTGAAGATTCAATTTTACGGATTCATAGTCTTTATCACTATAGGATCTTATATTTATCATGAAAAGTAGATTAAATATTAATTAATAAATATTTAGGTTAATCCCTTTATTAATAAAATAATAAATCTAGAAATATTAATTAACACTAAAAATAAATAATAATTAAACCTGCCCAGATTGAACAAACTTCTTCATCGCTTGTTCAAGAACTATTTGAGGAGCAAATCCTTTTCTGCTGCAGGCCTTCATAAAATCATCAAAAACAACTTGATCCACCATATAGTCCAGTTTCCTTTTCCTCGCTCCTGGTGGTGTTGCTGCCATCCTATATCTATAAGAATAGCCTATATAAAGTTTCTTAGAATTACTCTTTAGAAACTTTAGTAGCTTTAGGTCCTTTATCTCCTTGTTCTACTTCGAACACAACAGAATCGCCTTCGCTAATTGATACTCCATGTTTAAGACCAGTACTGTGGACAAAATATTCTTTTCCGTCTTCACCAAGTATAAATCCAAAACCTTTCATATCGTTAAAAAATTTTACTTTACCTTTCATTTGTATACCTCCCGAATTTATTGATCGTCAGAAACTTTAGTAGAATCTTCGTCCTCTTCATCATTGTCTTCATCATCCATATCCTCATCTTCTTCATCCATTTCGTCTTCTTCTATATCTCCATCAAGGTTCTCTTCATCCCCTTCAACAATTTCCAAATTCTCTAGTACCTTTAATATTCTATCAAGTTTAGCATTTATTTTATTAAATTGCTCTCCAGATGCTGCAGAGGCTGCCCCATTTTCTCTTTGATTATTACTCTTAAAACAATCATCACAATAAACAGGTTTGCTTCCTGTAGGTTTGAATGGAACTTCACACTTCTTTCCACATTTACTACACATAGTCTCAAACATTCTATCGCTTCTTCCAGAATCTCTATCTCCACCAAAGCTTCTTCTTCCACCGCCGAATCCTCCGCTTCTTCCTCCATAGCTACCGCCAGATCGGCCTCCGAAGCCTCCTCTTCCACTTGATCTAAAGTTTCCCATTTACTATCCATTAAACTATCTCTTATAAAGCTTTGCTATTTGTATTTTAAGGTAAAAATGTTCTAAATTGTTCTTTCTAGATCAAAATTTATCAATGACTTATCGAGTAAATTGTTCTTTATTGCTTTTTTTATGCAATATTCAGTATAAGAGTAATCCTTTCTAATATTATTATTTTTAAGAAATTCTTTATCAAACTCCTTATTCCTTATTCTAATTATATGTGCAATAGACCACACAAGTCCAAAAAGGAGGATATACGGCTCGAAAGACTCTACCTCTTTTTCAAATTTTATCTTATTAGCAATATTTCTTATTTTATAATATTCTCTAAGAAAATCTTTCCTCTCTAAAGAATTAAATCCTCCCCTTCCAAAATCTACAAATATTCTAGCTAGTTCTGCAGCAGGATATGTCAAAGAGGCATCTTCAAAATCAATTAAGTAACATTCATATTTATAGTAGATGATATTCTGTTCACAAAAATCTCCTTGTGAGAAAACTTTTTCTCTAGAAATATTAGCATTTTTAATTTTTTCTAGTTTTTTTACTGCTTCCTTAATTTTTTCTTTAAATTCATTATTTCTTATATGATTTTGGATATAAGAGAATTCATTATTTATTAACTCTAAGTAATTATTCTTACTGCATCTAGAATATTTTAGTTTTATAGTCCCATCTAAATTTATTGAGTGTAATTTCGCACAAAGTTTTCCAAGCTGTTTGATTATTTTTTTACTATGAGGATATGGATGATGATCAAGAGACTTTCCTTCAAGATAATCTATAATAATAAAGCTATTAGGAAAGTTTACCATAGAATCATCAATAAAGTAGGGTATAGGAGCGATCCCAAATTTTTGAATAAGTTTTAATGATTCATACTCCCTGCGGGACTTTGTAGAATTTCTAGGTTCAATATTAACTCTAAAAAGAAATTTTTTATCATTAACAATTACTAGATAATTAATATTACTCTTTCCCATCCCAATACTCTTTACTGATTGCACTCTTATATTTCCTTTCAGTCCTAACTTCTGTGCATCAATTTTCTCCAAATATTCTCTAATAAGATTAATCATTATCTGACAAAGAGATCCATATTAAAAAACTCTACTATTCAGAAATATCTCTCTAAATCTCCATATGATCATTTTAATTCATAATCATATATAGAAATCATTCCACATCAAACTTTTTATATTCCACTCATAAAATAGATATATGGATAATCAGTATCTAAAAAACATAAAAAAAGGTATGAATGTGACTATATTAACAAGTCAGAAAAAATATTCAACAGGATTTGTGGAAGAAATAGCAGTAAGAAAGCCCTTTAATGAAGAAGGGATAATGGTTCGTCTAAGAAATGGAGATATAGGAAGAGTGAAGAAAATAATCTTTTCTGAACCAGAACAAAATGAAAAATCCCTTTTGGAAATAAAAAAGCTCCTTAAAGAAGGAGAAAGTTTCCATACAGAGTTTAAATCCTCTTCACTCTGGAGCTTAACGTATAATCCACTCCAACTAAAAGAAAGCAAATCATTTGAATTAAGAGAATACGGACAAAAAGCCTCAAAAGTAATAATCGCCAAATCTATTGCTGCATTTCTCAATTCTGAAGGTGGAAATATCCTTATAGGAATAAAAGAGAAGAAAGGAGAAGATAATTTTGAAATTGTAGGCATCCAGGAAGAAATGAAAAAAACACGCGATCCTGGAACAGACGGATATAAACGCATGCTCATTGATGAAGTAATAAAGAATTTCTTTCCCTCAAAAATATTCAATCATCTTAATGAATTTATTTCCATAGAATTTGTCTATTTTGAAGAAAAAATAATATGCTGGATAAAAATAAAGAAAAGCACTTCAAGAGTTTTCTTAAAAATTCAGGATAAAGAATTTTTTATGATAAGAGTAGATTCAGAGAATAGAACTTTAGAAGGAGAAAAGCTTGTTGATTATTGCATGAGGAAATGGTCAGGACGTTAAATTTTATTTCTAAATAATTTTAAAATTGAAAATTCTCACAGATTTTAGTTAATTTACAATCAAGCCATTAGGTACTTTATTCAATCATAGATATTCTTCCTATGACCAACTTCAATAACATATATGTAATTCTTATCGGTTTGTATATCTAATACTGCCCTATATTCACCAACTCTCATTATAAAATATGGGCTCCCTTCTTTCCGCTTCACAAAGTGGAAGGGTCTTATTTTAATTCTTTCCAAAACACTTAAAATTCTTATTTGTATATCATTAGGCAATTTATCAAACTGTTTTTCTGCTGTCTTTGTAAACTCTACATAATACATCTAAGCACCAATTTTCTTCTTTAAAGTTTCCAAAGATATAGTTTTACCTTCTCTTATTTCTTTTCTAGATAGCTCTATATTTTTTTTAGTTTCTTCAGAGAATTCTAATCTATCTTCCACCAAATCCCATATAATGCTTTCATAACTTTCTTTGCTATACATTTTCATATTTCTAAGCCTCTCTAATAATTCACTACTTATTTGAATTGTTGTATCCATGGTTAACTATATAACCAGTTATATATAAACTTTTCTTCGATTCCTGAGAACGCCGTCACCAGGAATCGAACCTGGATATCCTTGCGGAAACACGCTCTCCAAGCGTGCGGAGTACCATTGTCCCATGACGGCTTAAATATACCTAATAATGATGACTTTTAAAACTTTTTAATAAAGATTTTCTTAACAGTTTTTCTATTTAACTTTTCCATTTTTGATAAACACCCTCAAAAACACTCTTCACTTTTTCAAAAACTTCATTTACTTCCTCTCTTCCATTTACACTTTCTACAAGACCAAAAAGATCTTTTGAATCAATTCTATTAGCCAAATTACTATAATGGCTTACCAACTCTTTTGCAAATTTAAATTCTCTAAAATCTTGTTTATTCTCTCCTCTATTAGTTCTTCTTTTTTCACTAGTTTCAGCAGAGATATCCATAAAAATATTCAAATCAGGTTTTATTATTCTTTGTCCATCGTACATCCTAAACAATTTGAATAAATCATTTCCGCGAGTCCATTGATTAGCACAATTACTCATTTTATATAATTCACAAAAAACAAAATAACCATCATTAAGTCTTGAGTCAATATCTTCAGAATGAGCGACAATATCCTTATCAGTCATATTTTTCCAAGACCCATGAGTCAATATAATATCCTGCCCTTCATCCAAACTTCTAACATGCCCAGCAAGATTAATCATCTGCGTGCCTTTTCCACTCTCTCTAATTCCCTCAAAAACAATAAATAATCCTCTTTTTTGTTCCATCCATTTTATTACAAAATTGATTATATAAATAAGTTTTAATTATAATATATCTATTTCACAATGATATTAATTTATTAATAATGAAATAATCAAAATCCTATGACAAAAGAGGTTTTACAATTATATTACACAAAAAGATCAACTGTTGCTGAAGCAGAAGAGATTTTAGGAGAACAATTTAAAGTCTTGGATGATGGTTTCGTTCGTCTTGTAGATTATATGGGTTCTGACCAATCAATTATACAAGCAGCAAGAGTCTCTTATGGCACAGGAACTAAAAAAGTTCATGAGGATCGTGGCCTAATTCGTTATCTAATGAGACATAGACATACAACTCCTTTTGAAATGGTGGAACTAAAATTCCATGTTCGTGTTCCTATGGATTGCTGGAGGCAATGGATAAGGCATAGAACAGCAAATGTGAACGAATATTCAACTAGATATTCAGAAGCAATAGATTCTGCACAAAAAACTCCTCCAAATCAATGGAGAAAACAATCAATAGTAAATAAGCAAGGAAGTTTGGGTTTTTTAGATGAATCAATAGGAAAAGAACTCTCCTTAAAAGAAGAACAGCTACAAAAGCTTTCAAGAGAAATATATGAAGAAAGAATAAAAGCGGGAGTAGCCCGTGAACAAGCTAGAAAAGATTTGCCTCTCTCAACTTATACGGAATCTTATTGGAAAATAGATCTACACAATCTTTTTCATTTTCTAAGTTTAAGAATGGATTCTCATGCGCAACATGAAATAAGAGCATATGCAACAACCATTGGAGAGGATATACTAAGCAAGGTAGTGCCTATTGCATATGGATCTTTCAAAGATTACAGACTAGACAGCACCCCTCTTTCAGGACCAGAGCAATTAGCATTGAATAGACTTATCAAAGGAGAAGATGTTCAAAAAGTAACTGAAGAATTGTTTCCCATACATCCTGAATCTAAAACATCAAGAGAGAGAACAGAATTTCTTGCTAAGTGGAAAGAATTATCTAAATAATTAAATTCTATTCAAATAATTCTTAATAAATGGCCAGCTTATTCTTGTCCAGTTATCCGCTTCATTATTTGAATCTGCTAAAAGTTTATCAAGTTCCTCAATGGAATAGAATTTACCTTCAACCATTTCATCATCTCCCTTCTCAACTTTATGGATACTCTCAGCCAAAGCAACTATACCAAAGTGCACCTTACCAACCGAATCAGAATCATCATTTATGTATCCTATAATTTTAGGTTTAGGATATTCTTCCATTTTAACTTCTTCCATTAATTCTCTCATCATTGCATTTTCTATAGGATTATCAGAATCCTCTCGATCAATGTGCCCTCCAACCCCGCAGCTTATCTTATTCATTAATCTACTCTCACTATAATTTTCTTTTCCGGATGCTCTCCTGTAAACAAATACCTCTTTCGAAACAGGATTAACTATCCACACATAAGGAATTATTTGTTGCAATGAATCATTGTGTTCCAGTTCATCTCCTCGTAAATGATATATATAATTATCGAGTATTACAGAAATAAAATTAAATTTATCTAGTTCCATGAAACCCTCAAATTCCATATCTCTAAACAATACTGTTCGTTCAACAGCCAATGCCTCTTTGCCCATATAAGGAAATAAAAATAACAATATAAAAATATATCTATGTTCAGATAGTTTCCATATTGTTAAAGAATTCTTTCCATACTGGCTCTAACTTTAACATATCTATCTCTTCCTTTGTATACCATCCAATAGACTTAACCTCTTCAGGATTGGGCTTTATTTTCCCATTTACTTCACATACAAAAATATAGCCATAATGATCAATATCTCCTAAAAAACATTTTCTTTTTTTGAATACTTTTTCTAAAATTAACTTATGTTTAACAACTTTTAGACCAGATTCCTCTTCTACTTCTCTAATTAATGCTTCTTCAGGTTTTTCCCCTTCATGAATATGTCCAGATATACATCCATATCCATAAGGCTCAACAGCTCTATCTATTAGTAAATATTCTCCATTTTCATTTCGGATGACTGCACCAACACCGTAATGGATCTTTCTTCCTTTAGAATCAAAAGTCTCTTTAACTTTATCCATATTATTTTATTTCAATTTTTATTTGAACACTTCTAGGTATCTGAAGCTTCATAATTGGATGTAAGACTCTATCTTCTGCTGGAATATCTATAATTCTTCTATGTACTCTCATCTCAAATCTATCAAAAGTAGCAGTGCCTCTTCCATCGGGACCCTTTCTTGTAGTTACTTTTAGTCTTTTAGTAGGTAAAGGTATTGGTCCTCTCATTAAAACTCCTGTCTTAGAGGTAATATCTTTTATCATTCCAATTACAGAATTCAAAGCCATTATGTCTATGCTTCCCAGTCTTATCCTTACCTTCGCCATGTTTAACTGAGAAAAAAACAGTTTTTAAATCTTGTGTTAAATGTTTTTGAAAAAATGAGTGGGCAGGCACGCCGCGTTGTGCACTGCCCTTTCATCCTAACCAAATAGGATGAATATGACAAACCAAAACGTTACTAAACGTTTAAATATCTTTTCTCCGTTTATTCAAAAAAGATGGTATCTGACCTATTTATACAATTGAGTCTCATAGTAATAATAGCCTTGATTGTCTCATTATTTACCTTTCTATTCAAACAACCACTGATTATAGGATATATCATAGCAGGAATACTAGTTAGCCCTCATTTTCTAAATTTAGTCCATATAGAAAGTGACTTAGCGGTACTTGCAAAATTAGGAGTAGCACTCCTCCTTTTTATGGTTGGTCTAAATCTAAACCCCAAAACAATTAAAGAAGTGGGAAAAGTTGTACTAATAACAGGTTTCTGTCAGACAATTCTTATTTTCTCTATAACTTTCGCACTATCAAGATTTCTAAACTTTAGTCAAACATCATCATTTTATATAGGTCTCGCTTTAATATTTAATAGCACTATAGTTATTACAAAACTACTAGCTGACAAGGGGGAAATTAACACTCTTCCAGGTAGAATCACAATTGGCATATTAATACTTCAGGATATCATAGCTATAGTGTTTTTAATGGGGATTTCTTCTTTCACATCACAAACAAATTTAATTTCATTAATAATAAATTCTTTACTAAAAGGTTTAATATTAATAAGTTTTACTTTTCTTTTCGGTTTTTACATCCTTAAACCTCTTGCAAAATTAACTGCAAAATCACAGGAATTACTTTTATTGTTTTCAATTGCTTGGTGTGTATCTCTAGGGAGTCTTTTTCACTTTTTCAATTTTTCAGTTGAGATAGGAGCACTACTCGCAGGAATTACTTTATCTCTTTCAGAATATAGATTTGAGATAAGTTCAAGATTAAGACCCTTAAGAGATTTCTTCCTCCTTATATTTTTCATAATACTAGGTTCACAAATGCATTTCACAGAAATAAAAACTTTAATCACTCCAATAATAATTTTCTCTTTAATAGTATTAATCCTAGGACCATTATTAACCACATCTATAATTTCCCTTCAAGGCTATACGAAAAGAAACAGTTTCTTAACTTCACTTAATCTAACCCATATCAGCGAATTCTCTTTCATAATTTTAGCACTTGGAGTAAGTCTAAATCACATCTCAACCCAAATACTTTCAATAATGACTTTAGTGGCACTAATAACCATGGCTCTTTCAAGTTATCTAATATTATATTCAACCAAAATATATTCTTCTTTAGCTCGTCCCCTTTCTATTTTTGAAAGAAAGGGTAAAAAATTAGATGATGGTAAGTATCACACAGAAAAAGAATATGATGCCCTTCTTTTGGGATACAATAGAATAGGTTTTGATCTATTAGAATCTTTCAAAAAATCAAAAATAAACTTCCTAGTTGTAGATTATAATCCTACTACCATAGAACAATTAGTAAGAAAAGGGTATGATTGCAGATATGGGGATGCTTCAGATCCAGAATTACTAGAAGAGCTAAACATAAGAAAAACAAAGATGATAGTTTCAACTATCCCAGATTTTGATACAAATGTTATGATCACCAGAAAAATAAGAAGAAACAATAAAGATACAATAATAATATTAATTTCTCATCAAATAGATGAAGCACTAAGACTTTATAATGAAGGAGCAACTTATGTAATAATGCCTCATTTTCTAGGTGGGCGTTACACCTCTGATTTAATAGAAAAATATGGTCTAAACAAAGAGAAATTTGCAATTGAAAAAACAGATCATATACATAAACTAAAAACAAGAAAGAAACAAGGACAAGAACATCCTAGACATGAAAGAGGATAAGGCAAAATCCGTTGCTAAAAAACAGTAGACTTTAATTCCGGATTTTAACGAGTATCAAATAAATATTAAAAAATAAATTTTTTTATCTACTAGCTTTATCTATTACTTTTAGTATAACTCCAATTATTGCCAGTATGACTACTATCCATCCAGCAGCCATCACAATCACTCCTCCGCCCATTTGGGATAAGAAAGGTATTTTTAATGTATCATCAGTCATTCCAAACCCAACCGCTAAAGATACTAAAACACCAACAAGCCAGATCATAAATCCCCAAACTTCTCTCAAGGGACTATTTCTCCTTATAGGTCTTACATTTTGGATATTATTCACTTTTCTGCTTTTTACTGCCATTTCAACCTCCTTTTTGTAATATAAACTATTAGGGCATTAATCTATATAAATCTTAACTATTCGCCTTGCTTTTTTGTGCCTGTAGTTCGCGTACAGCATCAAGCACTCTCAAATCAGGAGACAATACATAAACATGGTCGTCTTTAGATCTCAAAGCTCTATAAAGTCTCTGTAGAAACTCTCTTCTGGCCTTATCTTTATAAAAATCCCAGAAATATTTTGGATGCGTTCTCTCTAGTATTTTCCAAAAACTTCCCTGAATATTTGGATTAGGATATTTAGTAAAGACAACAGACCTGCAAATATCTCCAGGAAAGTCAATTCCGCGAGTACATTTTGTACTATACAGTATATTAATCATTTTCTTTCTAAAGTTTGAGATTGTCTCTCCATTTCTATCCTGTCCTTGATCCTTAACTAACTGTTCTCTAGCCATAACACCATAAATATTATTTCTACTTATTTCATTACCACTAGGAAGATCTTCAAAAGCGTTAACCTGAACAAGTATTGGTTTCTCTGCCTTTTCTATACACATTGACAAAGTTTTAAGATAATCATCCCTACTAAATTTCCCTGAGGAGAAATTTTTATAGCTACAATCAAACTCCTTTCCAGTTCTCATTATTTCAATCTCTCCCTGATGAGAAGTTTCTGCTTCAACAAGTTTATACTCTTTAATACCAAAAATATTTTTTAATACATTTTCAGAATGCAGTGTTCCAGACATAAAAACAAACGCCTTATTTTTATCAAATATTTCCTGTATGCTCTTGGATAAATTGGCACTTACTAAATAAGCGTACAAGTTATCCTCATATCTCTTAAAACTAACATAAGTATCATCTAAGAACTCAGAAAAATTTCTAGCAGCTTCAATAATCTTATTAGCATAGTTTGCCTCATCACTTATTATTTCATTTTCAAGTTCAGGATTTTTTATAAAAAGAGATAATATTTTATCTAACTGCGTTTCCCTTAAAGAAAATATCTGATGTTCATCTACTCCCAAAGCAGACTTATTTCTATCTTCTAATTTAATCAATTCAATAACCTTATCTATTAGTTCTCTTGTCTTTAGTTCATTTACATTTAAATGCCTTAAAGAATTTCCAATTCTCGTAAGGTTTAGTTCAATCTGACTTGAAAAGCTATCCAAAAATTCATCCGCCTCATCTATTATATCTACCTCAGTTTGAGGTTTTCTATCCAGGGCAACTTCAATTTTGTATTTGGCAGAATTAAAAATAATTACATCAGAATCTATATAAGACTGATATTGATCATAATAACTGCACCCTTTTTTTCTATGATAAAAAATAAATTCTTTATCATTTAAACCCTTATATCTCTTCTTCGTCGCATCTTTTAAATTTAATTCATAATCTGCAGATATTATTGGACTCCAATAAGGATTCACAGGTGCAATTGAAATCCTTCTTAATTCTTTTATATTTTCAATAGTTTTATTTTTCACAAAGGGATTCATTT
Organism: Candidatus Woesearchaeota archaeon; assembly: GCA_964360985.1. Taxonomy (GTDB): domain Archaea; phylum Nanobdellota; class Nanobdellia; order Pacearchaeales; family GW2011-AR1; genus JAUSIK01. The sequence goes on along the minus strand of CAYHYK010000003.1, from coordinate 17,864 downwards.
CATAATATTCTTTTAACTGGCTAAAATTCTTTTCAGTAATAGCAATAGTGTCAGGCAAAAATGGATCAGCACAATTAGCTCCTTCTTTAAAGATGGAATCGTGATTTTCTCTTCCAGTTATCATAGCAATTTTCAATCTCTGTCCACTCTTACCATATACATTCATACTTCCCATATAATCTGTCTCATACTGTCTCTGTAAGCTTTTAACAGGCACAATAATAGACGCTTTTCCTAAAACTCTTGCAATATTTAGAGCAATAGCACTCTTTCCAGTACCACACATTCCATGTAAGAATATAATTTTATTTCCACTTTTTATTAAGTCCACTACTTCTTTTACAATATCTTCCTGAGTTTTTCTATTAGAAAACTTTAGAGGTTCCAGTTTCTTCCCATCTTTATATAAACTCCAGTAATCTTTATCATTTTTAATCAGAGAGGGATCTACTTTATTTTCAAACACATCAAAGAGTTTTCTTTCTTCACTATTCCTTTTAACATTTTGAACACCTAGTCCATCAACTCCAATCAATTTCCCTTCAGAATCAAATTTCATCCTCTCCATTAGAGCCTTTCAACTTTAAGGTTTAAATTAATTTCTATTTGAAAAAATTAGCAACTATAACCTTCTAATTTCACTTTCTAGACTTCTAGAACCATCAGGCAAATATCTATTTTTAGGCAAAGTTAAAGGTAAATCTAAAAGATTAATCCTATACATCTCCTCCAACTTCTCTCTAGTCATCTCAGGTTTAACTTTGCGCATAGAATAAATAATTTTTTTAAGATACTCCCTCTCCTCATTAGTAAATCGGTTATATCCTAGCTTAGAAAAATCAGGCACATTATCAACAGATACACTATCAAAAGCCTCATTGTCCATATAATATTCTAATAAATTGCATTTATATTAATTTCTATTTCTTAAAAATGGGTTTTTTTACACCCGCAATATAAGGGCCTTCTTCATCTAATCTAACATTACAGTAAAGAGAAGATCCTGAAAGCAGTCTATTAAAGTAAAGAGGCAAAGAATTTGAATCCAAGATTCACCCAGACTTGCCCTCAGAGGCCGAAGTCAGGGGGAAATTGACGAAGACGTAGATGACAATGGAATGGGAAAGGAGAATCAAAAATAAAGATGACTCAGCCATTATTAAAATTGCCATATAAATAGGAATTAATTAGATAATACTTATCTCAATATTTTCTAATTGTCAATTATCTTTTTTGGTAGGTTAGGAGCTTTTTAAGAGTCTCTTTTTCTGCTTGAGCAGCTTCTGCAAGAGAAATTATAGAAATGCGGTCTAGCTGGTCATCTTCAATTAAGTTATCTTCTATAATCAGGAGATCTGAATCGTTTGTTTGATATACTCTTCTCCAAAGGGCATCATATCCTCTTAAATCTGGACTTATCCAGTAGGTCAAGATAGGTTGTGCTTTTAGGTTTATAGGGGATATTTCAAATCCTGCGTAATTTTTTGGTTCTGCGTCAAGTCCGAGGGACAAAATCTTTTCCAAAGCTTTCTTTTGTGCTTCTTGATCACGATATTGGATGGAAAGGGGAGTAGTCTGGAATGCCTCTTTAAATAATTCTTTACGATCCTGAGTAAATTGAGGATTGTCTTTAAATTCCATATTTATCGAATTTTCTATACACAATCTCTCTCGGATGTCTTCAATATAGCTCTGAGAGAAAAACCATTCAAATAATGTTCTTGTTTTCATGTAATGAGATTATTTTTTATCTTTTTAAAGGTAATTGATGCAGTTTAGTGCAAATTGCACTAATCACCTTAAAGTAATAAGGTAGCCTCATAAGAATTAAACCTAAACCTTTATTATTTGTAAATAAATCTCTAACATGAACTGCCTCATGACCATGTTTTCCTAGAACATCCACAAGAGAATAAGGTGAATCTGCATCTATAAGAAACTTCATCTTATTTGTTTTATTTCTTCACCTATAACAAACTTGGAAGCATAAGCTATGGCTGCAAGAATATCTTCTCTTTTTACTCCATATTCTTTCTCAATTTCTTCATAGCTCATTCCCCCAATAAGACTGCCAAGAATTACATCTACTGGTACACGTGTACCTTTGATTATTGGCTTTCCATGCATAATTTTAGGATCTGTTATTATTCTTTGCATACTTATAAGACATAAACAAATTATATAAATTTATCTAACTCCTTTCAACACCAATTTCTTTCTTAGCATTTAATATAACTATTCTATTAGGAATTTTTCTCTTTATTCCATTATCCAGTGTAGCGATATAAACTCCTTCCTTTCCTTTCTTAATCAATAAATCATCCACTTTACCCTGCCCTATAGTTGTTTTTTTTACTCTTTTATGAGAGAGCATTTCAAAAGCAACATCAATTGCAATTCTATCATCATGTTTTATTTTATTCCCTATTCTTAAATCCTTTAATTCCTGTAAGACCTCCCTAGGAACAACTATCTTAAAACCCATATTATTTAGTTGATCAACAAAATCTATTCCCTTTCTTACACAAGAAATAGCAAAATTAGTATCAACGATCACTTCCATTATTATACAAGATTAAAAGAATTTATATACTTTCGCTAATTAAAATAAAAATGGAAGAAAAAGAGGGAAATTACACAATAAATCTTCTTAACGAAATAAAACAAGCCCTCTCAACCCAAAATCCTTCTAGACTTTTAGAGTTATCTAACCAAAAAATACACTCTGCTAGCTGCGTACAAGATATAGAGAGTATAACTCTTACAATAATAGTCTATACTCTAGGAAAATTAATTGAAAGAAAAAATCAATTAAAACTAAAAAACTGGGATCAGTTTATTAAAAAATTCAATTCCTTTATAGAATTATCGATAAAAGCACTTATTGAAAAAAATCAAACAGCATATAGAAATCATATATTGAAGGCAAAGTCAACTCTAGAATCCATTTCTCCTGGTTTAAAGCAATATACTAAAGAGGTGATAAGAAATGCATGCATAAACAAAGCATCTCATATATACAAACATGGTATCTCCATGGAACAGACAGCTAAAATATTAGGTATAACTCAATGGGAACTAGCAGAATACACTGGGCAGACAAAGATAGCAGATATAAATTACAACCAAACTATAAATGAAAAATCAAGAATTAAAATGGCTTTGGAGTTTTTCCAGTGAAGTTTGAATATTCACTTCATTGGATAGAACAAAAACAAATAAGAGAGGAAATAACTGATGATTTACTAGAATATTGTATTCTTAATTCATCAAAGATTAAAGATAAAGAATGGATAGATGCTTATAATGCAATTTCAAAAATTCCTCCCTCAGGAAGAAAATTAAAAGTAGTTTATAGAGAAGTATTCTATGAGAAAAGCAAAACTATAAAAATAATAACTGCTTACTGGTTGAACTAGAAAATGAAAAATTGGTACGATAAAGAAGAAGATATATTGGGTATTCAAATTAAAGAGTCTGAGTACTGGAAAAGTGTAGAGTTGCCAAATGGAATAATATTGGATTTGTCTAAAAATGGAGAGATTATAGGTATTGAGATACATAAAGCAAGTAAAATATTTCTTGGCGATATTAAAAAAGTAATAGAGAAAGCAAAAATTTCCTCTCTAAATAAATAAAATGAAAGTATTAATATTTGATGCAGGACCAATAATCAATTTTTCCATAAATGGAATGCTAGACGTATTAGAATCTCTAAAGCAAAATTTTAATGGTAAATTCATAATTACAGAAGCCGTAAAGAAAGAAGTAGTGGACAATCCCATAAACGTACCTCGTTTTGAATTAGGGGCACTAAGAGTTCAGGCATTAATCAATAAAGGAGTATTTGAAATGCCTTCTTCTTTAGGGATAAATAACGAAACAATAAAAAAGGAAAGTCTTAGACTTATGAACATTGCAAATCATTATATTTTCTCTTCAAATACATGGGTAAACATAATGAGTGAAGGAGAAACCTCTTGTTTAGCATTAAGTACGGAATTAAATAAAAGATCAATAGAAAACATAATAGCCATAGATGAAAGAACAACCCGTATTCTTTCAGAAAAACCACAAAATCTAAAAAAAATAATAGAGGATAAAATTCATGCTAGTGTAAAAGCACAACTTTCAAACCTTCATGAATTTGAAAATTTCAAATTTGTAAGATCAACAGAACTTGTATATGTTGCTTATAAAAAAGGACTTTTAGATCTGCAAGGTAAAAAAGCGCTAGAAGCCGCACTCTATGCCACTAAATTCAAAGGCTCTTCCATAACTTTTGAAGAAATTGAAGAACTAAAGAAACTTTAATCTTTAGAGATTCTTCCTTCTCTGATAGATTTAACCTGCTCAGCAAAAACATCAGGCAAAGCAAGATCTTCTATATTAGATTCATTCATTCTTTTTCTAAGTTCATCGTAACTCGCCACCCTATAATCTCCAACATCAACATATTCTACAGCCATCATTTTCTCCTTACCAGAAAAATAGTTTCTAAGTCTAGTTAATAAATCCATAAGAAAACTAAATCCTCTAACTTAATAAATATTTAGTAAAAAATGGACATGGAGGGAATCGAACCCCCGACGTTGGTTCTGGAGACCAAAATGATACCACTTCAACACATATCCTTGTCTATTATTAAAGGAATTTTATTTACTTCACTTTCCTCTAACACAAATATGCTATTTTTACCAATTAAAAACTTATCTTTTCTAGAATTTTAATATTAATCTAACTTTCTTTCCTTCATTTCAGAAGTTACATAAGGTTTAGTTAAACTATCATCATTATACAAAACCCTTAGTCCACTTACTATTTGAGGTTCAATCTCTTTTCTATGCCCAATAGCATATCTAACTACCTCATCATTTTTGCCAGTTAGCCCCATTATTTCTTCCTGGTTAAATAAGCAATCTTGCGCCTCATAAACTTCACTTGCTATTTTGTATGTAAGGAGACCATTACTCCCAAAATATTTAATACATCTTTTTCCAGTTTTTCTTTCTTTTCCCATATATCTATTGTTTATAGTATGTTTGGGTAATCCCAAAAAGTAGCAAATATCATAATTTGAAAAGTCCAAGCCAAATCCTCTTTCTACTGCTTCTTTTTTCTCTCTTACTTTAACTTTTCTCTCTCTTTCTGCAAAAAACATCGGTTCTAATCCAATTCTAGCAAAAATTCTTCCTACATCTCTAGACCACATTCCAAATTTATCTCCAAAAGTTTCAAATGATATTTTTTCATTACCTTTTACAGCATCCTCGTATTCTTTAAACAACTTATGCACAGTATCAAAAGAATAACTATTCACATCTCTTCTTTTATAAGAATGTAAATATCCAATTGCTTTCTCAGTTGCAAATCCTTCTTCCTTTGCTAAAGTTTCTGTTCTTTGCCTGACTGTCGATAAGAATAAAGAATGAAGTTCACTTAATTGGATTTTACCCCCAAACCTATTTCTGGTTTCAGCAGTAGTATTATCGTTTCTTGCTTTAGTCCATTTATTATATTGCCCGCTTTTATTTATATACTGCCTAACGTTTTCTCGAGTACACTTACATTTCTTACCTGTCTCTTCAAGTGTCAATCCCATAGGAATTAAATCATCTATGTCTTCTCTTACCCTATACCCCTTTGGCGGTGGTCCTCTCTTTCCTTTAGGTAATTCAATTCTAAATTCTTTTCCATAATTTCCAACAGTAGTATGAGAATAACCTGTTCTTCTAGCTATTTCTGATTGAGAATTTGCACCACTCCCAATAGCCTCTTTAATTACAGCTATTGTGTTTTCTCTCTTAATATCCATTACAGATTTACCTTCCGTTTCTACTTTATCTTCTAAATTTCCCATTTTACTTAAAATTTCAAGAAAAATCTAGTTTATAAATCTTGTTAAATGTAATTACTAAACAGAAGTTACCAAAGTAAAAACGATAAGTTCAAAGATAGATTTATAAACAAAATACGCTTAATTTTAACATGCCTAAAAGAGTAGTGTCAGAAAGAAATATAGAAGATAAAATTCTTGAGAATATGATAGAACTACAAAAAATTCATACAGGTCTGGCAGAAAAATTTGACAAACTCACAAAAGAAATATCTAGTTTATTGTCTCTCTTTGAATTAGCAGCAAGAAGTTTCTCAAAAAATCCAGCCATAAAAGTAGGCGAATCTGATAAAGAGTTTTTAGATAAAATAGATAAATTACTTGAACAAAATAAAACAATTGCTAAAGGTCTAACTTTAATGGAAGAACATATAAGAAAGAAAGCATATTCAGAACATCCAGAACATATGGACAATCATGAGCAAACTACACCTCATCTAGAAAATCCTGTGGAAGATGATGGACCTCTGGATCAAAACCTTCTCTCAGAGGAGTATTCTCCCTCAATGAAATCAAATAATCGACCCTTGCCTAGATTCTAAAATGAAAAAAATAAAAGAAGAGGAATTGTCAGGCTTTCCAAAATTATTTCTTGAAATTTTTATTGAAAAAATACTAGAACATCATGCTTCAAAAATTACTTTTGATCAACCAATAGTTTCTAAAACTCCTATGAAAAAGCAAGAGTTCAAAAAAACACAATCTAATCCAAAAGCCCAAAGTATAATGGCTTCAGAAATTCCTACATTATCGATTATGCATGAAGATGGTTTACAACATCCACAACCACACATGCCCGTGCCTGCAAATAGGAGAATGCCTCCTCCTCAAAATAGACAAACTCCTGCATTTAATCAAGCAAACTCCCAAATAAAAACTGGAGTTCTATCAACTAACTATGGTTCAGTTAATCCAATGGATCGTTTAATGCCTATAATGAACGATAGGCAAGTTACAAGTATAGAGTGTCCAGGAGCAAACAAAAATATAGTAGTTCGCAAAGGAATGATGAAACAAAACGCACCTATAATTTTTTCGGAAGATGATATTAGCAAAATAATGGATGAGATATCAAACAAAACCAAAATACCAGTCATAGAGGGATTATTTAAAGTAATGATAAACAATCTATTGTTTACGGCACTTGTTTCAGAATTTGCAGGAACTAGGTTTAAAATGGAAAAAATACATCAGCAGGCAAGTCCAAGACCATCAGGAAGATATTAGAAAAGTTTTTTAGTACATTAGTAATCTAATTTTATGCAAAAGCTAACAGAACAGTATAATAAAATAAAGAAAGATTTAATCATTCGTTTAGATAATTTCAAAGTTCTTTCAGAAGAAGACAAATTTAAAGAATTTCTCTTCTGTCTTCTTACTCCACAAAGTAATGCACAAAGATGCTGGCAGGCAGTTGAACAAATCTCCCAGTTAGAAAAATTAGATGAAAAATCAGTTTATGATATATTAAAGACAAAAACAAGATTCCATAAAACAAAGACTTTGAGAATAATGAACTCTAAAGAAATGTGGCAAAATATTCAAAAATATCTAAAAGACCAAACTGGAAAAGAACTGAGAAATAGCATAGCCAAAACAGTTAATGGATACGGGTTAAAAGAAGCAGGACATTTCTTAAGAAATATAGGTTTGTCAGATAATAAAATAGCTATTTTAGACCGCCATATACTAAGAAATTTGCAAAATTTTAATGTTATATCAGAATCAAAAATAAAATCTTCTAAAAACTATTTGGAAATAGAAGAGGCTTATTTAAATTTCGCTAATTCTATAAATATACCTGCAGACCATTTAGACATGCTATGGTGGAGTCAAGAAAATGGCGAGATATTCAAATAAAACCATCTCATTTACTTTCTAATTTGAATAATCTTTTATTATGATCAAATAAAACCAAAGAGTTTGCCAAAAATATATCCTACTAAAACCAGCATAAAAAACCAGAATAAAATATCCCAAATATCAAATTTTCTCATCACTAATTATATTCATCAAACTTTAAATAATCTCCCAACCTAATATATAAATGAAAAAGGTAGTAGTAATATCTCTAGGAGGCTCATTAATAATTCCTGAAAATATAAATTATCCTTTATTAGAGCAATTCAAAAAAATAATAAGAAAATATTATTCAACGCATAAATTTGTAGTAGTATGTGGCGGTGGATCCATAGCAAGAAAATATATTGAAGCATTAAAAAAAGAAGGCAAATCCAAAAATCAACTCTCTCATGCAGGAATTAGAGCAACAAGAATGAATGCCTTATTCATGATGCAATTCTTTGGAAAAGAAGCAAACGATACACTCCCAATGAACATGGAAGATGTTAAAAATAGTTTAAGCAGAAATTCTTTAGTAATTTGTGGCGCTCTAAGATTTTCTGAAAATTCAACATCAGATACAACTGCAGGAAAATTAGCCTATTTTTTAAAAACTAATTTTATCAATATAACTAATGTAAAGGGCCTCTATACTGCTGATCCAAGAAAAGATAAAAATGCAAAGTTTATCTCAAGTATATCCTGGAAAGAATTTGAGAAAATGGCATTAAAAACAAAATATTCCCCAGGACAGCACTTTGTATTAGATCAAAGTGCGGCAACATTAATAAGAAAATACAAAATGCCTACTTATATAATAGGAAACAATCTTAAAAATTTAGAGAATATTCTCAAAGGCAAAAAATTTGAAGGTACAGAAATAAGAAATTAAATTGGTCATTTCTCCACAATACTATCAACTAGACATCCTGGAGCAACCCATTTATCCTGTTGATAAACATCTTTACCTATAAATTCCTCCCATTCATTAGCAACTCTTTCTATTTTATCTTTAAATGTAGGCCTTAAACTTCTGTCTAAAAAATTAAATGGGCAGTATTTTATGATTTGTTGTCCGGATTTCCACACCGCCAGTTCAACCATCGCAATTTCTTTATTATATGTATTTCTAGGGGCAGCTTCACCTACAATATCTCCAGCCTTAGCAATATCTCCATCTTTTACAACAACATTCACGATATGTTCAAAACTCACAATCCATGAAGACCCTTCTTGCATAAAATTCACGCCCCAATCTTGAGTATGATCGAAAAACACTACTTGAACCTTTCCATCAACAGGAGCACGCACCTTAGTCTTCAAAGGAACATAATACCAATACTCTATAGATCCTATATCATTTATTCTATATTTATCCTTACTTCCAAAATCAAGAAGCACTTTATCGTTGGAAACTCTTCCATCATCGAAAAGAAGTTTCTTTGAAAAAATAAGATCTCCGGCAAGATTCGTCTGCCTATTCCATGCATCAATGTTTACTCCCAGATTTTTTAAAACAGGAAAAGAATCTTTTTGAGGATTAGGTTGATTTTTAGATATTTCTGGTTGGGGATTTTGCTGGACATTTAAAGAATCTTCTCCAGCCGCATCTCCATTATTTTCAGCCCCTCCTTCCTGTACAATTGCATTTCCTCGATCTTCAATACCTAAAATCTTCTTAACATTCCTTTCCTCAAGAACTTCTCTCACAATCCCTACAACTCCAATAAGAACAAGAATGCCAAGACAAACAAAAATCAGAATATAACTCTTTTTCATAAATTACTCCAGAATCCTATATTTTCTAACCATTCCAAGTCTCCTCCACTTATCTCCAAATCCCAAAGGGGATCCAACTCTCAAAACAGCAATAGCCACAAAAATGATAGCATAAATTATATGTTCATCAAAAATAGGATTATTGTCGGGAGGCAAACGTGCACTCCACATCAAAAGCATCATCAAAGTACCACTCCATCCAGCAATTCTCAATCCTATTCCAAGAATCAAACATAATCCTATTGCTCCCAATCCAACCATGAAAAGCCAATCAACTATAGCACTTCCAGCAATAGAGCTATAAAAACTGGCAAATGGTCCTTTTACTGCAGCTTTTAAAAACCCATAAGTCGGAGATACTCCACTGAGCCAAGAATTGTCAGAAGCAGTAGCAAAACCCAATCCAAATACTTTATCAAAAGAAGCCCATAATAATATAATCCCTAAAGATATTCTTAAAACTGCCCAGAAATAAACTTCTTTTCCATTACTCATAACACTTAAAACAATAATTTATATATAAATATTCCTAAATATAAAAATGATAAACACCTCAAATTTAGAACAAGCGAAAGATCTAATAAAAAAATCCACACAAAAACCAATAATAGTGAAAGCTCAAAACGAAATTTTTAACAGGAAAATACTCGAATATGGTAAATTTGATATTCTTTTAGATATAGAATCTACCGCAAAAAAAGAAACCACTTCAAAGAATATCGATTCAGGATTCAATCACGTCTTAGCGAAAATAGCCTCCAAGAATAATATCTCTTTAGGAATAGATCTAAAGAGTATAGAATCTCTAAATAAAAAAGAAAGATCAATAATCCTAGAAAAAATAATTCAAAATATAAAAATATGTAGAAAAGCCAAAACCAAAATAAAACTTCTAAATTTTAAGGATAAAATTAACTCATTTTCTCTTTTATTGTCTTTAGGAGCATCAACTAGCCAGGCGAAAGAAGCTATAGAATAAATTATTAAATAAGCTTGTAAATAAAGTAAATTATGAAAAATCCTTATTTAATAATGAAAAGATTCTCTGATATAAAGCAAAAAGAAAAATTAGAGAGTGCACTATCTAAAATTCCAATTAAAATAGAAGACCCAAACAATCATCTTCCCTTATTATTAATAACTCCCTATACGGGAGGCTATAATATTTATAGATTAATTCCATTAAGAAAAGAAGGATGCGAACTTACTATTTTAGAACAGCATCAATCGATATATGAAAATAGAGGAAGAATTTCTTATTATTTCAAGATTGCTGATGCAGAAAACTACACACTGAAGTGTGTGGATGAATGCAATCTTGAGCATCCAAAAGTCCCGAACAAACTGCATACTTTAGTGTGCGGTAAACGACAAGGACTTTTTGATTTTAAAGAAGGTGGAAGAGGCACTAGATATCTTTTCTTGGTATCGACTCTTAAAGACATTCCTCATTTAACAAATAAAGAATACAATCGATCACTAAGAGCATATGAGAAATACAAAATAAGATAGAAAATAATCAACCACATAACATTTTTAACCCTTACACACCTCTTTTCAAAATGAATAATGACTTGCAAAAAGTAATCGAAAAACTTTCCCCATTAGAAAGGAAAATAATACCATTTTTGAATTTACCAATTGAGAAAATAGAAGAGAATTCAGGCCTAGACTCAACTTCAGTCCTCAGAGCTTTAAGATTTCTAGAAAATAAAGGACTAGTTAAAATAAATAAAAAAACAACAAAAGTAATAGATTTAGGGGTTAACGGAATATATTACAAAACTAATCATCTGCCAGAAAGAAAACTTCTTATTTTTCTTGAGAATAAAAAATCAATATCTTTACAGGATGCATCAAAACAATCGAAATTAACTGATAATGAATTTAAAGTCTCTTTAGGTATACTAAAAAACAAAGCATTTATAGAAATAAATAATGGTAAAATAGTTTTAATAGCAAAAAAAGAAGAAATAACTAAAAAGTCTTTAGAAGAACATCTTTTGGAAATGCTCCCAATAGAAGAATCAAAATTACAGCCTGAAAATAGACACGCGTTAGAGAATTTTAAAAGAAGAAAGGATATAATTGAGATAAAAGAAAAAAATGTAATAGACTTTGAATTGACCCACTCAGGAAAAGAAATAGCAGGAAAAGAAATTAAATCAGACCTAATAGAAGACTTAACCCCGGAAATAATAAGGACATGGAATAAAACAAAAAGATTTAGACCTTATGACATCTATTCTACTGCCTCCTCAATAAATGGCGGAAAGAAACATTTTGTTAATGAAGCCATAGAATATGCAAAGAGAATATGGCTTGATTTAGGTTTTAAGGAAATGACAGGTAATATGGTTGAAACGTCGTTCTGGAACTTCGATGCACTATTCACTGCACAAGATCATCCTGTTAGAGAAATGCAGGACACTTTCTTTATTGATAACATAGAAGGTAAGCTCCCAGATAAAGAACTAGTATCTAAAGTAAAGCAATCTCACGAAACGGGTATATCAGGCAGTAAAGGCTGGAAGTATTACTGGCAAGAAAACGAGGCTAAGAAACCTCTTCTAAGAACGCACACTACCTGCTTATCAGCTAGAACACTAGCATCATTAAGATTGACTGACTTGCCAGCAAAGTACTTCTCAATAGGAAAAGTTTTCAGAAATGAAACTTTAGACTGGAAACATGGATTCGAATTCTATCAATCTGAAGGAATAGTTATAGATAATAATCTTAATTTCAGGCATCTTTTAGGATATTTAAAAGAATTTTATAAAAAAATGGGATTTGAAAAGATAAAATTCGTGCCTACGTTCTTCGCTTTCACAGAACCGAGTGTAGAAATTCAGGTATTCCACGAAGAAAGAAAAGAGTGGCTAGAACTTGGGGGCGCAGGTATATTCAGACCAGAAGTCACTGTCCCTCTACTAGGTAAAAATATTAGAGTTCTTGCCTGGGGACAGGGTTTCGACAGAATAATTATAGATTATTATAAAATAAAAGATCTAAGAGAACTGTATTCCAATGATATTAAAGAATTAAGAACAAAAAAGGTATGGATAAAATAAAATGGCAAGTGTAAAATTTAACAGAATAGAATTTGAGAAGCATATTAAATTAACAGAAGAAAATATAAAAAAGATAAGCCTATTTGGAATACCTATAGAGTCTGTAACAGATAACGAACTAGAATTAGAGATACTTCCAAATAGACCAGATTTATTGTCTCTCCAAGGCTTGATAAGATCATTAAAATCATTTATTGGAAAAGAAAAAGATCTAAAAAAATATAAGATAAATAAACCTGATAAAGATTATAAAATTTACATTGAATCTGAAGTAAAAAATATAAGGCCTTACACTGCTTGCGCCATAGTAAAAAATATTTCTCTAGACAATGAAAAAATAAAGATCTTAATCGATTTACAGGAAAAATTACATTTAACTCTAGGAAGGAAAAGAAAAAAGGTTGCAATAGGAATCTATCCTTTAGATAAAATAAAATTGCCTATTACCTATACCGCACTATCTCCCAAGGATATAAAATTTATTCCTTTAGGAGCAGACAAAGAAATGGATGCACTCCAAATATTACAAAAAACCTCTACAGGAAGAGATTATGCCTCCCTTTTGGAAAACTATCAAAAATATCCAGTCTTTAGAGATGCAAAAAAACAAATCATTTCAATGCCGCCAATAATAAACAGTAATGAAACAGGAAAAGTAACAGAAAATACAAAATCTCTATTTGTAGAATGTTCAGGATATGATTTTAATATTCTAAAAAAGACTCTAAATATAATAACCTCCACTTTAGCAGACATGGGGGCAGATGTCTACCAGATGGAATTAAATTATGGAAAGAATAAAGAAATAACTCCAGATTTCTCTACCGAAAAGATGAAAATCTCCTTAGAGAATACTAATTCCTATTTAGGACTGAACTTAAAGGAAAAAGATTTAGTTAATCTATTAGAAAAAATGGGATACAACTATGCTAATGGGAAAGTCGAGATACCTCCATGGAGATTAGATTTTCTGCATGAAGTAGACATCATTGAAGATATTGCAATCGCATACGGTTATGATAACTTAATTCCAGAAATACCTAATGTTTTTACACCTGCCGAGGAATCTAAGTCAGGTAGAATAAAAAGAAAAATATCAGAAATACTCCTGGGTCTTGGATTTACTGAAACTTCGTCTTATCATTTAATTAAAGTAGAAGAAAAAGATAAAATTAAATCAGATAACCTCATAGAATTAAAAGATTCCAAAACAGAATATAAATACTTAAGACCAAATCTTTTAATTCCAGCACTAAGGAATGTAAAAGAAAATAAAGATGCAGACTATCCTCAAAAGTTATTCGAAATAGGAAAAGTTTTTACCAAAGAAAAGACAATTTCAGAAGCCGGAGTAAACGAAAAAGAAAACCTAGTAATATATAAAGTTCCCTCTGGATTCACAGAGATAAAACAGATTTCAGATTATTTAGCAAAGGTACTAGATCTAAATATTTCAATTAAAGAATCAATTCATCCATATCTAATAGAAGGAAGATCAGCCTTGGTTATATTAAACAACAAAACAATAGGGTACATGGGCGAAGTTCATCCAAAAACTCTTCAAGAATGGAATATAAAGATGCCTCTCTCAGTTCTAGAAATATCTTTAGAAGAAATTTACAATCACTTTAATTAACCAAAATAACTTCTTTCTTTCCTAACACTCTTAATATTATTTGGTTTTTTAATGTTAGAAACAATATTTTTAAAGTTAGGTTTTAATGAACTCCACTTCTGGTGTGTTTCCTTAATTAATGCTGCTTCATTCTTTTCACTATAATCTATTTCTAAACTTAAAGATGAAATACTTAATTCTGTCAAAACAGAATAAATATCTTCAATGACTTTTCTATCTTCAGAGCTCATAGAAGAAACATAGTTAATATACATTCTAGGAGCGTTTATAGGATTAATCAACATTTCCAAAAATGATATAGAGTTAACTATCTTTTCCATCATAAGTTTTCTTATAGCCCTTAACAAGAAATCTGTCTCTCCATCAAATTTATCTATCTCAAAATCTAAATTAAGATCCATAAATTTTGGCAGACTAAACCTTTTAGCTAAAGTTTCATATTCTGTTTTAAATTTATCAAGTTCCATCAACTACCTAAAAAACTTCCTTTTATATAACTATCTAATAACAAACCATTAAAGTGGATTCTTAGTAAATTATTCAAAATATCACCAAAATATTTAAATAGTTATATGTATCAAATAATCATATGATGAATAAAGACATATTAAAACATGCACATCACCATGGATTTAATGAAGGGGAAATTTATGGAGCCTATAAAATTTTCTTTGGAACATTAGTTTCAGAGTCTAGATTGAAAATTATCAACTTATTAAGAAAAAACAAGAAGAATGTCTCAGAGATTATGGCTGAATTAAATATGGATCAGACAGCCGTTTCACATGATTTAGCAAGACTAAAAAAATGCGGTTTTGTCAAGGCAGAAAGAGAGGGAAAATTCATGTATTATGGTCTAGAGGCAGATACAATAAAACCATTAATGGATATAATCGATAACCATATGTCGCGATATTGCATTCATATTTTACATGAAACAGGAGGAAAAGAAAATGAATAAAGAAAACAATAACCTCATCTTCGCAGTAATGATAGTTCTATTATTTATACTAGCTTTTGGCGGATTTGGAATGATGGGCTTCGGAGGATATGGAGGCATGTATGGAATGATGAGCGGATTTTATGGAGGGTTTGGTTCTATGTGGATATTAGGTTGGATTATGATGATACTTTTTATTATTGCTTTAATATTAGCTATTTTATGGCTGATTAAACAATTGGGAGATAAAAAATGACAGATAAATTAATGCCCTGGAAGATCGGCTTAACTTTAGGGCTTGTATTCGCAATGACCTCATTAATATGTGCCATCTTATTTGTCATAATGCCAGAATCAATTTTGAATTTGGGGAATAATATATTTCATGGATTAGATTTAACAAAGATCGCAAAAGATACATCTTGGAATTCGGTAGCAATTGGACTTGTAGAAATATTCATGATAGGCTTTGTAGGGGGATGGCTATTCGGAGTTATTTATAACTCAATTAATAAAAAATGAAAAAAGTAAAATTAACAATTCAAGGAATGCATTGTGCTTCATGTGCTTCAAATATTGAAAGAAGTGTTTCTAAAGTAGCAGGAGTAAAAAATGTAAGCATTAATATGATTATGAAAAAAGGTTATGCTGAAATTGAAGATAATGTTAAAGAAGAGGATATAAAGAAAGCAGTAAAAAGAGCAGGATATACCGCATCTAAAGTGGAGTTTGAATAAAAATATGAAAGGCAATTATGACATTGGCATTTCAGTTATTGGAGCAGGCATTCTAGGATTCGGATTGGGAACTTTATTAACAAATTATTTTCAGGATCTTTCTTGGATAATTATAATATTAGGAATTATTTTGCATGGCTTTGGTATGTACAGAGTCTATAAAGAACAAGACAAAAATTTAGTTGGAAAGATAATGTATCGGATTTGTTGGATTATTTTAATCATATTATTATTGATTTTTATTTTTAGGAGGTTTGCATGAATCATAATCATATGAATCACGAAGAGCATGAGCATCATCACGATCATCCAGTAGAAGATGAAGAAATAAACTTCTGGAAAAAGAAATTAATTGGAGCTTGGATTTTCGGCATACCTGTTATGATAATAATGCTCATAACAAGAATATTTCAAATTGAGATAATAAATGAACAGATAACACTCTTAATATTTTTAGTTCTGGCTTTTCCCGTCGTATTTATTTTCGGATTTAGTACTTTAAAAGGTGGGTTAAGAGGATTATTTAGTTTTTATTTCAATATGGATTCTTTAATTGCATTAGGAACAATTATAGCCTATCTTACAGGAATATTTGCATTATTTAATTTTGTGAGCGATTATTCTGGTGTTTCAGCCGCAATAATGGCCATCTTTATTACAGGAAAATATATTGAATCAAAAGCAAGAGGAAGAGCTACTAAAGAAATCAAAAAACTTCTTGAATTAGGTGCTAAAAAAGCAAGAATTTTAAAAGGAAAAGAAGAAATAGAAATTCCTATCGAAGAAGTAAAAGTAGGAGATATTTTGATAATAAAACCAGGGGAAAAAATACCTACTGATGGAATTGTAATAAAAGGGGCAAGTGCCGTTGATGAATCAATGGTTACAGGAGAATCAATGCCTATAGAAAAAACAGTAAAAAGCCCTGTAATCGGTGCAACAATAAATCAAGATGGAATTCTCTATATCGAAGCAACAAAAATAGGAAAAGATACTTTTTTAGCACATATAATCAAACTTGTTGAAGAAGCACAGGGAACAAAAGTACCTATACAAAAATTAGCTGATAAAGTAACCTCTATCTTCGTACCATCAATATTAGTCTTAGCAGTCCTATCATTTATTGGCTGGTTTGTATTTACTAGCGATTTAAGCAGATCAATTGGAGTTGGAGTTGCTGTTCTAGTGATTGCCTGTCCTTGTTCTTTAGGATTAGCAGTTCCAATATCTCTAACGGTAGGCTCCGGAATGGGAGCAAAACGTGGAATTCTAATAAGAAAAGGAGAAGCAATTCAAACAATGAAAGAAATTAAATTTGTAGTATTTGATAAAACAGGAACAATAACAAAAGGAAAACCAGAAGTAACAGATATTTACTCAAAAATGAAAGAATCTTCTCTTTTGGAGATTGCAGCATCATTAGAAAAATTAAGTGAACATCCTATTGCAAAAGCAATTGTTGCCAAAGCTAATCTTAAAAATTATAAAAAAGTTAGTAAGTTCAAAATTCTTAGAGGAAGAGGCCTGCAAGGGGCAATAGGAAGTAAATCTTATCTCATAGGAAATAGAACGTTAATGAATGAAAATAAAATTACATTAAAAGGATTCGAAGATACAATAAGCAAGTATGAACATGAAGGAAAAACAACAATGATTTTAACAGAAAATAAAAAAATTATCGGAGTTATCGCTGTAGCTGACGCAGTTAAAGAAGATTCACATCTGGCCATTAGATTACTCCAGAAAAGAGGTTTTAAGACAGTCATGTTAACTGGAGATAACGAAAATACAGCAAAAGCAATTGCATCTCAAGTGGGAATTGATAAAGTAATTGCCAATGTATTGCCTGAAGATAAGGCTAAGAAAGTGGAGGAATTGCAAAAATATGGAATGGTTGCATTCGTAGGAGATGGAGTTAATGATGCTCCTGCATTAAAACAAAGTAATGTGGGAATCGCTA
>CAYHYK010000002.1:0-41971 GCA_964360985.1 Candidatus Woesearchaeota archaeon | reverse complement strand
CTTCTTCGTCAATTGAAATTTGGTTTTGAATGTCTTCTGTTGTATACGGAGGCCATACAGGCATATCTTCTAAGTTATCATAATCTCCTTCTAAATATTTCTCAACGTTATCAACTAAGTTTTCTGCAGAATTTAAATGATTTAATCCCTGTGTTTCGAAATTACCTTCTTCAGAATTTAAGCAGTCTTCTCCATGAGATTCGGCCAAAGTTAAAAGATTGTCAACGGCAGCAGCCCCCTCTGCATCTCCTTTTTCCCTCAATGCTTCGGCTTCAACTCTAAGTTCAGCGATTTTGGTTTCTAAATCCAAAACGTTATCGATAGAAGCTATTTCTTCAAACCTATTTCCATATTCTGCTCTAAAAGAATCTTCGTAAACAATCTCTGCTTCACTCGGACTTACATCGCTATTATGAGCAACTTCATGGACTAATTCATGAGTCTTCTCTTCAAGAATGGCGCCAAGTTCATTAACCGGCGCGTTCACATTATCAATAATTACTTCTACTTCATTTTTAGAAATGTCACCACTCTCTATTTTTTCATTTAATAATTTTTCTATTGCGTCAGCATAATTTTCGTAATCTAAAACATTGATTTGTGTTTCTTCAATAGTTTGTATTCCTTTATGCATAACATTTTCACTTTCGATAGATTGAAGCGCCTCAAGGGTAATGCCATCAAGAGAGGTTGTTTCAAGTGTGCTTGCTTCTTCATTAATAGATTCTTTAAGATTTTTTAAAGCTGTCTGTGCTACTTCGATATTTCCATTTTGCAATACCATTCCAAATTCATGCCAATATTCTTCAGGAGTATGCTCCCAATCTAAAAAATAATACCATTTATCCGGAGTTATTCCCGCATCATCAGGATTGAAAACAATTGTTGACTCCTCTTGACCAATAACATCAATACTAAATAAACTAATAACTAATATAGAAATGAAAAGATTTGCAGAAACTTTTGATATTCTGCTCTTTTTTTGTGTCATCTTTTTGTCCTTATAGCAATATCTTTTTATTTATAAATCTATGTTTATTTTTTTAGTGAAGGATAATGTTTAAACCTAATCAAAAAACTAAAAATTTCTCTGAAGACAGTTTTCCTTTTGATTTATAAAGTTGAGAAATGTGTTAAAATTATGCCTCTATAGCTCAGTTGGTAGAGCGTTGCACTCGTAATGCAAAGGTCCCGCGTTCAATTCGCGGTAGAGGCTTTAAGTTATTTCTTATTTTGTAACTGATAGAGATTGAAGAATTTTCCTTTTTTTCTTACTAGTTCATTGAACTTTCCTTCTTCAATAACCTTGCCTTCTTCCATTACAATTACTCTGTCAACATCTTTTAGGGTGGAAAGTCTATGAGCTATAATAATTAAGGTTCTGTCTTTTAGCTCATTTTTAATCTGTTCCTGTATATATTTTTCTGTTTTACTGTCTAAGTGAGAGGTTGCCTCATCTAGAATCAGTACAGGAGAGTTTTTGTAGATTGCTCGTGCTATTCCTATTCTTTGTCTTTCTCCTCCGCTTACTCTATATCCTTTTTCTCCCAGCAATGTGTATAATCCCTTTGGAAGTTTTTTTATTAATTCTTCTAGCGCAGAGATCCTGATGGATTTATTGAAAAGATCATTGTTTGTTTTTAGAGTGGAAATAGAAATATTTTCTGCTAAAGTCATATCAAACATTTCAGAGTCTTGGAGTACTGCAGTTATAGTATTAGTAATAGAACTATGTTTAAATTTATTTATATCTACTTTGTCTATATAGATTCCGCCTTCTTCTATTTTGTAAAGTCCTAAGAGCAATTTGGTTAAGGTGGATTTACCACATCCAGATTTACCTACTATCCCAATTTTTTCGCCTCTATTAATTATTAAATTGAAATTCTTGAGAATTTTTTTATCTTTGTATTTGAAAGAAATACTCCTGAACTCTATTTTTTTCCAATCTTTCGGTATTTCTAATAATTCGCTTGATTCTCTGTCGAACACTTTTTCTCCTAAAATTGTCATTAATCTTCCAGTTCCAGATTTAATTTGTATGAAACCATCAATAGTTTCACTTATGTGGTCTAGAGAAGATCTTAATTTGTCGAAATACGCAACGAATACTAGAATAGAACCTAAGGTAATTGCTTGTGAAACAAAGTTGTGTCCAACAATTAAAATAAACAATGCATATCCTATTGCTGCAAAAGATTTAGTAACTTTCATTTTGGTCTGACCTGTTTCTTTTGTTTTAAGCCATATTTTGTAATGTTCCTCTTCGTACTTTTTAGTAGCTTTTTCAAAGACATCTCTCAATCCTAGAGATTTGACAGAAAGAACGTTTGATGTAGATTCGTGAATTTTGCCGCTGACTTTTTCTGTAATTTTGTTCATTTCATCAACCCAATAACTTAATTTTTTGCTGTAATATCTTTCTACTGTTAAGAAGATTAGAACATACATAAAACTAAACAAGGCATATTGCCAACCTAATACAAAGAATATTGCTAAACTTCCAAATATCCCTATTAGTACAGAAATAGAGCGATTGTTTGTAAAATCTCCAAAGAATTTATAGATAAAATTACTTCCTTCATTTACTTTTTGTATTTTAGAACCTGCACCTTCATTTTCATGCCATTTTAATTCTAAATCCATTAAACGAGACATTGATTTTTCTCTCACTCTTTGTCTGGCTTTTGCAGCAATAACGCTGCAGTTCATTTTTGCCCACATTCTTGTTAAAACTTGTAATACTCCTGTTAGTCCGATAATTCCAACTAAACTGTAAAATTTTGTAAGGCTTTGTCCAGATTGATATGTTGTGAAGAAGTCTATTATTCTTCCTAAGAGATAGACTATAATAAAAGATGCAACTTCAGATAGCGCCCTAATAGAAACGAAAAATACATATTTATATTGATCATCTTCTAGAAATCTCCAACTATCTCTAAAAAAATTACCAGTCGTATAGCTACTTTTTGTGTTTTTTGCCACTTTTCCTCTTATTTTCTTAAGGAGGAGAAATATATAAATGTTACTATAGGGTGATAACAAATGGCACAATGTATTTAAATACCGTTTGCCTTAATGTCATGTATCTAGTTCTTCGTCGTTAATGGTTATTTGGTGTAAGATGCTTTGACAGAAGTATAATTCTTGACAAGAATAAACTTTTTAAATCGAGATAGTTATAAACACATAGAAAAAATATGGGAAGCAACATAGATTTGAGGAAATTTGAAGATGCGACTTCTATAGAGGACGCTTTTGGAGCTTTAGTTTCAGGTAAAAAAACAGGGTATAAAACAATAATTGAAAGAAAGAAACCGAAGCCTAAGTGTAACGGTTGTGGAAGAATGGGAGAAGAGGAACAGAAGTTCTGTAGAGAGTGTGGGGGGAAAATGGTTGTTCCTATAACTAATTGTCCTGGATGTAAGAAGGGAATAGATGAGAGTGAGAAATTTTGCACCAATTGCGGGTTTAAACTGAAGGAATAACTTTCATGATTAATTAATATTTTTTTATAATCAAATTTATAAAGGTTGTATGTATATTAATGATATGGATAAGGTGGACATTTCTAATTTAGAGCAATTTTCTTTAAGGAACTTATCTTATGAAGATAAAGTTCTTTTATTAAAAGAATTGGGTTTTGATACTGACGGTATTTATGTTTTGAAGAATGGGATGAAAGTGTCAGATAAGTATCTAGGTGTTCCTGTAAAGTTAAACAGTATGTTGATTTTTCCAGGCAGTGCTATAGTCTTAGATGATAATGAGCTTAGCGTTGCCATGTATTTACAAGAATACGGTTTTGATGGTTTTGGGTGATGCTATCTCTGGTGCTGTAGAGGGAGCTATTTCTACAGGAATTAAACTTGGAATAGAGGGTGTAAAGAGGCTTATACAAAAATTTAAGGATAGAAAAATTATTTTTGTTCAAGATACGGAGACGCTGAATCAAGTTAAAGAGGAATTGAAATCTAGCGAGTTAAAATTTTATAAGTCTTATGTAGAGGATGGTAATCTTATTTCTCCTATGCTAATGGGTTTAACTTTGAGAAGATTGGAAGAAAAAGACGATCTAGAAAGAATAGAACATCTTAGGGGAAAGATATTATCTAAGTTTGATACTGATGGCGTACATATAGCTCATGCTGTTCAGAGTGGGATAGTTAGTCGTTATATTACATATCTCTTAGAAATACATTCTTCCGCAAATATAATGAAAAAAAGATTATTAGAATTCTTAAAAAATATAGAGGATTATATTCATTTTGTAAATGCCCTATATTTTGATTTAAAGAAAGATAAAGAAAAAATTTTTTCCAGAATAAATATAAATTCTCCGGAAGTTTTTGTTATTTCTGGAATGGGTAGTACTGTAAAAGATACAGAGGAGCTTATTAAGGAGATCGATAAGTTGGATTTAAAGGAATACTACAGAGAAGATTATTCAAGAAAAAACAGAAGAATTGCTTTCTTTTATAGAGTTATTTCTAAACTATAATTTTTTGTTAGGTAATCTGTAAAGTTGGTGAAATATTGCCTAAAAGAATAACTTTATTAATTCTTTTCAAGATTTAAAGAGATGAAAGAGCATATTGTTTCTTTGCTTATGAAAGTGGTTTCTTTAAAGAAGGAAGAAATAGAGAATTTGGTAGAGGCACCTCAAAATAAGGATTTTGGAGATTATGCTTTTCCTTGTTTTTCTTTGACTAAAGTTTTAAAAAAGAGTCCTAATGAAATTGCTAAAGATATAGAGAAGAAACTTATGAAATCTAAGGAGGTTGAGAAAATAGTTACTGTTGGATCATATGTTAATTTTTACTTGAATAAGAAATATTTGGCTGAAAATACTTTGAAGGAGATTTTAAAGAAGAAGGATAAGTATGGCTCGATGGAAATTTCTAAGGAGAGAGTTATGGTGGAGTTCTCGCAGGCTAATACTCATAAGGCATTTCATATAGGGCATGTAAGAGGAACTTCACTAGGAGAAAGTATTGCTAGAATTTTAGAGTTTGGGGGAAATAAAGTAGTCAGAGCTAATTATCAAGGAGATACCGGAATGCATGTCGCTCAATGGATATGGTGTTATAATAAATATCATGTTAAAGAAAAACTGAAGAAAGATGAAACATGGGTTGCTGGAATATATGTTGAGTCTGTATCTAGATTAAATGAGAATGAGAAATTTAAAGAGGAAGTTGAAGAGATAAATAGGAAATTGGATTCTAAAGAAGATAAGAAATTGAATGGATTATGGGAGCAAACTAGAGAGTTATCTTTGGAGAGTTTTGAACCAATATATAAAGAACTTAATACTAAATTTGATAATTATTTTTATGAATCTGAGGTTGAAGATAGAGCTAAAGATATTTCTAAAGAGCTTTTGAATAAAAAGATTGCTGAACTTTCTGAAAAGGCAGTAATAATGGATTTGGAGAAATTTAATTTGGGAATTTGGGTATTATTGAGGTCGGATGGGACTGTGCTTTATTCTGCTAAAGATATTGCTTTGGCAGAAATGAAATTTAATAAGTATAAAATAGATAAATCAATTTATGTCGTTGGAAGTGCTCAGCAACTTCATGTTTATCAGTTGTTTAAAACTTTAGAGTTGATGAAATTTAAACAGGCTGAAAAATGTAGATATGTTCCAATTACTGAAGTAAGATTACCTGAAGGAAAGATGTCTTCAAGAACTGGACAGAATATTCTTTATTCTGCATTTAAAGATGAACTTGTAGAGTATGCGAAAATGGAAATTCAAAATAGGGAAAAAGTTAGTGGAAAAGAATTGAATACAAGAGCCTTGGCTATTTCAATTGCAAGTCTAAAATATGTAATGCTGAAACAAGATGTTAATAAGGCGATAGTATTCAATAAAAAAGAAGCTTTACAGTTTGAGGGAAATACTGGACCTTATTTACTTTACACTTATGCTAGAGCGAAGAGTATTTTGAAAAAGGCAAAATCTAAAGAAAAGAAATTAGTCTTTGGAGATATTGATGAGAAAGAAAGAAATTTGATATCTAAATTGGCTCTTTTCCCAGAAATTGCGCTTTCTTCATATAATAATTTAGCACCTAATGTTATAGCTAATTATTGTTATGAACTTGCACAGATATTTAACGAGTTTTATCATTCTGAGAAAGTAATTGGTTCTACAAATGAAATTTTTAGATTGTCTTTAGTTGAATGCAGTGCGCAGGTTTTGAAAAACGGACTTAGTCTCTTAGGTATTAATGTTATAGAAAAAATGTGACTACTCGTTAAAATCCGTGGTTGTTTAGTAATGGATTTTCTCGGTAGCCACAAAACCACTAACAAATCACGAAAAGATTTTGTGGCAATCATAATAAACCTTAAATATGGCATGAAATAGGGGTTGGAATGGATTTGGCTATATTGCTTATTATTAGTGGATTTATACTTTCTTCGATTCTCTTAGTATTGTTAGTGGTTATGGCTTCTAGGAGAAATGTGCCTGTAATGAATAAGAGGTCTAATGTTAAAAGCGATTTAAGGAAAATTAAGGAAAAGGTTGAGGAAGAGTAGACAGTGATGAGTAAGTCATATACTAGGTTTGATTTGGACTATAGCAAAAAGGATAAAGTTAATTGGTTAAAAATATCTGCTCTGGAAAAAGAATTAAAAAGAGAGGAAGTAAATTTTGCGAGATCTCAAGTTATAATTAACTGTTGGGTAAGAACTTATATTGTTTATCGTGAAGTTGAAAAAGAAATAAAGGCTTGTGAGGTTTTTCAAAGAATTGCTGGAGATTTAGATTTGCCTTATGAACTATATGAAGAGCTTTTAGAAGAGAGATAGATCGATGGTTTTATAATAATATTTTAGTGGAAAGCTGTGAACATCAGGAAAGTTTTTTAATAGTGTTTGAAAGATTGGCTTATAATTTATGGCTTCCCTATGAAAGAAAAGAGAGTTACATTAAGGAATAAATGATATAAAATCCTTGAAATAATTCCGAAATCGAACAATTTATAAACTATAGTTCAGCTCCTCTAGAGTAGAGGAGCTGGCGCGTTAGTCCTGCGCTATCTGCCAAACGGACTTGGGCAGCTTAAAGGAGTGCGTGATGCGATGAAATGTCAGTCTTCTACTGTACTATGAGGTACTGTCCTATTCGATCGTGCCTTTGTGAACCGGGCGAGGCCTTGATCGGAGCAACCCTAAACAAAAAGCATGATGCTTGTAGGGAAGCGGTACTGAGAAAGGTAGGAGGGTGCTGATATCTCAAAACTGAGCAATCTTCCCCTCTACATATTTTTCTAAACAGTAAATATAAAAACTAGCTTTTTGTTTTAATATTATGAATAAGAGAGGGGTTAGTGAAATGGTTAGTTATGTATTGTTAATAGTAATTTCTATGAGCATTGCCACTGGAGTTTATTTTTTCTTACAGGGATATGTTCCTAAAGACAAGCCTGAATGTCAGGAGGGTGTGAATATGATTGTTGAACAAGTTCAGTGCGCAAGTGTAAGTACTCAGAATTTGCTTTCTATTTCTTTTCAGAATAGAGGACTATTTAAGATAGATAAGGCTTATATTAGAATAGCCAGAGATAACAGAGTTGTTAAAGATGATGTTCCCAGTCAGAATCCTATTCAATTAATTAATAAAATAGGAGACGAAGGATTATCTCCTGGAGAGTCTACAAATGCTTTTAATTTTCCTTTGCCTGGAGGGTATGCAACTAGTGGAAATTACATTTTAGAAATACAACCTGCTCATTATACTAAAGACAAGGATGTAGATTCTTTGGCATTGTGTGCACCTTTTGAAGTTGAAATAATCTGCAATTGATTGTAACGCTTCTGAAGATAAAAAACTATATATAAGAAAGCATAGCTAATTTTAGAATGAAATTTGCACATCTAGCTGATTGCCATCTTGATGGGTGGAGACAACCTGAATTGAATCTTTTAAATATACAGAGTTTTCAGAAGGCTTTAACTGCTTGTATTAAGGAGAAAGTGGATTTTATTTTAATAGCAGGGGATTTGTTTGATTCTGCTTACCCTTCTATAGATATTTTAAAGGAAGCGTTTAAGGAGTTTAGAAGAGTTTATGAGGCAAAGATACCTGTTTTTATAATTGCTGGAAGTCATGATTACTCTTTGTCGGGAAGGAGTTTTTTGGAAGTACTTGAAAAGTCAGGATTTTGTAAAAATGTTGCGACATATGAAGAGAAAAATGGGTCTTTGATATTAATTCCAACTATATATAAGAATGTAGCTATATATGGATATCCAGGGAAAAAAGCTGGACTAGATATAGGAGAACTTGAACAATTAAAAATACAGGATTCTCCGGGATTATTCAAAATATTGATGCTGCATACTACCATAAAAAGCGCTGTATCGAACCCGAAAATAAAATCTTTAGATGATACTAAACTTCCTTTTGTAAATTATCTGGCTTTGGGACATTTACATATTAATTTTATAAAAGGAGGGAAGGTATATCCTGGACCTATATTTCCAAATAATCTTCTTGAACTTGAGGAATTAAAGAGAGGATCTTTTTGTATGTTTGATAATGGAAAAATAGAGAAAAGAGAAATAAAAATAAAAGACGTAGTAGTGATTAATTACGAAACGAGAGATACTTTAAATGCTACCGAAGAACTTATCTCTATTTTGGCTAAAGAAGATTTGAGAGATAAAATTCTAATTTTAAAGATTAGTGGAATTGTTGAACAGGGAAAAACATCAGATATTAATTTTGTTAAAATTGAGAGTTTCGCAAAGAAAAATGGAGCGTGGATAGTACTTAAAAATACATCTAAACTTCAGTTATCTGAACCAGAATTGAAATAGATTCTATTGAAGCAGAGGATATAGAATCTCAGGCGATTAAGAAATTTGAAGAATCTAATAAGACCAAATTGAATAATCTAATAGTTCCTTTAATGAAAATTCTTCAACTTGAGAAAGTAGATGATGAAAAATCTTCAATATTCGAAGATAGATTATTAATAGAAACTAAAAAAATACTAGGAATATGAAAATAAAAAAATTATCTTTGAAAAATATAAGGTCTTATAAGGAGGAAGAAATAATTTTTCCAGAGGGGTCTATACTTTTAGCTGGAGATATAGGTTCGGGAAAGACATCAATATTACTTGCTTTAGAATATTCTCTTTTTGGACTGCAGCCAGGACAGAGGGGGGCTTCATTACTAAGAAATGGAGAGAATGTCGGGGAAGTGACCTTGGAAATGGAAATAGGAGAGAAATTAATAGTTATTGAAAGGAAATTAAGGAGAAATAATAAAAGTGTTACAAATGAATATGCTTCTCTTACAATAAATAATGAGAAGATAGAGGCTTCTTTGACAGAGATAAAGACGAAAATTTTAGAACTTATGAATTATCCTTATGAATTTGTTAAAAAGAATAATCTACTTTATAGGTATACGGTTTATACCCCCCAGGAACATATGAAACAGATAATACTAGAAGATCCTGAGACAAGATTAAATATTTTAAGACATATTTTGGGAATAGACAAATATAAGAGAATACGCGAGAATACTATTCTACTAGTAAATCAATTAAAGGAAGAGTCGAAGATACTTGTCGCAGAAATAAGAAATCTGGATGAAGACAAGACAAGGCTGGAGGTCAAGAAAAAAGAAGTTAATGTTTTGGAATTGGAACTTGCATCAAAAATGAGTGAATTAAATGTAAAAATTTCTACTAGTAGTAAAGTTGATGAAGAATTTTTAAAACTAGAGGAAAGAATAAAAGAAAAAATATTTTTGGAAAAGGAACTTGAAAAGAGCAAGATAATGATAGCTGGAAAGTACGATAATCTTTCGAATACTATAAGAGAAGTTAAGGAGCTAGAGGGAGCACTTTCTGAAATTGGAGAAATGTTTGATGAAATCCATTATAAAGAAATAGTTTTGAGAATAGAAAAAAATTCAAAGATATTTGAAGAATTAAGCAATCATTATACTAATGTAATTGCTGAGGTGAATATGCTCGAAAGACAGAAAAAAGATACTTTGGCTAAAAAGGAAAGAGTGTTTAAAATAGAAATGTGTCCGACATGTTTACAGGATGTAACTGAATCGCATAAACATAATATATTGAATGAGGCAGAGGGATTTTTGTCGCAGTTTAATCAAAAAATTATTGCTCTTGAGAAAAATAGACTTGTGCTTGTTAATGAAATAGAAAAAGTAAGATCAGAAAGGCTTAGTTTAGAAAATGAAAAGACCAGTAAAGAAATGTTAAGATCAAAGATAGATTATGTAGAAAAATCCAAAAAGAAAAAGGAAGTTTTGAGTAAAAATATTGAAAATTTGAATGAGGATATAAAGATTTTACAACAGCATGCTATTACACTAAGAGAGAAAATATCTTCTATGTCAGTACTGGATAATCTTTTGAGACTGAAGAAAAATGAATTAAATGAGGCTAAACAACAAGAAAAGAGTATAGAGATAAATATAGCAACTATAAAAAAAGAAATAGAAATAAATAAAAGAGATATAGTCTTTTATGAAGAGTTTATTGCTTCTAAAGAGTTGACTAAGAAAAATCTTAATTATATATTAGAATTACATGACTGGATTTCTTCAGGATTTTTGGAGTTGATTGATTTTATAGAAAGAAATGTTTTATTGAGATTGAGACAGGAATTTTCAGGGATATTTAGCAAGTGGTTTAGTATTCTTGTACCTTTTGGAGTATTAAGTGTAAGACTTGATGAATCCTTTTCTCCTATAATTCTTCATAGAGATATAGAAATGGAGTACTCTTTTCTTTCTGGTGGAGAGAGAACTGCTGTTGCTTTGGCTTACAGACTTGCTTTAAATCAGACGATAAATTCTATGTTAAGCAAATTACAGACTAAGGATATTGTAATACTCGATGAACCTACTGATGGGTTTTCTGAAGTACAGCTTGATAAAATGAGAGAAGTCTTAAATGAACTGAATGTTTCTCAACTTGTAATCGTTAGCCATGAAAGAAAGATGGAGTCTTTTGTAGATAATGTGATAAGAGTGAAAAAAATAGGAGAAGTTTCTTGTTTGGAGCCCAATAGTCCTTTATCTTTGTATATAAAATAGAACTTCATAAAGTTAATAAATAAACCTTATTGATATTTAGGATGAACGAACTTGATTCTGTAAAAAGTAATGCTAGAATATTAGAGGAAGAACTTGCAAGAGCGGGACTAGAAGGCTTTTATTATGATCCAATAGAACATTATAGTAATTCTCCAGAGTTATGTGGTAAATATGTTATATTATCAAGGTTTAAAATTTTAGGATTAATTCCTTTATGGCGGAGAGTAATTGGAGAGATTAGTTCAATGCACCCTTCTGAAAAATTTTATCATCCTGAATGTCCTTTAGGAGTTAGAGTTAAAGATGATAGATATTATAAAAAAATAAATAATTTTGCAGAAAATTATAGATGTAGATCTGGACAGAAAGTCGAGTTGGAGAGAGAAAGTCAAATAGATCGATGGGATGATTACGAAAATTAATAAATAGTTCTTTAGTTATTTTTTTTAATGGCTTATTGTAGAATATGCGGAGAGTATGAGTGTAAAAAACATAGTATGTATATTGGGAATAATAGGAAAATAGATAATTTTTCAGGGAGTTCTCCTCCTGAAGTTTTTATTGGAAAGTGGAATTATCCTAATGTGTATGTAGGAATTTTATCTCCTGAATTGATAGGAGATACAAAGATAATGTCTAGTGCGGAAACGTGGCAAACAAAAAAACTAAGTATTAGGGAAGTGATAAATTTAAGAAATAAATTAATTTATGGTAGGACACAAAATAATATTAAGAAAGTTTTGAATGCGAATAGATTTATGAGTACTTTACAGGAAGTGGCAATGACTTCTAAATCAATTGCAAGTCGATTTACTCTGAAAAAACCTTTTTCTAGAAATGACGAAAATGAAAGTAGAGTTCCTTTGATAACTAATGCTGCACCTATAGAGAGTGTTAAACTAGAAGAAAATACACAAGTGGAGAAGAAAGTTGATTATTTGGTTAATGATAGTGATGTTAAATCTAAAACTGCTCTGTTTGAGTTGGAAAAAAGTAAAACCGAGACTTCTACAATGATAAAATTACTAAGTGCTGGATTGCTTGGACTAAGAAAGAATAGAAAGTTAGTGCCTACCAGATGGAGTATAACTGCAGTTGATGATACATTGTCTAATGAGAAGATTGAGAAGATAAGATATTATTCGAATATTTCAGATTATACGGTTTTTAGCGGTGAATATGTTGGAAATCATTATGAAATATTATTAATGCCTAGATATTGGAGTTTTGAAGTAATAGAAATTTCAATTAAGAGTTCTGGAATGTGGAGAGATTCTGAAAGTATATTTAAGAGAAAGAGATATGCAGAGAGTGTAAGTGGGGCATATTACGCTAATAGACTGGCTGTGACCGAATATTTGGAGAGAATTAGAAGACAGGCCTCTGTTTTAGTTTTTAGAGAGATAAGGCCTGAATATTATGCTCCTTTAGGGGTAGGAATATTAAGAGAAACTACAAGAGAGGCTATGAGACAGAAGGAAAGAAAATTCAGAAATTTGAAGGAAGCGACTGAAGATATTTCTACACGATTAAGAATTCCTATTGATAGATATTTGAAAGAAAGTTTACTAATGAATGGATTGAAACAGAGAAGCTTGAGTGAATTTTAGATTATATAAAACTTTAAATAATGTCCTAATTGATGATTTTTATGATTACTGTTCATTCAGAGGAAAAAATATGGAAACGTTTTAGTAGATCTTGTTTACTAGGAGCTATGGCTTTAGGTGTTTTTGGGATAACTTATGTATTAGGAAATAAAGATAAACATAATCATGTATATCATGGAAAAGTTGTTGAAGAAAAAGAATTATATGGAAATGCTATTATCGGTTATGCTACTGAACGTGGAGGTATTAAAGGTTTTGTTGAAAAGAGTATTCATGGTGCTCTTAGACCAGGTTCTGCTATGAAATTATATGGATTAGATATAGAAAAAGTTGAGTATGATACCGTAGAATGGTTTAATAGAAAGCATCATGTTGATGAAGATTTAGAAAGAAGGCACCTTCCTAAAGAACTTGAAGGTTTGGTATCTCTTCACATTCAGACTGAAGGAGATATTGCAGATGTAGGGGATAAATTTTCTGCGTCTAGGCAAGAGTTAGGAAGATTAAGTAAAACTTTTTTAGTTAGAGGAGTTAGATATAGTTTTACAGATAAGGATGGTAAGGAAAACACTATAAATTTACCTTTAATTTTGAAGAATGCAGGAGATATTAAATTTTATAAATAATTATTCTTTTCTAAATGTTTAAATAGATAAATTTATTATTATTATTTTTAATATGGGTAAAGAAGGTTCTAATGCAGGTTTTATTTTAGGTTTGGTTGGAGGGATAATTGGTGTTTTGGTTGGTTTGCAGATGATGGCTACGACTTTTATTTGGACTTGGGGAAAAGGATTTTTAGGACAAGATTCTCCTATATCTAGTGTTTTGGAAATATTTGGATTAGGATTTTATTTTATTATTCTTAGTATGTTAATTATTTATGGAAGTGTTTGGATGAAAAAAGATATTAGTTTAAGGAAAGGAAGTTTTATGGCTTTGGTATGTGGAATATTAACTTTGAATGTTATTGCAGTTATTGGGGGGATAGTTGGACTAGTAAAGAAATAATTTTTAGTAAGTGATTTTCTTTGTAGCCACGAGATTAAGAATAAAACCAGAAGGGTTTTGTGACGATTATTTTTTTACAAATTCTACATTGTCGAAATTTCTGAAACCTTCGTCACCTGTTAGAAATTTTACTTTGTGCTTCTTTGCAATTATATATCCTATTACATCGGGAATTGAGAGATCTTTATATTTTATTTTTAGATTCATTGCTTCTTTTAGGTCTTCTAGGGATATATCCACTAATAAATCCCAATATTTTTCAGTTAGATAATCAGAAGTTTTTTTATCTTTTTCTTTTTTCAGATTGTAATTCAATTCAGCCAGATTGAAGATAGTGGTAATAGCCTTACTATCTTGATACTTTTCATAATTAGGATTTCCTTCAATTATTTCGAAAAACGCATATGTATCAAAAAAATATGCTTCTTTTTCTATTGTTTCATTCATCCCAGCTTTCTTTATCTCCTTCTTTTAGGATTTTGTCTATAGGTCTTTTGAATTTAAAAGTTCCAAAAGTCTCTCTTAGAGGGTTTTTCTTTTTAGTTATTAATATCTTAATTTTATCATCTTCGGAAAGATTTTCTTTTTTTATTTTGTCCATAGGTATTACTATCCCGAATGATCTGCCCCATTTTCTAATTGTCGCTTCTATCTCTATCATGGTTATATTGGTATAATCAATTATATAAATGTTTTGTTTTTTAATGATTAAGAGAGATTAAGTGATCTTTAGAATAAAATTATTCTTTTTGTTTGACGGCTTCTTTGATATTCTTATTAAGTTGACGCATTGATTCTTCCAACTGTTGTTTGTTTTTTGTTCCTGTACAAACTAATTTACCATTACTGAATAAAAGGAATGTTGCAGTCGGATCTACTAATTTATAGACAAGACCTGGAAATTGTTCAGGTTCATATTCTGTATTTTCTAATTGTAGTGCGAGGTAGTTAAGATTTAATGTTATATCTATACTGCCTGATGCGACGATATTTTGAACAGTTATTTTGGGTTTGTCTGTTATTTTTACGCCTATCTTTGCTATTTGTTTTATTACTTGATCAATTACTTCTTTAACTTGAGCTACACTTTTTGTTCCTGTACATACTAGATTTCCTGAAGAAAAAACGAGAACTGCAGATTTAGGTTTTTTTATTCTCAATACTAGACCTGGAAACTGTTCAGGATTATATTCAGTGTTTGATTGTACTCTCGCTAATTTTGTTAAAGAAACAGGTTTTCCAAGGGAAGTAGTAGCGACGATATTTTGAACTTTTAGATTAGATTGAGAGTCTGCCATTTTAATATATTCCTTAAAAAGGGAGGCGCTTTATAAAGGTTTCCCTTTATAAATGAAATTTAGAATATGTATCGTATGACCGATATGCTTAAATATGGATCAAAGTTGAACTATTTATGAATTACATAAAAATTCCTTCTAAAATAGAGATAGATAAGACTATTCAATCTTTGAAGAATAATGGAATAAATGCTTATTTAGCTAAGGATAAAGATGATGCTAAGAAGAAGGTTTTTTCTTTGATAGATCATAAAAAAGAGATCATGACTATGACCTCTATAACTTTAGATGAATTAGGAATAACTAGCGAGATTAATTCTGTGAAATTTAATTCTGTTAGAAAGAAATTTGAGAATATGGATAAAAAGAGTCAACATCTTGAGATGCAAAGGATGGGGGCTGCACCTGAAATAGCTATAGGAAGCGTTCACGCTGTTACAGAAGATGGGAAAGTCATTGTTGCATCTAATACTGGAAGTCAGATGCCTGCTTATGTATATGGTGCTAATGAAGTTATATGGGTTGTTGGAATACAAAAAATAGTTAAGAATTTGGATGAGGGACTGAAAAGAATTTATGATTATGTTTTGCCTTTGGAAAGCGAGAGAGCTAGAAAAGCATATGGAGTTGAAGGTAGTTTTGTAAGCAAACTTCTTGTTTTTAATAAGGAAATAAGAGAAAATAGAATTCATCTTATTTTTGTTCCTGAAAAAATAGGATATTAAAATATATCTTTAAATGTTCTGCAAAATAGTGCTCTTGAGTTTTTGAGTGCTTCTTCACCCTCTTTTGTTAATCTATATATTAGAGTTTTACCTTCTTTATTTTCTTTTACGAAACCATTGTTTTTTAGATATTTTAACGCTGGATAAATGGTTCCTGGACTTGGACGCAGACCTTTTCTTTTTTCTATTTCATCAGCTAATTCCTGTCCATGCATCGGTTTTTTAGATATTAGAAATAGTATAAGGAAAGATAACATTCCACGCATGTCGCAGCATTCTTCTTTTTTCATTTTTATTTGTATTCTTTAAAGTTTAATAATTTATGCATATATATCGTATGACCGATATGTTTATATAGTTATTCATTATATGTTAGATATGCGATATTCAATTGAAAGGAGGATGTAGAAAAATGAACTGTTATGGACAATGTTATAGCGATTCAGGAGCTGATAGAAATTTCTTTACAAAGAAAGAAAAAGTAGAACTTCTTAGAAAGTACAAAGAAGATTTAGATAATGAATCTAAAGGTGTTTCTGAAAAAATTAAAGATCTTGAAGAATCTGAATAGATTTTTTAGAACGAGAATGTTTATATATTAATTTTTGTTTTATTGTTTATGGAGAAAATTGTTATTAAGAGAGAAGAGGACAAAGTTCTTGGTAGATATATTGTAACTAATGAAACAGGAGATCGCTTGGTTGAATTTGATGCTGAACTTACAAGTGGACATTATATATTATTTTCTTCCTATGATTATCGTAGAAGATTATTATTTTTCGGAAGAAAGAGTTTTGATGTACTTGATTCTGATAGAAGGGATGAAGCACAGAAGAAACTTTATTCTAAAGCCTTAGATTATGCTTTAGGAGAAACTAGAGAAAATAAAGGGATGATTGAAGATAGAACAAATATGGTTCAGACTTTATTGTAGACCTGATACATTTGATCTTATTACTTTTACTTCTTTTTCAATGTCTTTTATTGTAGCTATATCATGAATTCCTCTTTCTGGTCTGAAGGCAGTTATTCTTGGGAAACGGAGAGCAAAACCTGAAGAGTACGAAGGAGATCTTTGAATGTTTTGATATTTTACAGTTACTATTATTTTTGGTTTTATCCTTACTTCTTTTCCTTTTCCATCCATAATGAGAGGTTTGAGAATATTTGTCATTTCTTCATAAGTTGTTCCTTCTTCCTCTTTTTCTTTAAGACCTGTTGAGACTTTACCTAATTCTAAAAAGCCGTTGTCCAGAGATTTACAGGCAACTATGTAAGATGTGAGCCAGCCTGCTCTTTTTCCTGAACCATATTCGGCTCCAGTTATTACAAGATCGAATTCTGCGGAGTCTGGCTTCATTTTAACCATATAACCAACACGACGGCCAGGATGATAGGGAGCATCTAGTTTTTTTAACATTATTCCTTCTTCTCCTATTTTGAGAGCTTTTTTATAGAATTCTAGAGCTTCAGATTCTTTTGAAGTAACTATCTGCATTGAAGGACGTATTTTATATGATTCTTCTTTTATTATTTTTGTTAGAATAGAACGTCTTTCTTTAAATGTAAGATTTTCTATTGCTTTATTGTTGTAATATAAAATATCAAAAACATTAATTTCAACTGGAAGATTCTTTTGTAGTTTATCGATATCATATTTTCTTTTTATTCTTTGACTTATCGCTTCAAATGGAAGATATTTTTTAGTTTTATGATCAAAGCCAACAACTTCTGAATCGAGGATGAAGGAAGAGGCTTTAACGTGTTTTTTTATTGTTTCTACAACATCAGGAAATTGTGAAGTTACATTTTCGAGACGTCTTGTGAATAAAGATATGTTACCTTTTTCGTCTTTGTTAATTAATACTCTGAAGCCATCGTATTTATGTTCAACTGCAAGTGGAATTCCACATATTCTAAATGCTTCTTTTATATCTGTAACTTTTATTGGGAGCATTACTTTCATTGGGCGACCTGGAATGATAGTTATTTTTTCTAAATCTTTTTTTCCTTTTGATGCAGTTTCAAATACTAAAGAATAATCGTTTACTAAGTCATAGGCATATTCTATTTTTTCTATCATTTCAGGCTGATCTTTGAAAAAAGCTAATGCCAGAGAATCACGGATGACTCCATCAGCCATACCTACACGAAGATCGTTTAAAAGAGTACGAGCAATAAATTTAGCTTCTTTTCCTGAAGCGAAATTTAAAATTTCACATAAGAGATTAAGTTTTTTTTCAACTGCACCATGGCCTTGGATTTCAACTAATTTTTTTAAATTTTCAAATACTTTTTCGGTAGAGAGTTTAGATGAGAAAAGAGTGGACTGTTTTCTTTTTGCTACTAAAGATTCAGCAAGATCTCCTATGTCGCCGATCTTTTTGTATTTCCTCATTATTTCTGATTCTGAAACTCCCGAAGATTTTGAAATAGCTTTTATTGTTATTTTATCAGATATTCCGAATTCTCTGGGATCATATTCTGGGAAAACACGACCTTTTAGAAGATATATCCATTGAGGTTTTCCGTGGGATTTTAGTTTTTTTAGAAATTCAGCCAAGATCGATGTTTTTTCTAGACGTTTTGGAGTTTTTGCCAAGGATTCATAAAGTTCTACGAATTGTGAGTATTGCATTTATTAAATAGCAAATATGATTATATAAAAGTTTATAAGTATAATAAAATTATTTTTTATATGCGTAAATTAACATTTTATGATAAAATCCTTGTAGGTATAGGATTTTCTATGGCCTCACTTATTGCTGTCGGAGGCATTGAAAATAATATAAATAATGGTAGGAGAACTAAAGATTTAATTAGAAGATCTTTTTACAGGGCTTCCGGAGAGGATGGTATATTGGATGATAAAGAAGAAGTAAAGTTTATGAAGGATTTAGGACTAGAGTACGCTGTTCAAGAGGGACAGAAGTTAAAAATGAGGCTGAACTTTTGGGAATATAACAAGGTTGATGCCTATTTGGACTCATCTTTTTTGGGTAGTATTGAATATAATTCTTTAAAGAAATATTTAGGTGAGGAAGTTAGAAAATATTAAAGCCAGCCTCTTTTCTTTATACCCTCATTTATGATTTGAAAATCGAGAGATTTTTCAGGAAGGGAGCGATGTTTCTTTACATGGAGAGTACGTTTTCCTTTATCATGAGAGAGTTCTAAATGACATTTACTCCAATATTTTAGAATATCTCCAGCAACCATACGTTTTTCATCTTCCCAATTGTAGATTTGATTTGTGATTATAACGGGAATTTCTCTTTTTCTTGAAATTTCTGCAAGAGTTCTTATTTGATTTACTAGTTCTGAATTTACTTTTCGCATTTCTTCATTATTTTTATTAGAGCCGTTTCTGGCTGTTGCGAATTCTATCCTATATAGAATTGTTAGACCATCTACTATTATTAAAGAGACTTCATCTTTGAGGTATTTTAGAAGAGTTTTGAATGCTTCTTTTTGTTCATTGAAATTTGTAGGTTTGAGAAGAATTATATTTTTTAGAATTTCATCTGTGTTTTCTGGCGCTAATTGTTTTACTCTTTCTACAGAGAAACCCCCTTCAGTATCTATATAGATTATCTTGTTTGATTTTTTGGCTTGTGATACGGCAGTTAGAAGGCAGAAATTAGTTTTGCCAGATCCCGATGGGCCATATATTACTGTTACTATGTCGGTTTCATACCCTCCATGTAGGAAGGTGTTTAGATCGTATGAACCGGTGGATATTTTTGTCATATAAAGATAAACAAAATAGTATATATAAAAATAATTATAAATTAAATTTATTGCTTATCTTCTTCTTTTTGAAGCTGGCTTTGAATTCATCATCATATCATGTCTTCCAAAACACTTGTGACAGGTTAATGAATGAATTAATAGCACGATTGCAGCGATTACAATTACCCATTGTGTCCATGCGCTAGACCAGAAGGCCAAAGCAAACACTAATATTATAACTGCTATGATAGCTTCGCACACACTTTTAAATGTCATATTCACCTCCTTATAATGTATAGTATATTTTATATTATATATTTTCAGTTAATAAAGTTAACTATTTACTTTTTAGACCCATAGATATTTTATCAAGGTCTTTTTTTATTGCAGATACTGCATCTGAAACTGCTTTTTTAACAGTTTTATTTGTAGTTTGAATTTTCATTATTAATGGCTTTGTAGGGTGTTCTTTTCTCCATGCAACGAATTCTACTTCTTGAGTATTAAGATAGGTTCTCATGATTTCAGCTATAGTTTGATTATCTATCTTAAGTTCCATATTGTTTTTTTCGCTTTGGACTATTTCAATATTCATATGAGAAGGGGTTTTTTTGGGTTTATAAGCTTTTTGGGAAGCTTATTTTAGCTGCTTCCTTTTCAAGGAGCCTTTTAGGAAAAGAGGCAGGTGGCTGATAGAATTCTCCCAGAATTTTTCTTACTGTTTCTGTAACTTTTCCTTCTTCATACGTTCCTTCGTATCTAATAATGCATTCAACCCCTGCTTCTTTATGATACATTCCACCTATTCTTTCGGGATTGAATCCACTAGAATTGTCATAATCTTTAATTTCGATTGTTAATCTATGATTAACTGAATCAAGCTTATAGATTTCAACTGGAAAGAGCTTTTGATCTAAGACTGCAGGAAATGGAATATAACCTTCCGGACCCTTTACTTTTTTAACGGATTTTTCACGGCTTATCCTTATTTCTTTATTTTCTAATTTATTTATTAATTCTTCGATATTTTTTTCAGAGATGGATACAGAATCTATTTCTTGACCGGCTGAGCAGTATTCCGAACGCACTATTCTGAAAATTGTTTCAATTTTTGTTTTTAATCTGTCTTTTGGATATAACATAATTAGAAATGGGACTTGTTATATAAAAGTATTTCTATTCTATTATTTCTATATCATCACCAAGGAAATGGGTGGATTCTGATTCTTTCTTTTCTCCTAGATTTTCTTTTTTAACTTCTGCAGGTTTTTCGGTTATTAGAGATCTTGCTGAGCCTGAAAAGTTTTTTTTGTCTTTTCTGAGATTTATGTTGAGATATGACTGAATTTTATTTATAATGATGAAATCATTCTTTGGGAGTGCCCCATTTTCGAGCATTTTTATGTTGTTTTCTGTGTCATTTATTGCTTTAGCTAATTGTCTTCTTGTAAGCCCAAGTTCTTTTCTTCTTTTAGATATTTCCCAATTGAAATTGTTAGATAATTCGGCTACAACTTGACTATTTTTCCAATTTAGGGGTCTCCTAAAGTCTTCAAAGTAGAGTTTTTCAGGTTCTTCAGGCTTTTTTTTAACTTCTTTTTTAACTTCTGCTTTTCTTATGATAAGAAGACCTTCCTTTTTTGCATAAGATTCATGTACGCGAACTATTTTTCCTTCTTCTATCGCCTCAACTATTTCAGGGTTAGCTCCTGAGTACCATGGTTCCATATAAGACTTAAAAACTCGGGGTTTTTATTGTTTATTATTCTCTATTATGTTCTTTTTTAATTGAGTTTTATTTTCTCTGAGGGAGTATTCTCTAAAATAAATTTTTCTATTTCTTCAAAGGTCACTATATTATCTACTAATTTTTTTTCATCTATTAATATTGTTGGAGAACTTTTTATGTCAAATGGTTTAAGAGAGAGATTTACTGACTCTAGCTCGAGGTTTGAAGCTATAGGGATAAGTAGTACTTTCTGAGGATATTTTTCTTTTATATCGATTAATATTCTACTATAAAATGTTTGTTTGGATTTTACATCTATACTTTTGGTATCGTATTCAAAGAAGTATACAACTGTATGAAAGCTATTATTGCATTTTTCTTTTAGTTCTATACTCTCTGTCCATAATAGAAGTCTTAACAAGTCGTATTTTTTATGTAAAATCTTGAGAGTGTCTTTAAATTTATTGGAAGAGTCGTATTTTTCAAGTTTTTGTGCTTCCAAATAAATTCTATCTGCGAATCTAAATGTGCTCTCTATAGATTCTTCACAGTTTATATCAAACTTTTCTCCTATTCTATTTCTTAGTTGCTCATCGAATGTGTTTATTTCTGAATTTATTATTTCTAATTCTAGTGTCTCGGTTCTACCTTGTTCAATGAAAAAACCAAATGCAAATCCGAATAGAAATATTATTAGTGTAAATACTAATGCCTGCCAGAATGCATTTTTTGAGTTTACCATGAGTATTTTTTTCTCCAGAGTTTATACAGACCTGTAATCATTATAGTTGGATATATTGCCAGGTATACTATTATATAAAATAAGACATTAAAAACATTCTTGTCTTTCTGAGAGTTCTCTTTCATTACACTTAATCCTAAATAAGTGAAAGATATTCCAAGGAAGAAAAGTGCTGCTCCAAAGAAATTTAATATCGAAGGTGCAAATGTTAAATCTTCGAATCGAACGATTGTAGAACTCGCGTAGATAGAGTATTTTGTGGATAAATAAGAAGTCATAAGTCTTCTTGTCCAGAGATAAGAGAATATGGAAAGACCAAATAATCCTAAAAATAGAGAGAAACTAAAGAATGGAATTATAAATGCTCCAAGCATTTTTTTTCTAAATAGAAAGTTTTTGTATTTAATTAGAGTTTGAGTTCCGCCTATGTTCCATCTAACTCTTTGTTTGTACCATTCTTTAAATTTTTTAGGTGTTGCAGAGTAAGTTTTTGCGGCTAGACACATTCTTGCTTTGTACCCGTGTGACATCAATCTCCAGACTATTTCAATATCTTGGGTAAGATTTTTTTTATCAAATAATCCTACTTCTAATAGAACTCTTTTTTTGTAGAGTGCAAATGGACCCGGAGTTACGTAAACTGCATCTACAAGGTCAAGCAATTTTCTGTTAAATCCTATTACTTGATATTCTATTGATTGTAGTTTTTGCATGAAAGTTTGTGGTTTTTTAGAGAGTATGGCGCAAGTAACTGCGGCTACTTTTTCTTCTTGTTGCAAGAATCCAATCATTTTTTTTAGGGCATCTTTTTCTGGGGAGGAGTCAGAATCTGCTACAGCCACATAATCATATTTTGATGCTCTTATACCTATGTTTGTGGGTTCTGCAGCTCCTCCTGAATTCTCTTTATTAACTATTAGTTTAACGTTTTTATGCTTAGAAATATATTTTTTTATTATATCTACTGAGTTATCTGTTGATTTATCATCTACTATTATTATTTCTAACATTTCTGACGGATAGTCTAACTGAAGAAGAGATTCTATAGCTTCTTCTATATGTTCTCCTTCGTTATAACAAGGCATTACAATGCTCACAGGCTCTAGTTTAGATGGAGGATATGCATAAAGATTTTTTTTATTTGGGAAATATATAAAGAAGAATAAACTCAGCATGTATAATCCTATAAACATATAGAAAAAAAAGATTATATCTATTATGCTCATTTTTCCTCTTTGTTTACATGAAAATAGTCATAGAAATTTTCCGAGAGGTTTAGTTCTGCAGTATGGCCTATTTTCTTTTTGGATACTAGTCCAAGGTCTACAAATTTTCTTATGTGATCGTAAGCTTTATTTCCTCTAATTTTTATGAGAACTGATTGTTTTATTGGTTGTTTGTATGCAATTATTGCAAGTGTTTCCTGTTCAGCTTTAGAAAATTCTGAAGAGCCAGTAGCTAACTTGTTAACAAGATAAGTATATTCCGCAGAGACATCCATTTTCCATGAGTTTTCCCTCTGTACTATCTCAATCCCTGCATTTTTATATTTGTCTTGAAGATCTATAAGTGTTTTTTTTAATAGAATCGGATTTACGTCTGTTAATGCGATTAATTCCTGAATAGTTAGAAATCTTCCTGCTATGAAAAGGGCAGCTTCTATTTTTTTGAGATTTTCTTCTTCTTTTGAGGAATCTATTTCTTCTATAGCTTTTTCAGATAATTCCATTGTAAGTGTTAGTAAGCAGGGGTTTAAAAGATTTCTATAAAATCACAAAACCAAGAAAAGGTTTTGTGGCTAGCAGGAAAATCCATCTTCAAGCAACAGGACTAAAGTTCAGGAATTTTAAGTTATTTTGGAGAATTACTTCAGTCTTTTGCTATAGCATTAAAGAATTGTTATTAAGAGACCTTCTATTACTGCTCCAATAATTAGAAGTGGAATTACTAGAGTAAAGAATATCTTTAGTGATTTCATTATTTTTTTGATGTTAAAATCTCTTACTTTTTTATTAACTACGAAGAATAGAGATATAAATGGGGTCAAGAGGACAATACTGAATAATAAACCTGGTAGGGCAATAGACGCGTTTGTTTTTATTATGTTTAGAGATAACCTTAGAAGCATTATTCCAAAAAGAGCTAGGAAAAGAGAGAGTATTCCCAGTATTTTTAAAGTGAGATTTTTTTTATTTTCTTTTAGGTAATTCTTTATAGATCCTAAACCAAGGTTTAGACCTAGACCAAGAGAGATAAATACTGCAGGAAGTTCAAATATTCCATGGGGGAAGAGACGCCATAGTTCTAGGAATCCTACAGCAACTACTGTTTTATTCATTACGTATCCCAAAATTATTCCGTTAAATGTTGTAGTTATAAGGGGAAATATTCCTAAAAATATTCCAAGTATAAGGCTTAGGAAAGAACTTACAGTGTTGTTTATAAAAATGAAAATTATCAAATCGAGGCCTGAAAGAGTCGAAGTTTGATCTATTATCTCTCTTAGTAGATCTTTGACCTGAGGCATGTTAGAAGCGTTGATAAATCCAAATAAAATACTTATTACAAATATAACTATAATTATTTTTATAGAACTTAGTGACTCCTTGAGATAGGAATATGTATTTTCCTTTTTATTCATAGGAATTCCTTTTTTTATCTTTTTCATCTGAACATTTTTCTTAATAGCAATACTTTCTTAGAATACTTAGTTTTTAAATAATACCCATATGTAAGACCTGCCAGAAATCCTCCAAAATGGGCAACATTGCCTATAGGGAAATTCCCCATGATAGTTGCGACCCAAGTTATAAGCAGAACTAGAGGAACCATAATATAGGCGGGGAGGGAAAAGAATGGGAGAAAAATTATCATAAATCTCAGTTTAGGCAGGAGCATTACGAAGAGTCCTGCTATGGCGAAAATGGCTCCAGAGGCACCTACCATAAATGCATCTGGACTACCAAATATTCTTGAACCTATCTCTGTTTGTCCAAAATTTATTGAAAGTAGGAAGGAGAGTACTCCTGCAAATAGCCCAGATATAAGATAAAACCAGAAAAATCTCTTTTTGCCTATTATTTTTTCGCTTAGACCTCCTAGGGAAAATAAAACAAACATATTGATAAAAAGATGCATTGGACTTCCATGAGCGAACATATGGGTTAATAATGTCCAAAGATACTCTCCCTTTATTATATTTGTAGGTTTAAGTGCAATATAATCTATTTTTTCATATGCAAAAATAACAAAACTAACTAGAGAAAAAACTACATTTATTATTATCAATTGAGTTACTACAGAAATTTCTGAAAGCCAATCAAAAAATTGACTTTTATTATTTTTAACTTTCATTATTGTTTCTTTTTAGACTTTTTAAGGGATTTTTTTTCAACTTTCT
The DNA here is from genome assembly GCA_964360985.1 of Candidatus Woesearchaeota archaeon. Classification (GTDB taxonomy): domain Archaea; phylum Nanobdellota; class Nanobdellia; order Pacearchaeales; family GW2011-AR1; genus JAUSIK01. Next base: position 16,623 of record CAYHYK010000002.1, on the reverse strand, counting down.
CGAGAGGGTTTTTCTTTTTTAATTTATCTCTTTCTTTTTTCAATTTTTTTCTTCTGGCATCTTTTTCAGCTTTCTTAATTTTTTCTTCTTTTATTATTCTTTTTTCTTTTACTTTCTTTTCTTTGGTTTCCATAGTGCTTAAATTAATCTCTAACTCTTCAACTATTATCTTTAATTTGGATATTTCTATGTCTAATTTGTCAACTTCTTCCTTGCTATCTTTTAATTGGAGCACCTCCCCTGTCTCGGGACAAATAAAATTGTTTTCTAGCGCTTCTTCTTCGTTATATTCTAATCCTGAAGCTGGGCAATAATAATGTCTATCATTTTTTCTTTTTTGCAATCTAGAATTCATTTCATTAATTTTGATTATTTTCTGTTCTTTTAAGAGCTGGAGAGATCTTTTTTCATTGAGGGTCCAGAAGTAAATATACCATCCACCTTTTTTACTATCTTTTTTTCTTATAAAATGAACAAGTCCTTTATCTGTTAATTTATATAATAAATTTCTAGTCTGATTTATTGTTAATCCTAATTTTTTGGCTATGAGAAATTCATTGGTGTTCTTTTTTTTGTAAAGTATTTCTACTAATTTGCTACCAATCTTTCCTACGATTTCGTTAGCTATTTCTTTAATTAAATCTTCGGTGTTGTCTATTTTATTGTCTTTTTCTTTCATTTTCATTTTCAAAATTAGTGAGTTCCTAGGAGGTGGTAGTTAAAGTCCAATTAAAAACTTTTCGTTTTGGATAGAGAGAGGTTTTTACAGGGGTATTTTTGTTGTCCCTAGTTAATTAATATAAATCTATATAAATCAATTTTGTAACAAATGAGTATGTTTTGGAATAAAAAAGAGGATAAGAAGTTATTGCCGGATTTGCCAGCTTATAGAAATCCTGTTTTTTTTGAACAGTCTCCTGACTCAACTTCCGATTATGATGACAATCATGATGGTTTACCTGCTGAGAAACATGAGCTTCCTTCTTTTCCTGATTCTTTAAGTGATAAGGGATTTTCTCAGGCAGCAATTAAGGATGCGGTGGGTTCTGATGAAACTTTGGAAAGAGTCGGGGCGAGTGGAGAAGCTAAATTTGCGGCTGTGGAAATGGAAGAATGGCAGCCTTCTATGAAAAATGAAGAAGTTAGTCAATATGATGAAGAGGAAAAGGTTGTAGAGAGTATACCTTTGCCGCCTGTGAAGAATTATCCGAGAAGAAGAATTGAAGAGCCACCTGCTCCTGTCTATGATCGAGATGATTCATCTAGAGGTAGAGGAAAGAATTCAGATATTTTTGTTAAATTGGATAAATTTTATTCTGCTAGAAAAGCGTTGTATGATGCTCAACAGAAGTTAACTGATGTGGATGCATTACTGAGAAAAATAAGAGATGTAAAAATGAGAGAGGATCAGGAACTTAGTTTGTGGGATAAAGAATTAAATGAGATTAAAACTAAAATAAATGATATAGCTATAAACTTGTTTGAAAAAGTTGATTAGTCAGACGATCAGTTTATAAATGCTATTTGCTTTACTACTAGGGTGATAAAATGTCTTTAGAATATGTGAAATTTTCTGGAAGGGAGGGTTTATATGGAGAAAAAAATCTTCTTAAAACTGAACTGGGAATGCTAGGTTTTATTAGAAGGATAAGGACTTATAAGAAATTAAGAAATGAAGAATTAGCACTAAAAATAGTACTGAAGAAAAAAGTTGATGAAGTTAAGGAGCAACTTGAAATTCTTGATAAAATATTACCTCATACAAAAATGGGAGGGTTAATTAAAAGACCTAAGCCGAAGAATGAAAATATAGCGTTAAGTATTGAGGATAAAGCAGCCCTTACTCTGGAACAAGAGGTAGAAACAATAAGGAGAAAACTAGAGATGTTGAAAGATTTTTAAAGTTCTTACATCTTTTTTATTATTATGCCTAAGACAATTGGAATAGTTTCTATAAAGGGAGGAGTGGGAAAAACTACTTTAGCTTCGTCTTTGGCTTCATCTTTAGTAAATCATTTTGGAAAAAAAGTTCTTTTGGTTGATGCTAATTATTCAGCTCCTAATTTAGGGATTCATATGGATTTATTGTCTCCTGATAAAACGATTCATGATGTATTAGCTAATAAATCCAGAATTAAATCAGCGATATATAATAGGTTTGGAGTAGATTTAATTGCAGGAAGTTATTCTTCACAACTTGTTTTTAATCCTTTGAAATTACGTGATAAACTAAGAATTGTTAAAGATGATTATGATTTTATTATACTTGATTCTTCTCCATCAATGAATGAAGAACTTTTGTCTACAATGCTTGCTGCTGATCACTTATTTATTGTTTCCACTCCTGATTATCCCACTTTATATTGTTCTATGAAAGCTGCTAAACTTGCTAAACAAAGAGGCAGACCTATAGCAGGAATGATATTAAATAAGATTAGAGATCCTTCTTATGAATTGAAATTAAAAGAGATAGAAGAGACGACAGAAATTCCAGTTATAGCTAGAATTCCTGATGAGAAAACAGCTAGTAGATCTTTATTTACGAGGATACCTATGCCATTATATAATAAGAGGAGCGGTTTTTCAAAAGAGATTATTGATCTTTGTACAGCTTTGACTTATCAGAAAGAAAGGCGTTCATTATTAGGATTTTTATTTGCGGATTTTAAGAGAGAAGAAGTTAATAGACAGATACTGAAGGAAAATTTTTATAGTAGATCTTTTTCTTAATTTAATGAATAAAATAATAAAATATGGGTTAATAATTTTAGGAGAAAATTCTTTTTTGATAAATAGGAAGTATGGAACTAAACTATTTTTAATGCCTGGTGGAAAACCAGAATTAAATGAAACAATAGAACAATGTTTGATAAGGGAGATAAGAGAAGAACATAAATGTGATTTGATTCCTGAAACAATTAAATTTTTTGGAGAATTTGAGGATATTGCAGCTAATGAACCAAATACTATCATATCAATGAAAGTTTATTTAGGCAAAGTAGAGGGTAACCCTTCTCCAAATGAAGAGATAGAAGAACAGATATGGTTTAGAATGACAGATGATTCAAGTATACTTTCTCCTATAATAAAGAATAAAATTCTTCCCCAAATTATAAAAAATAATCTTATCTAATGATTATTCTGGAAGGAGGCAAGTATCCATTTCTTATTTTTTGTTGATAGAGCTGGGCTTGTTGCTTTATGTTTCTTAAATTTTCTTCCCTAAGTTCTAGCATATCTCTTAACATATTATCTCTATATTGTTCACTTATCCTATTAGCTATTGTTTCTTTTTCATTCATCTATTCTAGTAGCTCATAAAGTATAAAAACATTATTAACTTTTAATTAGAATGACTGATAAAAATTGCGTATTTTGCAAAATATCAAAGGGTTTAGTGAAATCTGATTTTTTGGCAGAGAGTGATAATTTTTATGCTATTTTAGATAAAAATCCAAAATCTAGGGGACACGCTTTAATAATTTCTAAGAAACATTACGTTACTATTCTAGATATACCGAATAAACTTTCTGAGGAAATGATATCCATAGCTAAGAAAGTGTCTTCTGAAATAATGGATAAGAAACTTGGAGATGGATTTAATATAGTAATGAATAATCTTTCACCTGCAGGCCAAGTGGTAATGCATGCTCACATACACATTATTCCTAGAAAGGAAGATGATGGATTAAGAATGATTGCTTAGTTTACCACTTTCTCATTAGTCTTAGAACTAAAGTAATTATTAACATAATGAATCCAAAACTAAGTCCTACCCTACCAATTTCACTCTTTATTAAAAAAGAGGCTCCGATTATAATCATGAAGGCTAGAAAAACATCAAAAAAGAAGATTATTGATTTTGCAAAAGTTAATTTGGTAAATTCTCTGGATTCATCCAAATCTCCAGTTTTTACTCTAGTCATTGATATAGAGAATAGATATAATTAATAAATATATGGCTAGAAATTTTTGAACAAAAAATGGCTGTGGGGAGAATTGAACTCCCGACATCATGCTTATGAGACATGCATTCTACCACTGAATTACACAGCCATAAATTTATCAAACCAGAACCCTTTATAAACTCTATTCTGTATATAATTTAATGGCAGTTGAAGAGAGTGTAATTGCTGAAGTTCTAAAAGAAGTAGGGCAAGTAGGTCTCTGGATTCAGGCTGTGGGAATAGTTATTATTTTATGGATTGTGTTCCAAGTTATAATTTTAATAAATAACAGGATAAAAAGGAAGCAACTTTATAAGATTGAGGATCGCTTGAAAAGGATAGAAGGAAAAATTAACAAATTAATTGAAAGTCAGTAATCTTCTTTGTTATATGTATTTTCTTCAGTAGGAAGTGCTACTTTCTTTCTGACTTTAGGATTCTTTTGTGCTCTTATTAATCTTGCTATATACCCTGCAATTCTATTTCTTATAGGCTTTGAAGGCATAGTGTTTCCTAGTAATTTTTTATTATGGTTGAAGCTATCACTAAATATGTGTTCATCATCAAGAAGCTGTTTTGCAGCCCTTTTTACCATGATTGATTTTATTCTTCCCATAGTTTACTTCAATTCTTTGGCTTTTTAAAAGTTTGCTTTGGATAGACTAGGAGTTAAACTCTTTGAACTTAAATCGATATTTTTTCAAACTTAATAAGATTTTTCCAGTCTTTTATATATTCTTGACCTTTTTTATTTAGTTCTCCAGGAGACATTATTAATGCAGGCATTTTTAGACTCTGAGCGCTTTGCAAGGCTAACACAAGATCATTATCACTTACACTTTTTTTATCTTTTACTACTAGATAGAATTCTTGTTTTCCGAATAAAGTATCTATTCTTATTTTTCCTACAAATTCTTTTTTCTTTTCAAGAATACTTTCTAATATTTCTACTTCTTTTGCGAGTAAATATTCTTTTATTTTTGAAGGGAAGGCAAATTCTATTAACTTCTTTTTTGTTTCTTTCTTAATTTTTATTTTCTTATCTTCTATGCTATCTATTTCATCTTTTTCTATAAGGGGAGTTTTTATTTCTATAGCGACTTGAGGAAGTTTTTCTGGAAGATCTTGAATTTTTGGAGTGATTATATTAGGAGTTTTAATTACTAAGATAGGATTTAATGTTTCTTGAATTTTGGTTTTTGATTCATCTTCACTTAACAGATGATATCTCCAAAATATTTCTTCTTTTTCATCTAATTTTACTTTTATGGGAATGGCAAAATCTTTTATTGCTCTTATTGCAACCCTCATTACAGGAGTTAGAACTTCATCTCCTAAAACTCCTGTTTTTTTAAGAGCTAGAAAAGCTTCTCTTTCTCTAATATTTAGGTGTTCTACATAATTTTCTAACATTGATTCTTGACCTTCAATATAATAAAGGGGAGAAGAGCCAACTCTCATATCGCTTATTTTGATTTTTTTGTCGGCATAGAGTTCTGAGAGGAAAGCTCCTGCAAATAAAGGCTGAACTCCGATACCTTTAGCTATATGAACTGGAAGGGAAGGGCCTTTTAATTTTATTAGAGATAAGATTTTCTCTTTTTGCTGGGTCATAGGAATCATGATAAATTCTAAGCCCTTTTTGTTATAAATCTTGTTGTGCTTTAATTGTTATAAGGTAAACTTTATATACCAGGTATACATAGTATACCAATGACAGAAATAACAGTGTCAGCTAAAATTCCCAAAGAACTTGAGAAGATAATTCGGGAATATATGAAAGTTGAACATCTTGAAAAGTCATCGGCTATAAGAAAATTGCTTTTTAAGGCTGCTGAGGAATGGAGAGTAGAGTATGCTCTTGTATTGTTATCTGAAAAAAAAGTGAGTTTGTCAAAAGGAGCAGAAATAGCAGGTTTAGATATATGGGCTTTTATGGAAGAAGTAAAGAAAGCTAAAGTTCAATGGGTAAGTGATAAGATAGTAAGAAAGGATATACAAACATTAAAATGAGTTTTGTACTCGACTCTTCTTGTTTGATTTACCTAGGAAAGTTAAAAGTTCTTGACAAGTTAAAACATATTGAAGGAAATAAATACATTCCAGAAGAAGTATATAATGAGGTAATTAAAAATGGATATTCACGGGGCGAACCTGAAGTAAAATATATTGAAAATTTGATAAAGACAAATGAATTAACTATAAAAAATCCAAAGGAAAGACTGGAAAATTATGGAAAATTAAGTTTGGCGGACGTGGATGTGATCTCCTTAGCAAAAGAAATTAAGGCTGTCGCTATTATAGATGATAACGAAGCAAGTCTTCTTGCAGAATTTAATGAAGTAGACTATCATGGATCAATATATTTACTTATTCTTTTGATGAATAAGAAAGTTATTTCAAAACATGATGCTTTAAAATATATTGATGAAATGATATCTCTGGGATTTTATTTGTCAATTGAAGTATACAAAGAACTAAGAGAAAAATTAAATAATATTTAGAGCCTTTTCCAGGAGATTTCATAATAACTAACATCTTTTTCTTCATCTACAATAGCTAGAAGAAGATTCTTTTTTGTGGAGTGGGCAATTCTATTTTTGGCAGCGAAGTCATGCCATTTTAGATTTTCATTTTCTTTTGCTATGTGCATAATCCATTTTGCATGGTCTTGTCCAGGTTTTATACCGCGATCATATATTCTGAATTCAGCTCCAAATTTTAGGGCGGTTTTTGCAATGTATCCTTTTTTTCTCAAGTCTCTATAAACTATAAGTTTGGTTTCTATATTTTTATCTATTTTTTTAATTTTTTTTAGAATATTTTCAAAATTGAGCTTGTTTTTTGCCTGAAATATTTCCATCTTTTGTTGTTCCATTAGGAATAATGCTTCAACAAAAAGATATTCTATTTTCCCACCGACTTTCTCTCCTAACCTTGACTTTTCACATAAACTAAATGCTTCAGTTGAATTAGATGAAACTCCTTCTGTACTAAATTGTCCTTTGATCATTTTATAAGTAAAAGAAATATATATTTAAGGTTTGGCATTAATGATAAGCTACTGCAACATAAGTAAAAATCATCCATATTATTGGAATTAAAAAAATCCATAAATAACCCCAGCTCATTCCTTTTCTAATATTTTTATCTTTAATTTTTACTATTCCAATGCTATTTACTATCAAAAACCATAAAGGTGCTGAAGATAAAATAAAGAAAGCTAAAGCACTAACATAACCTTGATCAAAAGAGAAAAGAGGAGAGATTATTCTAGAAACCAAAGTAATAATCACAAAGCAAAAAGTACAAATAAGAAAAGAAATTATCAATCCTTTTCTAAAAGTTCTAGGAGAGTTTTTTAAAGTATTATTAAATTTATTACCTATCAATATAATAAAGCAACTGATTAAATAAAAATAAATTGTCTGAATACTCCAGTATAAATAACTATATTGTTGTAAAAAATAACTTGATCCAAAAAGAGAATATAAAATATTTTCAATCGTAAGAAGAGGGAAAGTTGACATCATCCATAAAGGCCATAGTGGAAAAGGAGCAAGAAAGTCATACAAAGCGGGTTTTGGTATTCCTGCTTCATCTCCAGAGAAAGCCCAAGCCTGGATACTTCCTCCAAGAGCAATACCTATAAACAAAGATAAAACAAGAATCTTCTTCCAATCAGGTTTAAAAAATTCCATAAATATCTTTTTCATGTTTAAATTACTTTTGCTATGTATTTAAAGAATATGAACCAAAGTTCTATCCAAACTAATATTTTATGCATAGAATTTAAAAGAGTCGATCTTTTAATTAAGGTATGAAACATAAATCAGGAAATACTCCTTTAATAAAAAATTTCTCTCTTTGTAAATTGACCAATATGCCTAATTTATTAGTAAAAGATGAAAGTAAAAATCCATTTGGAACAATTAAGGATAGAAAGAGTGAGGAGATAATCAAGAAAGCAATTATTTCTGGGGTGGATAAATTAGTCTTGATAACTTCAGGCAATTTCGGTTATTCTTTATCAAGATTTTCAGAAGGAAGCAACATTAAGGTAACTTGTGTGGTCGATAATAACATAGATAAAAAAATTGAGCTAAAGTTAAGAAAATATTCATCTAGTTTAATTAAAATTGATCTTTCTAGGAGAATTTTAAAATCAGAAGAATTAATTTCTTTAGCTAGGGAAAATGAACAAGAAGTTATATGGGATGTAACTAATGGATTTTCTGAAGTTTATAAAAATATAATTTTGGAAATAAAGAAAGAAAAACCTGATTATATTATTTGTCCAATAGGTAGTGGAGAGATTTTTAGAGGATTATATGAAGGAATTAAAGAAGATAACATGAAAACAAATTTAATAGGAGTTAGTCCTAAAAATAAAGAGGAAAGTTTTGCTGATAAGTTATCTGCTATTTGGATTCCTCCCATGAAAATAAGAAAGAGAAGTGAAATAATAAAATTAGATGAGAGCGAAATAAGAAGGGCTTATGAAACTTTTAGAAAGTACTTTAATTCAGAGCCTTCTAGTGCAGTAGTTTATGGAGTTTTAAAAAAACTAAAAATTGAGAATACTAGTAAAGTGATTATTATTAATTCTGGAAAGGGTAGATAAATTTTAATTTTTTAAGCACAAAACCCTTAAAAAGGAGGTATTCTAAACTTTAGCATGAAGGATGAATTTGGAGATTTTGAGGAAGTAGTGGATCCTGCCCCGAAAAAACATGACGGTAAGGAAACTGTAGAGGCACCTATAAGGATAAAACTACCTAGGCAGGGAGAGCATATAGGTAAAATTATACAGAGACTGGGGGGAAATAGGATGGAAGTGAAGTCTAGTGATGGAAAAGTAAGAAATTGTAGAGTTCCTGGAAGGTACAAAAGAAAGTTTTGGCTTAGAGCAGGAGATTTAGTATTGATTCAACCATGGCCAGATGATGATTATAAGGCAGATATAGTATTTCAGTATCCTCCTAATGCTGCTTATCAACTTAAGAAGAAAGGACTAATAAAGAATTTAGATGATTCTTTTTAATTGATAGAAATCTTTAAATTTGTTCTAAACCAGACTAATAAATGGAACCAGAGAAGAAAGTTGATTTTGAGAAAATAGAGAGAAAGTGGCAATCGCAATGGGAGAAGGAGAAGGCTTTTGAGCCTAAAATCGATAAAAAAAAGAAAAAGTTATTTTATACAACTCCTTATCCTTATATTTCTGGAAGTTTGCATATAGGGCATGGGAGGTCAGTTACTGAATCAGACATTTATTGCAGATATAAAAGGATGGAAGGATTTAATGTTTTATTTCCTATGGCTTTTCATATAACTGGAACGCCAGTTTTAGGAATTTCTGCAGCTATAAAAAATAAGGATAAAGAAAAAATAAAATTGTATGAAGGATATGTTTCTGCTTATGAAAATGATAAAGAAAAAATAAAAAAAATAGTTAAATCTTTTGAAGAACCTCAAAGCATTGTAGACTTCTTTATTCCCAAAATGATTGAGGAATATAAACAAATTGGGTTAAGTATTGATTGGACACGTAAGTTTACTTCAGGAGATATTGAACATCAATCATTGGTTGATTGGCAATTTAATAAATATAAAGAAAAAAATTATTTGATTAAATCAAAGTATCCCGTCTTATATTCTCCTATGGATCAGAGTGCCATGGGTGAGGATGATATTGTAGATGCAGATTCCAATCCTGTTGAGAAACAAGACTTTATATGGATAAAATTCAAAATGAAGAACTCTGATTTAATTCTGATGGCAGGTACAACAAGACCTGATGCTCTTTACGGACAGACCAATTTATGGATAGATCCTATGGGAAAATATGTAATAGTTAAAGTGAAAAATGAAAAGTGGGTTGTTGGTAGAGAAGCAGTTGAAAAGATAAAGTATCAATATATTCAGCCAGAAATAATAAAAGAAATATCTCCTAAAGAACTTATTGGTAAATGGGTACGTGGTCCTCTTATGGATAAAGATATTCATGTTTTGCCAGCAGAATTTATTAAATCAGGAATAGGATCTGGAATAGTCTATTCAGCACTCGAAGACCCTGTCGACTTATTCGAATTAAAAAAGATTCAATCAAATGATAAGTTCATCAAAACCTATAGTTTGGACAAAGAAGAAGTAAAAAGGTTGAAACCTATAGACATAATCAAGGTAGATGGTCTAGGAAATAATCTTGGAGAAAGTATAGGGAAGCAATTTGGAGTAAAATCTTCAGAAGATAAAGAATTGCTTGAAAAAGCAAAGAATGAATTAAATAAAATAGTATTTAGAAAGGGAATAATGCGTGAAAATTGCGGAAGTTGTGCTGGAATGAATGTTCCTCAGGCTCAAAGATTCTTAAAAGAAAAATTGACAAATGATGGAGAAGCTGTAATGTTTTATGAAGTTTCAAGAGAAGCTTTTTCTAGAAGTGGAGGTAAAATAATAGTCGCAGTTTTAGATAACCAATGGTTTTTAGATTTTAATGCACCAGGATGGAAGGAAAAAGCTTTTGATTGTCTCTCTAAAATGGAGATAGTTCCTGAGAAAATGAGAAAACAGTTTGAGGATACATTTAATTGGTTGGACAAAAGACCATGTGCAAGAAAAAGAGGGCTAGGAACAAAACTTCCTTTCGATAAAGAATGGATTATAGAATCGTTATCTGATTCTACGATTTATATGACTTTATATTCTATAAATAATATCATAAGAGAAAATAAGTTGACTGTCGATAATTTAACTTATGAATTATTTGAATATTTGTTTTTAAATAAAGGAGAACTAAAAGAAGTTTGCAAAAAGACAAAAATCAAAGAAAGCATAATTAAAGAAATGAAAGAAAGTTATGAATATTGGATGCCTGTAGATCATAGGCATACTTTTCCGTTACATTTGTCTAATCATTTATCTTTCATGATATTTGCATATGCATCGATTTTTCCAGAGAAGTATTGGCCTAAAAAAATAAGTTTTCATGGACTAGTTGTTAGCAATGGACAAAAAATGTCTAAGAGCAAGGGAAACCTTATAACTTTATTAAAAGTCAAAAAAGAATATGGTGCGGATGTATTTAGATTTTACATGACGAGTTCCTCTAATCTAGAAGGCAGTTTTGATTGGAAAGAACAAGAAGCCAAAAATGCAAAAAGAACCATACAGAAATTGTATTTTCAGATATTAGAATGCATAAATGAGAGAAATAAAGGAAAAGTTAAACCTATTTTGGAATCTAAGTTTAATAGGTTGATAAAAGAGGCTAGTAATAGGATATCTGGTATGCAACTTAGAGAATATGATAGTTTGGTTGTTTATGATATGTTGAATATAGTGAAGGATGCAAGATTGCAGTTAGATAAAAAAGATTTAGGGGCTTTCTATAATCTGATATTAGAAAATTGGATAAAATTAATTTCTCCTGTAGTTCCACATATCGCGGAAGAGTTATGGTCTAAACTTGGAAAGAAGTCTTTAGTTTCGCTAGAAGAATGGCCTGAAGCTGATGAATCAAAAATTTCTGAAAATTTAGAGATAGAAGAGAAAATGCAGGAACAAATTATAGAGGATATTAAAAATATTTTGAATATAATTAGGGAGAGAGAGAATAAAGAAGGAGAGAAAATTTATTTATATGCAATACCTAAAGATGTTGGAGTTTATAATATTCCTTATTTGGAAAAGAAATTGAATAAGGAAGTAAAAATATTTGCAGTTAATGATGCTAAAAGATATGATCCAGAGAACAAATCTTCTAAAGCTAAACTAGGAAAACCTGCGATTTATATTGAGTGATGTGTTTTTATTATTTAGTTAATAAAGTATACAAATCTTTAAAAAATCTAATATTTTTAAAAAAGTATAATGGAACCGACACTGAAAAATTATGTAAGGTTTTTATATAATATAGCAACATCACCTATTTCATGTAAAGACCAAGAAATTTCTGATAGAAATTCTCCTGTTAATGCTCCAGAAGAATGTTATGGTTATAATTTTTTTGATAGATGGGAAGTAGTAGCGCCCGATGGCTCTTTTTAAGAAGCCAGGAACTGAATTATTCAGGTACCCACTATTTCGGAAGTTTAGTAAATCTGGGAGAAGTTATCAGCGAGTTACGAGTGCCTAGAAGACAAGATTTACCATTCGGGTGCGGATCTCATGAAGCCCTCACACAAGAAAGTCTTCGAAACCATGTAAAAATGAATGGATGGAAAGAAATGGTTCTAACAAGAAAAGGAAATCTTCATCAATTTTGTAAGAGCAAGGGCGATGTTATTATTTCGTAAGTTATATTACTTTTTCTATTTAGAATAAATATTTATCACTTTATAATAATCGCACCAATATATATAGTTTAGAGCATAGTATATATTATGACAAAAAATGATTATATAATTCCTGAACAATGCAGGAAGTGTGGAACTTTATTTGATTTGTCTTATGATTTATCGGGAGAGGACTCAGACATAACAGAGGCTAGAGAAAAAATAGGAAAGAAGTTATCTGAGTACTTATGTTGGACGTGTAAGGAAGAAGTGATTAAGATTATGTCTGTAGGAAATGACGAGGAAAATACAGAAGATTTATCTGAAGACTCTCTCTTGGATGACGAATTAGATTAGATTTAACTAAATGCTTAATGGATAATTATTTTAGAGCTTGTTCGTAGACAGAATATGTCGAAACCACTCCTATTGCGAAACCTCTTGATAAGTCCTCGCTTTTTGCTACGCTTATATAACCAAATACATAGTCTCCGAATATTGGATTTTTACTTTTAATTTTTGATATTTTAGCTAAGGTAATATCTTCTACATCCATTTGACTAATAGTACTCGCTTCTTGATTTGATGCTTCAATATCCCTTCTAGTAATAAGAGGAGATGGCTTTTGATCTATTCTTAATTGAGCCTCTATCATTCTATAAGTTAGATTGGCTCCACTCATAAATGCTGCAGGATAAAAAACTCCTAGCATTGATTTATTTTCTAAAAGACTAGCGTGGCTAGAATTTATGTAATCTGATAAGTGAGGTTTTTCACTTTTTAGTTTGGTTATAATTCCATTTTGGAAGGAAAGCAAATTGCCAGACTTATGTGCTTTCACTGTTTCTTCTAGAGTAGAATCTATTGCTTTACGGGATATTATTATCATGATATTGATTAAAATGGAGCATTTTTAAACTTTTGGTAAAAATAGTTTATTTTTATTTATTTTTTGTCTAAAAATTCAAATTATTCCTTTAAAGTGATGCTATGTCTCGTTCGAGTGACTCGCTATATAAATTATTACGTTCTGAAAAACATATAACTAACTTTCATGAAGTTTTTAAATAAAAAAGGTTTTATCGAGGTATGGCAATGCAAGAATACGGTATACCTGTAGCATGCAGCCAATGTGGAGAGCTCTTCGATTTGAGCTATGACCTGAAAAAAGGCATGGAGGACTTCTTTGAGAGGTCTATGATGTCTAAGGTGTCAAAGAAAAGCAAGAAGAGGAGCAATCTTTGTTGGGATTGCAGAGCATTAAACGGTGTTTAACACTATTTTTTTATTTTTTCTTTATTAATTATTATAACTATCTAATAGTAACAAATACTAAGATTTAAATACTTCTCGTTTAGAGATAAAACATGGAAAGTAAAGAGATACATCAAAAACTAGAATATATTTTAAGTTCAAGTAATTTTTCAGAAGAGTGCAAAATTGAAAGTTTAGATATTTCTAGGTTAGACCAACCTTATAAAGAAACTCTAGAAAGTGAAATGAAAATATTAAAATATCTAAATAGGGAAGATCTGCCCTTCTCACAATTCCACGGAAAAAAAAGATATATAATTATTGATAAAGAAAAATCGGTTCTATTCCCTATTAAACCTAGAAATAAAGTCCTCATTAGTAAAGGGATACTTATAAATGGACAAAACAATCTTAAAAATTTAGAAGAATATGCCATTTTTGGCAATCCTTCAGAGAGATATCCAACCTACCTCAGTAATATAAACAGATCATTACTGACATATAGTACTCCAGATTGCATTTTGGCAATAGATACTAAAAAGTTATCTAAGAAAAGATCAATTTTTATAGATCCTGAAACTATTAAATCCTCTAATGAATCAGTAGGAGACGCATACTTTGTTTTAGGAGGTATTCCTAAAGAAGCAATAATAGAAATACTATATGACAAAAGAATATTGGTAAATCCTGAATATCCTAATAAACACATTCTAGAGAGATTCCTTAATTACGATCTGCTTAAAGAAAAGGAAAGATTGACAAAAAAATATGAAAAAGACGGAGATAAAGAGTTTTATAATTTGTTAAAGTTAATTAGAAAAAAGAAATAATTTTGTACAATTAATTTTATTAACCTCTATCTAGACCAAACATAATGTTTGAACTCTTAAAAGTTATAGTTATCGCAATAGTGCAGGGTGTAACAGAGTGGTTTCCCATATCTAGTGATGGGCATTTGGTTTTACTTTCTTTTTTACTTAATTACCCAATGTCTTTAGAGTTTATTGTAGCTTTACATCTTGGGACCCTTATGGCTGTTTTTGTTTATTTTGGCAAGGATATAACGGATATATTAGAGGATTTATTAAGAGGAAATTGGAAAGGTCAAAACGCTAGAATGGGATTTTTAATTGCGTTTTCTACTATTCCTGCTGCAATAGTAGGGTTTTTACTAGAGAAATTCATTGAGAGTACATTTAGTAGCTTGTTTATTACTGCGATAGGTTTTGGGATTACATCGATGTGTTTATTTATTGCTAGTTTGGATTTAAAGGTAGAAAATAAAGAATTAAGTTATAGAAATGCTTTTTTAATTGGTATAGCTCAGGTTTTTGCTATGCTTCCAGGAATATCAAGATCTGGGACAACTATTTCTTCTGGGTTGTTGCTAGGACTAGAAGAGAAGAAGGCAGTTAGATTTTCTTTTTTAATGTCCATTCCAGTTATATTTGGAGCAGGATTGTTGGAATTAGGAAATAAAGAATTGCCTACAAGTTATATTTTACCGACTTTTGTTTCATTTTTTTTTGGGATGATTACTATACACCTATTATTGAAAGTATTAAGTAAATCTAGAAAGAATTTGAGATGGTTTGCAGTTTATACTCTTTTGCTTTCAATATCAATTTTTATTTTTCTTATGTTTGAATAATTCTAAATGGTTCTATGATCTTCATCTTTTTCTTCTTTCTCTAAAGAAATCATCATAAATATTCCTTCTATGACCTATTGCTAAAACAATTACCTCTTTCCTAAAAATTAATATCTTCATAATAGCTCTATTTTGTTTTATATATAATTTCCAAAAACCTTTATATCCTTTTAATGGTCTTAAGTGAGAATTAGAATGAGGGTTATTTTTTAGTTTGTATATTTCATTTAAAATAAGCTTTTTTTCTTCATATGGCAGCTTATTTAGATATTCTTTAGGTTTTCTAAATATTCTAATTTTGTACATTATCTAATTCTACACCTAACTCTCGGGCAACCTCTTCTATACTTTGAGTTGTCTTTTTTATGCCTTTTTCTCTTATTTCTCTTAAAGCTGATTCTATTTCTTTAATTTCATCTTCACTAACTTCTTCTTCATTTTCATTAATTAAATTATTTACTATCTCATCGTAAGATTCTCTTTCATATCTCTTTAAAGACCTCAGTCTCTCCAAGGTCTTTTCACTAATTTGTATAGTTGTCTTTTCCATGTTATATGGTAACTATAACTACTATATAAATGCTTCTGTGATAAATATCCATTTTAATATTTTTATTCAACAACAGCCTTTATTCTTCTCACACCAGCTGAAGAAGATTCTTCTTTAACAATTCTAAAAGTTCCAATTTCTTTAGTATTACTAACATGAGGGCCTGTACAAATTTCTTTACTAAACCACCCTTTCTTTTCTTTTTTATCCTCGATTGTGTAGACACTGACTAATTCAGGATACTTCATCCCGAATTCTCCTTGTGCGCCTGTTTCTAAGGCGTCGTCTAAAGGCATTTCTTCTCTTCTTACTTTTAATCCAAGTTTAATTTTTTCATTAACTAAAGTTTCAACTTTTTTTATTTCTTCTTCCGTTAGTTTTCTAGGGAAGTTGAAGTCGAAACGTAATCTTTCTGCAGTTATATTAGAACCTTTTTGTTTTACTTCTTTTCCTAGGGTTATTCTTAGAGCTTCATTTAAGAGATGAGTGGCTGTGTGAAGTTTTCTAACTGCATCTGAATCATCTGCAAGTCCAGATTTGAATGTTCCAGCAGAGGCAGTTCTTGATATATCTTGATGTCTTTTGAATTCTTCGTTGTATTCTTCTAAATCTACTTTAAGGCCTTTTTCTTCAGCTAGTTCTTGAGTCATTTCTATAGGGAAACCATAACTTTGGAAAAGAAGGAAGGCTTCTTTGCCTGTAATTAATTTATCATTGCCTAGCTCATTGAATTTCTTCAAACCTTTTTCAAGAGTTTCTTTAAATCTATTTTCTTCTTCTTCTAGATTTTCATAAATGAATTTATGATTTCTTGCGAGTTCTTGATAATCAGGGTAGATTGGAAGGATCGATTTGGCGACATGGACTGTGAAGTTAGTATTAATGCCTAATATTTTTCCATATCTTATAGCTCTTCTTATTAATCTTCTTAGAACATAACCT
>CAYHYK010000001.1:56522-57738 GCA_964360985.1 Candidatus Woesearchaeota archaeon | reverse complement strand
TCATCCCAACTTTCTTGTCCTTTATCTACTCCTGTTCTTGCAGGAGATGATTCTCCAACCATTACAGGTTTTTTGTGTTGTTCTGCCAATTTCAGAAAATCTTCTGTTTGTAGGTTTGCACTGTTCGCAAAATGTCTTGCTGAAAAAACATCAATTCCAAACCAATCAACATACTCATCGCCGGGATAATATGGCTCAACAGGAGAGGTTCCTTTATACGGACAAGCACACCAAACATTCGCAATATTATTTATCTTTTCTCTCCTATATTTATCAACAATATATCTCCAAGCTTTTATAAAATTCTTAGGATTATGTTTATCTGCTTTATCGAACTCATAACCTAATCTAATAAAAACAGGATTTCCAAAATCCTTTATTATCTTAAACATTTTGTCTAATTCTTTATCAAATTTTCCCTCGGAAATGTCTTTAGTTCCATCTTCTCCTTCAGAATAATCTTTAAATTCCCCCACCCCTCCAACTCTAAAGTTTAAACCAATCTGAAGAATTAGATTTGGAAATTCTTTTATCTCTTTTTGGATTTTATCAACCCATTTATCCATCTTTTGAATCTTGATGTAAGTCATATAGATTAATGGTTTGTATTCTCCAACAGCTTTCCAATATTCATTAAACATTTCTAAACTCTGCCCTGCTCCATGAAGAACCTTATTTCCTTTTGGCTCAAATTTTGATTTGTAATCCATCATTTAAAAAAAGCTTTATAGATTAAAAAACTTGTTGTCTAGCTCCCTTTAACTTTACAGCTCAATTTTTCAATAGATTTAAATATATTATAAATTATTGTTAGTTATGGTCGAGACGATATTTACTAATCCTCTTTTTGTTGAAACAGTATTGCCTTTCTTGTTAATGTTCACTTTGGTTTTTGCCGTCTTAGAAAAGACTAAAATTTTGGGAGATGGCAAACGACAAATAGATACTATTGTCGCTTTGGTTATTGCACTGGTGTTTGTTTCTTTTGGACAGGCGACGGACATTGTTGTAAGAATGATTCCAATTTTGGGTGTGGCACTAGTAGTGATATTGATATTCATGCTTCTTTTTGGCTTTGCATATCCTAGTGGAGGGTTTATATTGAATAAATATATAAGAGGAACTATAGGAGTTTTGGCGGGAATTCTTGTTATATCTATGGTTTTGATATTGACTGGGGGACTAGATTATATCGTTAGTTTTATTTATGGAGATA
>CAYHYK010000001.1:45113-56512 GCA_964360985.1 Candidatus Woesearchaeota archaeon | reverse complement strand
TAAGGATTGGGGCATAGGCAAGGCGGATAAAGATAACGGAGTTTTAATTTTAATAATGATTGGAGCTATTGCGGCTATCTTTTTCGGTGGAAAAGAAGATAGTAGTGGTGGCAGTGGAAAACCTAAAAACGATTAGTTTCACGAAAGGTATTTAAATCATTTTCAACTAGGAGAAAGATGGTGTATAGCATTCAGGACATTTTGTATTTGTGGGAGAGCTATGGACTATTTGATTATATATTTCCTTTTCTGCTTGTTTTTGCAGTAGTTTATGGAATATTAATTTCAATGCATATGTTTGAGAGAAACAGAAGTATTAGTTTGATAATTTCGATTGTTATTGGATTTATGGCTATAAGATTTGGATGGTTTAGTCAATTTTATGCTGAACTATTTCCGAGATTAGGAATAGGAATAACTATAATGTTGGCTATTATGATAATGATAGGACTATTTGTTGAGAAAGAATATGCTAGATATTGGCTGTATGGACTTAGTGCTGTTGCGGGAATAATTGCTCTTTTAATAGTTTATCAGTCATTTAGCAATTTGGGATGGGTGTCTGGATTTAATGGAGAAATTATAGGTTGGATTGTGCTTGGAGCATTATTTTTAACTATAATTATTGCTATTGCAAGTGCGGGCAATCCTAAACCTAACACTACAAATTCTTCTGTTATCATTCCTGGATTTAATTTTACAGGCGGCAGACAACCATAAACATGGCAGTAGATATTTCAGCATTAGGGTATTTTGCACCGATTTTAGCTTTCTTAATTGTAATGATCGTTTTGTTTGCATTACTTAATAAAACTGAATTATTAGGAAAACATTTATTTGTGCAGATTTTTACTTCTATTGTTGTAGCTACAATTTTTGTTTCCGCGGCGGGAGTTCGTGAATATGTTCTAACTATCACTCCTTGGTTTGGGGCTTTGATAGTTAGTTTGTTTTTCATTTTACTTTTTACAGGATTTGTTGGAAAACCTATAGAGGGGATGAATAAAGGAGTTGGAGTTGCATTCGTTATAGTTTTGATGCTTATCTTTTTGGTTTCAGGGTTTGTTATTTTTTCTGAAGTAATTGGACCATATTTACCTGGGGGAGATAGTGCAAATGCTAACCCTGAATTATTTAGAGTTAGTAGGGAAATTTATACCACTCGTGCTTTTGGAGCGGTATTATTGTTAGCTGTAGGCGGAGTTGTAAGTTATGTATTATATAGAAGTGCTGGTGGCGAGAAGAAAGATAAGAAATAATGTTTAAAGGAAAAAAATTATCTACAAATCAATAGTAAATTTTATGATATAAAGTTTAAATATTCTAGTTCTATTGAAAAAATATGAAATATAGTTTGCCTGGTGAAAGGGTTGAAGTGAAACAAACTGTTGATAGATATAAAGTTTTCATTGGAAAACTTACGGAACAAATGCCTAACTTATTAGCAGAAAGAAGGAGTCCTTTATGGGCATCAAGATTTATGAGGCGCAGGATAGACTACAGTGATAGACTTCCAGATCTTAAGAGTTATTTATATGTTGGAGATTTAATTGCTTATGACGATAAAGGAAGAAGTGATAATGTTAAGTTTATTTTGACGACAGATAAAGAAGGAAGAGTGACAGAAACAGGAAAAACTGCTTTGGGATTAATTCATTCTGAAGATAATTTAACTTCTGATAATGCTCTTCCAATAATCGTGGATCATTATGATTCTTTAAAAGGAAAGGGAATAATAACTTTATCTAGAAAAGATTTAGGAAAACTTGATGAATATTTGACTGAAGAAGAAACTCTTTGTAGTAGAGCTTGGAGAATTGCAGCAAGGCATCCTGATGAAGTGAATAAAGAATTTGCAGAGGATAAAAATTTACTTAGAGAATATTCAAAATGGGTATCCTCTAAAACAGGAGAAGAAAAAAACATGAAGGTTTGTTTTGATTCTTCTAGCGATTCACCAAAATTAAGGGTGCTTGTTGTCTACTGGCTTGGGATCAGGTCTCTGCTTTATGGCAGGGACAATCTCGACGATGACGACGGTCGCCTTGTCGGGTATTTAGCGCCAGAGGCGTCGGAAGTTTCTTAGCAAGTGGAATAAAAAAAGTAATTAGACAATAATTGTACTAAAAAGAATTATGGTTTGTGTTTAGTTTTCTTGTGCAATGATGGAAGTGAAGGAGGAGTATGATGTTTGTGGTGGTGTTCTAGATGAGGGCTGGCGTGCTGTGAATGTTGATGAGGATGATGATGAACTGGCTCTTGATGTGAAGGAGTTTTTTGAGGATGGTAGGCTACTGTTTTAAATGATTTTTGAGTTTCAATAAGTTCTTTTTTTAGATCGGAAACGTTGATCATATATTCTCCTACTTTTTGGATTATGGATAACTGAAGGCGATCAATTATTTTCTCTATTCTTTGAAGTCTTTCATCTAAGTGAACTAATTTTGCTTCCATAGTAGTTTTCATATCTATTGTTTTTTCCAGTTTTTCTTTAATTCTTGAAAGTTTATCTGAGACTGTTTGTTCTACTATTTCTGATATTGCGTCAGAATTAGAACTTTGGGAATATTGTTGTTCTTGAGGGTATTGATAATCATATGACTGTGGAGAATATTCTGGAGGTGCGGCAGAGGGAGAATATTCCTCTGAGTACTCTTCTTGAGAAACATCCGATGGAGAGGGTACTTGACCAGTATCCATTATAGAGGGCTGCATGGAATCATTTAACTCTTCAGTTACTGGAGGAGGTGCCCCATAATAGTTTGATTGATAGTTTTGATTTAGTGGAATTGGGACTTGCTCGTTTTCCATAGGAGAATTGACTGCTTCTTTTATTTGATTTTGAGATAATAGATTAGATACTTCTTGATCTGGATATCCTCTTTGTTTTAAGGCAAATGCTATATCCATATCACTTCTTCCCTGTTGCCTCATTTTGCCTATATCCTCTATTATACCCATATTATTTTCTTAGTAAATCAAGTTGTCTTTGGACTATTAAAAACTCTTCTTTTCTGGCAGTATTGTTAAGTTGTTCGGTTACTCTTTGGAGCAATTCAATTATTCTAATGTTCTCTTCTTTTACTTTAATTATTGTTTTTTTCATTTCTTGAATTTCTGAAAAATTTCTATCTCTTTCTTCTACGTGAGATTGTCCTATTAATAGAACTCTGTTTTTGAGCAGGTTAACTTTATCCTCTAGTTCCCTTATTTTTGATAGAGAGTCTGAAGAGTATTGACTTTGGAATTCTGATGCATCCATGTTGTTTGTAAGACAGAGAGGGTTTATATTATTTTGGTTTGACTTTTCCTTTTTACGAAAAGTATATAATTGAGAGGATGTTTTTTTGAAGATGATCTTTAAAGAGGGAAGCAAACTTTACCAGACTGAGATACAAAGACAAGAGGGAGAGGATGTAATGTATGTTAATTATTTACAGGCTAATTATGTTCCTAGTTTGATTGATAGTGCTGATGTGATGGCGAGAACGATAGAATCTTTAATAGAGAACTCTAATGTTTCAAGAATAATATTTGTTCAACATAGAAATTACAGTTATTCTTTTGACAAGGTTAGTTATTTAAAAGAAATTGCAAAGATTTATAGTTTTTTAGTTAATTATGAGGAAATATTATCTGGAACTAAATTACAATTTTTTGGAAATACGAGCGAAGTTTATGGAGATTTGAGTTATTTGCTCAACTTAATGAAACAGGATCCTATTGCATGTTATAGCGAACTTAAGAAGAGAGTAAAAGAATTTAGATTAAGACTTGAGAAGGGAGAGGCGAATAATAAAAATAACTTGGTTAATTATGTAAGATTTTTAGAGAGAGTGCAGGGATTGCTTGAGGGCAGCAAAATAATTCAGAGAGTTATAGGAAATTTAGAAGAGTATGTCTTTGGAAGCAGAAATATGTATAATGATTTCTTTAGGGCAGATGTTTTACCTAATTTTAGTTTTACCAGATTAATGACTGAACTTCCTAGTGATACGGAGTTTGTTAGTCAATATGGAATAGGCAAAGAGGAGGATGATATATTGGTTACTATTTTGAGGAGAAAAACTGACGGCAGATATTTTTACCATTTAATGCCTCCTGAATATAGTTTGAGTGAGGAACATCATATGCTGGTAAATTTGGCGAGAAATGTTCTGACTGAGCATAGGCCTAAGGCAGAGGAGTTTACTGATCCAGATAGAACGCGAGAGGTATTTTATAATATCTCAAGAGATCTTTTAGAAGAACTAGCGAAAAATAAAGGAATTATTTTAAGCAATAGAGAACTTGATAAACTAGCGAGAATTTTAGTTAGAAGTACTATAGGATTTGGAATAATTGAAATATTACTCGAAGATGAAAAATTGCAGGATATAATTTTAAATGCTCCTATAGGACAGAATAATATATTTGTTAAGCATTCTGAATATGACGAGTGTGTTGCAAATATAATTCCAAGTTATGAAGATGCTGATTCTTGGGCGGCAAAATTAAGGCTTCAATCAGGAAGACCATTAGATGAGGCAAACCCTGTACTTGACACAGATTTGGTTTTTAAAAATTCAAGAGCGAGAGTGGCTGCAATAACAAGACCTCTTTCTCCTTCTGGACTGTCTTATGCTTTCAGAAGACATAGAGATGATCCCTGGACATTGCCTTTATTTATTAAAAATAAAATGATCAATTCTTTTGGTGCTGGACTATTAAGTTTTTTGGTAGCTGGAGCGAGGACTATTTTGATTGCGGGAACGAGGAGTTCGGGAAAGACATCTCTACTAGGAAGTTTAATGCTTGAAATAATTCCAAAATTTAGAGTAATTGTAGTAGAAGATACTATGGAATTAAGTGTTGATGCTATGAGGAAAATAGGGTATGATATATTGAGAATGAAAGTTAGGAGTGCACTTGTTAGAGGAACTAATGAAGTTAGAGCTTCTGAGGGAATAAGAACAAGTTTGAGACTTGGAGATAGCGCTTTAATTGTGGGAGAAGTTAGGAGTGATGAAGCTAGAGCGCTTTATGAAGCCATGAGAGTTGGCGCTTTGGCAAATGTAGTTGCCGGAACGATACATGGAGATTCTCCTTATGGTGTTTTTGATAGAGTAGTTAATGATTTGAAAGTTCCGGCTACTAGTTTTAAGGCTAGTGATATTATTGTAGTGGCTAACCCTATAAAGAGCGCTGATGGACTTCATTCTACTAGAAGAGTAGTAAGTGTTACTGAAGTAAGAAAACATTGGAATAAGGATCCAGGCCTTGAGAAAGGATTTGTGGATTTATTAAGATATAATGTGGAAAAAGATGAATTGGAACCTACGCCTGAATTAATGAATGGAGATAGCGAGATAATAAAAAGTATTGCAGGAAATGTTAAGGGATGGGCTGGTAACTGGGATGCGGTTTTTGATAATATTGTTTTAAGAGGAAAAGTTAAACAAGAGATTTTGGAAGCTAGTGAGAAACTGAATAAAAAAGAACTTTTGGAAGCAAACTTTAATTCTTTGGCTAATGGAGTTTTTAATAGAATATGTGATGAAGTTAGAATTGAGAAAGGATTGCCTTTAGATGAATTTGTTTTTCCTATATGGAAAGAGTGGCTTTACAAAGAAGCGGAAAAATGGTAACTTACTTTTTATATATTAAGTCAAACCATTTTCTAAAAGCGTCGGCTATTTCTTTATTGTTTATCATAAATGCCTGAGGATATTTATTGTTCCATGATACTAGAGCTACATTGTTTCCAAATATTTTAATCACTCCATTAGATTTGGCTTCCTTGGGAAGAACTTTTCCTTCTACAAGCTTATCTTTTTTTCTTGCTTTCTGGGCTTCTTTTGTATCCCATAGACAAATCCATTTCATTTTGTTTTTTAATCTTTCACGTTCAAAATTAGGCATAAAATGCTGAAGTTCTGAAAAAATTAGTCCCTTTGCCCCTATTATGTATACATCTTTACCTTCTTTTAGCATTTGAGAATATACTGCTTTCAAACCCTCCTTTCCTTTGAATATCGAGGCATTTATTTCTTCTTTCTTTAATCCCTCAATATTTTTTAATTCAGAGATAATCGATTTTATATTGCTTTTTTGCTCATCGATATAATCTAAAAGCTTTTCAGGTTTAACAGCTTGGAAATATTTTTTATAATCTTTTATCACTGAACTCGCCAGGCCTTTTCTTTGCAATGATTCTAATCCATCATAAACTCTGGATCTATGAAGTTCTGATTCTTTTACTATTTGCTGAGCACTAGAAAGACCTAATTTTAATAAAGAGGTGTAGATAATTGCTTCATTTCTTGTAAGACCTATTTTTTCTAAGGAAGAGGTATCCATTTTAAATAGAGTGTTTTTAGTTATTTAGACTTTTGTATTGTACTCCTTAAAAGGAAGACTACTATTTATTAATATGGCTTATTTGCATTATTTATGCAAGAAATAATATCTAGATCGATTAATTTTCCAATTCAAAGGGTAATTGAGAGATATAAACGACAGAGCAAATTATCGGATGAAGTAATAGAAGAGCATGAACTAGAAATGAAAAGATATCTTGCTTTAAGGGCAATGTATCCGACTGAGAAATTTCCTCTTTCTCATGGATCGGTTGATGAACTGTGGCATACTTTTTTGATATTTACCAATGAGTATGCTGAATTTTGTAGGGAAGTTGCAAATGGATTTATACATCACAATCCGGGACCAGTTAATCCTACGCAGGAACAAATAAATAAAGCTGAAGAAGATTATGATAACTTTGTTAAGATATATAAGGAAAAATTTGGACAAAATCCTTCTATAACTATATGGCCTAGTATTGGTACACCAGGAGTTCTTTGGTCATGTTAGACAACGACCGCTTTTATTATTTTTATTGTTTCTAGAGGACGATCTTCTGAATTAGTTTTTACTTTTGCCATTGAATTAACGACGTTCATTCCTTCAATGACTTTACCAAAAGCAGGATGCTTAGTGTCAAGGAAATTATTATCTACAAGGTTAATGAAAAATTGACTTCCACCTGAGTTAGGACCTGAATTGGCCATAGATATAGTCATTTTATTATTTTTATTTCCTCCTGCATGTGTGAATTCGTCTTTTATTTTATAGCCAGGATTGCCCATTCCGGTTCCTGTTGGATCTCCTCCTTGAATCATGAAACTATCTATAATTCTGTGGAATATTACTCCATTGTAAAAACCTTTAGAGACTAGTTTTTCAAAATTTCCTGTAGTAATCGGCATATCTTCATATAACTGGATT
This sequence comes from Candidatus Woesearchaeota archaeon, assembly GCA_964360985.1. Taxonomy (GTDB): domain Archaea; phylum Nanobdellota; class Nanobdellia; order Pacearchaeales; family GW2011-AR1; genus JAUSIK01. The sequence continues at coordinate 49,246 of CAYHYK010000001.1, read as the reverse complement.
AGAATGTTTCCTTTTGATGTTTCTAGCAATACTTTGACCATTTTTTATTCGTCTTCTAGATCTTCAAATTTAATTTTCCATTGATTGTCCCAGGCTTTTTTTCTTTTTTCACTGCATTTTTCACAGTATTTTCTTTTAAAACGAGCCTTTGAATCGAAATCAAATTCGCTCTTGCAATCTGGACATATTTTCTTCTTTATCATGAATATTTTTAGAAAGGAGGGGCTTTAAACTTATTGATTAGCCAGGCTTTGCCTGGACAGAGAGTATTTTAGGAGTTAATTACAAAAAATGATTATAGAAATAAAAATAAAGGTTAAGGGCTTAAATTTAGATCTAGAGATGAGGGTTTACTTATTGATTAAGAACCTAAATTTCCTAGAGCTAGTGATAGAGTCATACATGATTCATAATTAAGAACCTAAATTCCCTAGTGCCACTGAGGAAAGTATTGTAAGAGAGACTATAGAGAGAAGGGCAGTGATTAGATAGAGAGTTATTGAACGAGCAAGATTTTTGGATAACTCATGTTTTTCTTTTAATAAGTCGCGACCTGCTTCTACTGTGATAAGTGCTGAAGTAAGAATGAATACTATTTCTATTATATAAATTCCTATTGAAGCCTGAATAAAGTATGGAGGAATCATTTTATTTACTTGGAAGAGATCGATTATATTTGAGAGACTTGTTATTCCTTCTGCTGCTCCAGATGCAAACTGGTCTTGGAAATACTCGAGCTTATTTAGTATGGAAGTGATCATTGCAGCAAGACCTACTACTATTCCTGCAAGTAATGGAGCAAGGAAAGTCATGTTGGATTTCATATCAGTGATTATTTCTGCTAGAAGGTCTTTTAGACGTTGATTTATTTTGTTTATGTTTTTTACGTATTCTGATATAGACATTAAAGATTTTGCTGCAATTTGGAGACCTTTTTTTACTGACTCGACAAGTATTTTCATTGAAGTGGATATGAGTGCTGAAGGGAAGTAAATTATTGCACCTCTTTTTTTATTGAAAATTGCATTTTCTAAAGACATTCCTCCTTGCTGTATATTTTGATTTACTAATGAAAAGAAATCATGAGTTTTTTGGTTTCTTGTTGCTTCTGCTATATGTGCGAATGCTATTTCAGCAGGGACACCGTCTCCTAAACGATTGCCTAACTGGAAAATTGAGTTTGTAAATTCTTCTTCAAGTATTTTAGTGTCCTCTCTTGAACTAATAAGATTTTTAGTTTTTCTTTTGTAGGCGGATGCGAAAAAGACTCCTACTGATAAAGGGATAAATAGACTTAGAAGAAGGGCTAGAGGTCCGAATGGACCTGTTGTTTGATCTTCAATTAGTTTGAAATCCATTAATTTTACGTCTCCCAGGAAGGGCAAACCTATTTGCAGAAAAGTGTAATCTGATTGTATTCCTAATGTGGATGTAATAAAATCTATTTGCAATAAGAAAGGGGTTAACCCTATGATTAGCAAAGGAAATGAAATTAGAAATGCTCTTATCCAGGGCTTTTTGGATTTGTACTCTCCATAGTTAGGATTTAATTCTAGAATTTCTGACTCTCCGTAACCTCCTGGGCGTTTCAATAACACTTCTGATACCAGGTAGAAAACTCCAAATGGAATTAAAATGTTAAATAATATAATTATGTGGTACCATTTTACTACGTCTCCAAGAAGAGTGGATGCCAGAGGGAGAAGAGCTAGACCAAGAGTAGGAAGTATTATTCCAAGCATGTAAATATTTGTAAGAGGAGAACGTATTTCTCTTGAATATTTTAACATTTTTTCATAGACTCCATCTAGAATTACTTGTAATGATTTTTCTAAAATTTGTACTCTTCTAGATTCAGAAGATTCGAATAGAGAGGATTCAATTAAATGGAATGATTCTATAAATTCTGGAGCATAGTCTTGCCAGGAATGAAGGTAATTATCCAGAGCTTGTCTTATTGTAGGAAATTTGCCTACTTCTATATCATAAAATATCTTTTTGAAATCTAGAGCGAGTGTACCTTCAAGATGTTCTGATGCAAAATGAATTGCTCTTTCTAGATTTGAAGTGTGCTTCATGTATACTACTATGTAAAGTATTGCTGGAACCATTTGAGATGAAGCCTGAAGACGATAGATATTTGCAAGGCGTTTAGGCATAGAATAGGTATAGTAAAATACCGTAACACTTGTAATTATTCCTAGAAAGGTGAATAAAATAAGATTGTTTAAACTCTCTGGAGTAAAAATAAGGTAGAGAGATATAGCAATCAATATTGTTAGCATAAATATACCTAACATAGATATTAGAGAAAGAGTAACTGCTTCTGAGGCTGTAACATCTAATTTTGCAGAGTCGAGAGAATATTGTACTTTTAATCTGTCTTTTTCAGATATTTTTATTTTTACTATACTTCCTAATGATTTTGCCCAGCGTTCGTAACGGGATAATTCAGGAATCATTTCTTTTTTAAAAGTAGAGTATTCTTCAGAGAAATTTTGAATTGAGTCAGAATCTTCTTCTACTTCTGACTCTAGTTTTCTAGAATACTTTTCTAATATATCTTTTGTTGAAACCATCTCTTTTTTTATTATTTATTTAATGATAAGGGAGTTATAAACTGTGCGGTTTGTGTCTGGGATAGGTTTAATAATATGAAAAATATAGGTGGTTAATGGTTACTAAGAGAGGATTTGAACTACCATGGAGTGTAATTATTTCTATAATTATTTTAGTTATTTTAGTGGTGCTATATTTGGTTTTTAGCGGTAATGCTGCGGAAAGTATTGGAAATGCGCTGGATTATTTTAGAGAATTATTTAAGTTTGGAGGTTAGATGAAAACTATAGCCAGAAAAGGAGATTTGAGAGTAGAACCTATTATTATAGCGGTTGTAGTGGGGACGCTTTTGATTATAATATTGCCTAGTGTTTTTCCATGGATAGCTGAAAAAATTAATTTCTTTGATTTTAAGTTTGGGGGAAATGAAGAAGTAGAGGTAAAAGAGTTTGTTTTAAGATATGATTTAATAAATGGAGAAGTAAAAGTTTATGATCGTGGAAGTTTTTTGGATTTTAGCGGGAAAAAAATTGAACTTAAAGAAGGGTCTGTAACTTATGAACAAGTAAAAAATAGTTTTGAGGATTATGTCAGTGACGAATTTAGTGTCGATCATTTTAGCCAAAGTTTTAGGTTGGCTGGACCTTTAGTTGGAACGGGAAGTAATGTAATCATAAAATTTTTAAGGAAGGCGGAAGATGCCCTTAGCGGTGTGAACTGGGTAGGAGATAATACTAGGGATTACTTATATTACCGAAGTATTGGAGAGGATATTGAATGGAGCGTAAGCAAAAGTGCTGGAAGCAGTAGTTTTAGATGGTTTAGAACTAAAGATATTCCATCTGATTGTAAATTGAACATACAAAATGTTTTAGGGGTCGATATAGAAGAAAAAGATATTTCAAATTTGAAGTTGAATAATCTAGATATAATATGCTTTAAACTTGAAAATATTAAGATTTGTCAGGATAGTGGAAAGGCAGTAAACAGTTGTATATCAACAAGCGCTGGAAGTTTACCTAGTAAAGATAGGATGGGCAATTTTCTAAGTAATGCACAAAGGAATGAGCTAAGTAAATTTAGCGTGATATATCTCATAGGAGGGAGCATAGGTTTAGAACATGAACTAAATTCTATAGAGTACTACGTTAATGAACAAAATGAAATATATAAAAAAGTAAGTTCTGGGGAAGTAACAAGAGTTAATTTAGGTGGAAACAATTTTTATGACAGACTAATTAGAGAAGCGGCAAATAGGGCGGCAATGTGGAAAAGTGAACAGTTATCACATACTATGAGTGTCTCTCTTTTGAATGAAGAATTTAACGGTCCAATTGAACCTAAATATTATTGTCTTGAGGTTGTTGATGGAAGATATTTAATTTTAAGGTCGAATAACGAAAAGAGTAAAAATGAGGCATGCTAAAATGAATAACTTAGGAGAAATTGGAGACAATATAACTAATTGGATACTTTGGATAGTTTTTTTTATATTAGCAGGAGCAGCCGTCTTTTTTATAATAAAGAACCTTTACAATTAATAGTAATTGTTATAAATAGAGGTAAATTATTAT
>CAYHYK010000001.1:0-45013 GCA_964360985.1 Candidatus Woesearchaeota archaeon | reverse complement strand
AATAAAGAACCTTTACAATTAATAGTAATTGTTATAAATAGAGGTAAATTATTATATTGATGAGGTATATTGGCAAGAAAGGAGTGCAGACAATTTCTTATTTTATATTTGTTATAACTATAGCAGTTGTTAGTTTAGTAGTTCTACTTTATTTTGTTTTGAGAGTAGATTTTAAGGAGTTTAGTGTTGATGAGACTTGTCAATTAAGTGTACTATCTAGAGCTATTACTCCTGATTACGGCAAGAAGGCAATAAATATTCCTTTGAAATGCAGTACGCGTGAAACTTGTGTAACGGATAGTGTTTTTGGAAAATGTGAGGAACAGTTTGCTGATGGAGAGGCGGAAAGGTTAAGGATAAGTGGTGAACCTGAAAAAGCTGCCAAAATAATTGAGAAGAGTGTTGCGGATTCAATGCTTTCATGCTGGAAAATGATGGGAGAGGGAAGAGTTGATTTACTTGGAGATACATTACCTTTAGAAAAAGCTGAACCGGTTTGTGTTATATGTTCAAGGATAGCTTTCGATGAAGATTTTAAGTCAGGGATGAGATTTAAAGAGATTATAGAAGAAGTGGATATAAATGATTTTCTTGAAGAAAATCAGGCTCCACAATCAAAAGAGAGTTATTTGAGTATATTTACTGATGGAGCGGTAAGTACTTATGATTCTTTTGAAAATGAAATAGATAAGACTGAAAACGCGAAAGATTACGGAACTGATGATATTGCTATATTATTTGCACAGATTAATACTGAAGGAGATTCACTTGGAAAAGCATTTGATAGTGCTTTGATAGGGGTAGGAGCAATTATTGCAGGTGAACGTGCTACAAGTGGTTTTGGAAAGATAGTTGGATGGACAACTAGAGTTGGAACAAAGGCCACTGTTTTTCTTTATCTTGCTGAAATAGGAATTACTGCAGGAATTGCTGGAAAGGCTTACATTCAATCAGAACAAAATAAGGCAATATCTGCTTCTTATTGTGGAGATTTTACTGGAAGCAGAATTGAGGGAGGAGACAGCCGAAAAGGATGCTCTATAATAACAGCAGTAGATTACAATAAGGTTGAAGAAATTAACAGAATTTGCAGTGGGGGAATACTAGGAAACGTATGAATTATTTAAAGAAAATAGGAAAGAGAGGAAATTTAATGGAGGAATTTCCTGGTATAATTATATTTGTGGTTGTAGCAGTAATTTTTGTTTTTGCGGTTTCTAAAGTGTATGGTGTTATTAATCAAAAAGAAAGTGATAACGCTGGGAAAATTTTAGATGATTTAATTAGTAGGGTTAGTGATCTAGAAGAACTAAAAATTGCAGAGTTTAATTTAAGGGGACTTGAGAACTGGTATTTGACTTCGTGGAGTAAAGACGATGATACGGGTACTAAACCTGATAAATGTTTTTTTGGAAGTTGTTTATGTATATGTAAATTTGGAGAGGGAAATGCTAAAAACATGTGTCAGCAGGGAGGTTTTTGCAAAGAAATAGATATAGATAAAATAGGAGTTTATACTTTATCTAAGATGAAAGGAAAATCCACTGTAATTAAAGATGAAGAGGTAATAAAAAATACAATTGAGGCGAAATATTCTGGAGAAAGTCATATATTAATTGATGGAGAAAGAGCAGGATACCTTTCTTACTGCGCTGGGTTTGATGAAGACATTATTTATAAACTAATATTATATAAGGAAAAAGAAAGTGCTAGTGTAATGAACGTTCAAATTGATGATCCTGCCACTTTGAAAATAAGAAAAAGTTGTTTAAGATGAATAAAAAAGCTGAAGTGGAAGATTTATTGAAAAGTTATTTGGTTTACTTTATACTATTAGTTATTTTTGTTTCTGGGATGTTTTATTTCATATATCAACAAAGAGAAGGTGCAGATGTATGGGCTAACTATTATTCTAATGAAATGGCTAAGGTAATTGATTTTATGGAGGAAGGAGATAGCATATGTTTGGATGTACATAAGGCAAGTGAAATAGCGGAAAAAAATGAAGTTGGAACTGGTAGTGAAATATTCGAAATAAACAATATAAAGAATGAAGTTTGTGTTAAATTCAGCAAAGGAATAAAGAGATGTACAAATTATTTTAATAATGTTGAAATAGTAAATCTGGATTTTAAATTGGCAACTTATAAAGATAAAAAATTTGTTAATACATTATGTTTTAATGCTGTAAAAAGTGGAGGTATTGCATGAACAGAAAAGGAGCGGTAGGAGAGCAATTAAGTGGAATTTATTTTATTTTTTTAATGGTTATTGTAGGTGGGGGAATAGTTCTAGGAGTAAGTATATTTTACGGAGGAGGATATGATTATAGAGAAAGTGAGGCTAATTTATTGAATTATAAGGTAAGTAAATGTATTTTGGAAAATGAAATAGATACAACATTTTTTGGTGAAACAGAATTTTTTGAAAAATGTAATTTGAATAGAGAAGTTTTGGTTAAAAATAATTTATTAAGGATATGTGATGGTTTTAATGGAGATTGTTTAGTTAACAGAGAAAATTACATTAGTGTAGGAAATAATTTTAATTTGTGCAAACTTGATAGAAAAGAATCTAATTTCCATATATGTTCTATAAATGAAATGGAGAAAGATGGAAAGAAATATGTTGTAGTTACTGGGAGCAACCAGTATTCAAGGAGAGAGAGGACATGATTGACATTCAGAGAAGAAAGGAAATGATTAGAGATAAACGAGGAGTTATTGATATTCAAGGAGGGAAAGACATGAGTAAAGATAAACGAGGAGTTATTAATACTCAGAGAGGGAAAGATATAATTAAAGATAAACGAGGAGTCATCGCCAAGGCATTATCCACTTTGCCAGTATTTTTAATTATAGTTTTTATAATTGCTTTATTTTTGGTTCTTACTTCTTTCACAACTTTGTTTGCAAAACCTACTATTCCTTCTAAAATTTCTTCTATAGAAAGTGAAAATATACTGCTTAAAGAGATAAAATTGGATATTGATGGAAGAGGAAAGAAAATTTTAGTTTTTGATGCTTTAATAATGGATAGAGAAAATAAAATTGAAAAGGAGAAAATTGAAATGGCTCTAGGGGATTTACTCATGGAGGAAAAAAAGGAAGGGCATTGTATTGCAATTGCACAGGGAGGGAAAAATTCCGCAGGACAGACTGGAGGGGCAGCCATTGATGATTTCTTAATAGAATTTGAAGGTGGAGAAATATCTTCTGGAAATATTGGATACAATCCTTTGAGGCTAAGATTATATGAACAGAAAGGATTGCTAAGAGAAATATCTTTTAAGAATATAAATGAGGAAGAAAGAATTTACTTACAATATTATTATGGAAGGTGTTTAGAATGAAAATGAACAGGAAGGGAGATTTGCCGACTTTTATGATGTTTTTGGTGGCGTTTGTTTTGGTGACTAGTGCATTATTTTCCTTTGTAAGTTTTAAGGACAGTTTTATGGAAAATGGTCAAGAAAGAGATGAAATTCTAAATGAAATGTCTTTTTACGAGGAATATATTATCAAAGATATAGAAATAATATCCCGAAAAGTTATTGAACGCGGAGGAATTATTGAAGAGTCTAAACTTAAGGAGGAATTTATAAAAGAGTTTAGTCGCAGAAATTATGAAATCGCAGGCTTAGAAAACTATTATGGCAAACTTTTAAGAGGAGAATTTGAATTTAGTAGGGATGAAACTAAATACTCTTTTGAAATACAAGATTTTAAGATAAAGATAGAAAGAGGAGCAAATTCTATAGAAAGAAAGATGGATTTGGCGATAGAATTTGATTATAGTGGGGATGTATTGAATAGTTAGTCTTATGTCAGAAAAATAATATTAGCAAATTACAATAGATTTAAATATATTCTAAGCTTTTTAGAGTATATGGTGGAATATAAGAGGTCAAAGAGGGCATATTTTTTTCTTATCTTCATAGCCATTATAGGGGCAGTGTTTATTTTATCATATTTTACAAGCTTTTCATTGCCTGAAATTTTGTATCTTGTTTCTGGAGTCTCACTAGTTGCTGGACTTGGCTATGAGATGGCAGGAATACCAGGAATGGTATTGGGTCTTGGCTTACTGCTTGCAATATGGATAACAATCTTTTCAGTTATAAAACGTTACTGGATAAATGCCCCTAGAAAGTGATTAGCCAACCATAGGATGGCTGTGAGAAATGCGAAGGGCAAAACTATTCCAACTAGATCTTAGTGTTCAAAGAATCTTTCCTTTTTTATGTACGGTTGGTAGATATCATTGAGTTTGTGGATTAACTACAATAGTTAGAAACATTTATAAATTAAATTGATTTGGGTAGAATATGAATGAAAAGAGAGGGCAGGAGTTGTCTATAGGAACTTTGATTTTAATAGTATTAGGAATTATAGTTCTTGTACTTCTTGTTTTGGGATTTTCAATTGGATGGGATAATTTATTTTCTAAATTCAGAATCACTTCTGGAAGTGATTTGAGTGCAATGGTGGCTTCATGTAAAGTTGCGGTTGCTACGGATTCAACTATTGATTTTTGTCAAAAGAAGAAGGTTAGAGTAGACGGTAAGCCTGAAGAAATAAATTGTTTGGATGATAGAGTTTTGCGTGAATTGGGCGGTTCGAAGTTAACTTGTCCGGCTTAGTTTTTTAGATAGAAATTTAAAGTATGAATTATTGGATTAAATATGGATTATGCAATGCCAAGTAAGCGGAAGAGTAAAGGAGATAAGAGGGCTAAAGGGAGATATATGAAATATAAGAGAGGCGGGAAGTATAGAAGTGCGAATGTTTCCTCTACTAATGAAGGGAAGAAACTTTAATATAATTATTATTTTAGGTGCAAATAGTTGAAATGGATGTTTCTATTTTACAGCATGTTAATGTTTTTGATATTGATAGAAAAGTTTGGGCAAAAATTGAGGAAGATGATCTTCTTGAAAAATTAATTTTTAAGAAATTCATCTAAGAGGTCTATTGTATAGATTAGTATTAGGGGACCGATTACAAAGCCGAATATGCCGAATAGGGGAATTCCACCTAATACTCCTAGAAGCATAATGAGAGGATGTATTTTTGACTTTTCACCAAGGAATTTTATCTTTATTATTCCATCTATAAAGATGCTAATTATTAAACCAGTTATTAAGACTCCTAGTGCTGTAAATGAATTTTGGGTGAGGAAATAATATAATGCTGAAGGTATCCAGACTGCAGCAGGACCGAGACCTGGAATAAAAGCAAAGAAGAATATTATTATAGCTAATAGAAGAAAAGGTTTAACGCCACTAAGATAGAAACCTAATGCTGCGACTACAAATTCTATAAACCCTATGAGTATGGTTCCATGTACTATGGAGTTTGTCGCAGTAGAAACTTCTTTTATAAATTTTGATTTGTCTTTAAATGGTAGATATTCTTTTAATTTCTCTTTAAGTAAATCCCAACTTATCAGTATATAGAATATAGCAAATGCAGAAACTAAGATAGATAGTGCAACTGTAGGAATCGCTAGTGCGGAAACTTTTAGGAGAGAAATTATCAGTTCTACTGCTCTTTGGGAAAGAGATGAAAAGTCAATAGGTAAATTTTCTATAAATGGGAGAGAGGAGATATCAGCCAAAGTAGACTTTATGAAAGAAGCGTTTAGAGAATTATTGGCTTGTGAAACTATACCTCCAATAATTATGGCAATAGGAATTATAATTAGCAGAGTTATGAATATTACGCATATAAGTGCTGAAATTTTCTTTCCTACAAAAGAAGAGAGGTAATTATGTAGAGGTTTAATAAGATAAGCTAGTATGAATGAAGATAGCAAGGCTATAAGAAAGGGCTTAAGAATAAAGTAGGAAATAAGGAGAAGGATAGCTAATACTCCCCAGAAGAGATATTTGTTTATTTCTTCTTGGTGCATATTTAACAGTGCAGGCGAAAGTTAATAAATGTTGACAGTTTTATTAGGAAATGGAGGAATATTATTTTCTTTTTGCACTGGCTTTTATATGGACTGCTATTGCAGTATTTGTTGATTTAAAGAAGAGAGAGGTGCCTAACTGGCTTAACTTTTCTTTAATTGCTTTTGCACTTGCTTATAGGGCGTTTTATTCTATACATGTAAATGATTATTCATTCTTCTTTTTTGGAGCTGTAGGATTTTGTGTGTTTTTTGCTTTAGCTTATGGTTTTTACTATGCTCGTGCATTTGCTGGAGGAGATGCTAAATTATTAATGGGATTTGGAGTGATTTTACCTTACAGCAATTTTAGTGATTTATTTTATTATGGATTAGTGTTTCTTTTTGGATTGTTCTTTTTGGGAGTAATATATAGTCTGATTTATAGCGTTTTTATTGTATTAAAGAGGAAAGAGAAATTTATTAAAGAGTTTAGTGGAAACTTAAAAAGAAATTACAAACTGGCTGGAATTTTCCTAGCTTTAACAGTTTTAGCAGATTTATTATTTAGCAGGGGAGTGATTTCTATGTTTTATTTGTCTATAGCATTACTTTATTTTTATGTAAAATCTTTAGATAAGTGTATGATTGTTAAATTACCTGCTAGTAAATTAAGTGAGGGAGATTGGCTGGATAAAGAGGTAAGGGTAGGTAATAAGATGATTGGAAGAAGTGTTCACGGGTTAAGCATAAAAGATATTGCTATACTCAAGAAAAATGACAAAGAAGTGTATATTAAAGAAGGAATACCATTTACTCCCGCATTTTTACTCTCTTTAATTATGGTATTCTTCTTTTTAATTTTAGAGGTTGATGTTCTTCGTTTATTTTCTTTTCTTGGATAATTAACTGAGGTTTTTTATCTATTTTTTCAATATTTATAGAGGTTTTTAATTTTTCCAGATCTTCTATTGAAATGTCTTCTCTTTTTGATTTTAGATTTACCTCTTTTTCATAAATCGGAATAACATTTATTATCATTTCTCCAAATATCTTTTCAGGAATTATGGATGTGGATTTTGCTCCTAAAGAATGTATTAATTTCTTTGATAATTCTTCAGATAATTTATGGGCTTCTTTGGGTATTGACTCTTCATCTTCTACAGAAATTTTTGGAATTATTATTGAGTGTCCTTTTGAGAGGGATTTTGTTGATAATACTGCTAAGGCTTTAGAATTTTCTGATATTTTAACTGAAGGTATTTCTGAATTAACAATCATTCTAAAAACGTTCTTTTGATTTCTGGACTGTTGTTCTTCAAGCATAGCTTCCAAAGATTCTGGAGAAAGAGATTCTATTTGTTCTTCTGCTTCTTTTCTTCTCTGAGGGGGAAGGTCTTTTATTTGAGATAAAAGTTGTATTTTTAATTCTTTTATTTGGGAAGGTGTTAATGCCATATATTTTTCAGGAGAAAAAGGTTTATATAAACTTTGATTGTTAATTTTTGAATGGTAAGCGATAGTGAGTATGTGGGTAGTATTTTAGAGAAATATTCTATTGGAAAGGATGCTGCTGATAGAGTTAGAGCTCATTATGACTTTTTAAAAGAAAGTTCGGAGGAGAATAAGGATTATAGAAGGGAATTTGAAGAAGACGTAGCTGTAGGTTTGGCTTATGATTTTGGACTTATGGCACACTTAGATGAAGTTTCTAGTCAGAGAAGGAAGGTTTTAGTGGATGAGGCTTTAGCAAAGAATCCAATTGCTGAAATTCATGAATCTAGAAGTGCATTACATCCAAGAAACAGAGATTTCCATAGAGGACACTGGAAGTGTTACTACGGTAATAAATAGATTTTATCCGAATGCTCGTCTATAATCTTCTATTTTGGCTGAAGAGACATGCTTTATACTTCCTAGAGAATTGTCTATAATGTCTGTGTTTTTTTCTTCAGGCCAGGCGAATTTTATTTTTATTGATTTTAGACCGAAGGCTATAGGCTCTTGAACGAATGAGATGTTTTTTGCTCCGTGTTCCTCTAATGCTTTTCTAGCTTCTGTTTCTATATGGTTTAAATCTGCCTGAGGTGAATCTGGAAGGATTTTTACTATTACTGCTACAATTCCCATTGTTTTTCTTGGAATGGATGGTTTTTAAGCTTGTTGTTTTTGATAAGGAAGAATTTGACAATAATGCTTTTAAAGGAAGATTATTATTAAAAAAGATGGGTGATAATTATCAACAACTTATTTCGAGGATTTCTGAATCTAGCGGAGTGAATGTAGAGGAAATAGAGAGGAAAATTGAAGCAAAAAGAGCGAAACTTTCTGGACTTGTAAGCAAAGAAGGAGCTGCACAAATAGTTGCTGCTGAACTTGGAATTAATTTTGATCAGGAGAGATTAAAGATTAAGGAACTCGTAGCGGGAATGAGAAAAGTCAATTTTATAGGAAAAATAATAGAACTTTTTGCGGTGAATGAATACAGTAAGAATGGAAAAAGTGGAAAGGTTTGTAGTCTTAGAATGGCGGATGATAGTTCTAATATACGAGTAGTTTTGTGGGACAATCATCATATATCTTTGGTAGAAGAAGGAAAAATAAAGTCGGGAGATATAATAGAGGTTTCAAATGGAAGTATGAGAAATGGAGAGGTTCATTTGAGTAGTTTTTCAGATTTGAAGAAAAGTAAAGAGGAAATAAAAAATGTTATTGAAGGCAAAGTTTTTAGCAGTAGAAAATTGAAGGATGTTAAGCCTGGAGAGAGCTTTAGTACCAGAGCAGTTATAGTACAGATATTTGATCCGAGGTATTTTGATGCTTGTTCTGAGTGTGGAAAAAAAGTAGTTGAAGGGAAGTGCACTAATCATGGGGAGACAAAGAGTATAAAGAAAGCTATTTTGAGTATAGTTTTGGATGATGGGAGTGAGACTATAAGGAGTGTTTTATTTGGAGAGCAAATAAAAAAACTTGGATTATATGACCAGATATTTTCTGCTGACTTGTTTTCTGCTAAAAAAATTGAGATGCTTGGAGAGGAGAAACTTTTTAGTGGAACTATGAAAAATAATGCTGTTTTTAATACAAATGAACTTAGTATAGATGATATATCTGAACTTGATCCACAATTATTAATTAAAGAGTTAGAGAGCAAATAAAAATTATTTTAGTACATATTAGTTTAAAAACGTTTAATTTGTTAAAGTTTTATGAAAAAGAATATTTACAATAAAATCCCTATATTGCCATTGTTTAGGAAAAATTCTTATATTATTCCAGAAACTTACAGTCTAAAATATGATGAATTAGGAATAAATAGAGCAGAGGAAAAAAGAGTTTTATTTCATCTAACTCAATTTGGAGGTTTTAGAATGCGCAAAATTCCTAGAAAATTTGCTAGTACTCAATTTATAGATGAATGGTGTGTTGTAAAAAAAGCTGGCAAAGGATATAGTTTCAAATCGAATACTAACTTTATGGAAAGACTGGGAGACATTGAACTAAGACCTCTTGAGAAAATATGGCATAATAAATGTGTGAATGAAAGTAGTATGGTTGAATGTGGTTATGAATCTGAAGAAATTAATAAAATCAAAAAATTTTTAGGAGAATTGAATAAATTTTATTCTTCAATAAGAGTGGAACTTAAAATGCCTCAATCAGGAATAGCGGTGAAGGACAGAATTCAATTAGCTAACTTTCATAGCGTGCCTTTTTTAGTAGCTAAACCTTTGGCAGGAGGTAGATTTTTTCATCCTGAAACTTCTTATCAAAGAATTAATTCTGTTTTAAGGCCAATGTTAACTATCAATGGGGCTTATACAGCAGAAATAGATATTTCTGCAGCTACCTTACAATTCTTAAATATCGCATTAGAGAATAAAGGAAATGGATCAATAGCAGATATATTAGATAGATCAGATCCTTACAATTATTTTTCATCTGAACTTAATTCTAGTTGTAATTTAAATAGAGAGGGATGGCATGAAGTTGATAGAGATACATTAAAAAGTTTAATTTATACTTTAATATATAGCCCTGGAGAAAGCAGAGGAAGAAATTTAAATTATAAGCTTAGAAACATCGGTCACTCTGCAAGGTATATGGACTTTGTGGAAATTTTTCCAGAGTTTTTTGAAGCACTTGATAGTTTAAGAGAGAGTGAGTTTCCTGTGCATATGCTAATAAACAGAGAAGAAAGTACATATGCTAGAAGTGTTCTTGAAAAAGGTTGTTTAGTTAAAGGTTTTCCTATTCTACCCCTTCATGATTCTTTTATTGTTCAACATGAAACTGTTGGAGATTTAGAAAATATTATGGATGAGAGTTCTAGAGAATTGTATGGAAGGCAATTAAGATACAAGCGAAAATTTTGATAAGGTTTGTAATGAAAGTGCTAAAAAACGCGATATTTTTATAAAGCAAGACTTTTATAGAATTTCATGACAAAAAAAGAAGGCAAAGAAGAGGAAGAGGATAAGCCGAGCGAGGGCGAGGCAAAGATAACAGATGTACCTGGAATAGGTCCGGGGATTGCTGCTAAACTAGAGGCAGCAGGAGTTTATGATTTAATGGGCTTAGCTGTAATGAGTCCTAGTTCTTTAAGTGATATGGCTGGTGTTGGAGAGGCTGTCGCCAGAAAAGCAATACAGGCTGCGAGAGGAATGATGAAACTGGGTTTCATGGATGGAACTGAATTTGCTAAAAAAAGAGAGGATGTTGGGTATATTTCTACAGGAAGTGTTAATTTGAATAATTTACTAGGAGGAAAGGGTGTTGAGACTAAATCAATGACTGAAATATATGGAGGTTTTGGAAGCGGAAAAACTCAATGTGCTTTAACTTTGTCGGTAAACGCTCAATTGCCTAAGGAAAGTGGAGGAGTTAATGGAAAATCAGTTTATATTGATACAGAAGGGACTTTTAGACCTGAAAGAATAAAACAGATAGCTGAAGGGATAGGAGCTAACCCTGAAAAAGTACTCAAAAATATTTTAGTGGCTAGAGCATTTAATTCAGATCACCAGATATTATTAATTGATAAAATTAAGGAAATGATAAAAGAAGGAGAGCCCATTAAATTAATTGTTATTGATTCATTGACTGCTCACTTTCGAGCTGAATTTGCTGGAAGAGGACAACTAGCAGATAGACAGCAAAAGTTGAATAGATATTTACACGATTTAATGAGACTTGCTGAACAACATAACTTAGCGATATTAGTAACTAATCAAGTTATGGCTAACCCTGGAATGATGTTTGGAGATCCCACTACTCCCGTCGGGGGGCATATCGTGGGACATATGTGTCTTACTGGAGACTCTTTAATTCAATTGGCTGATGGAAGTATTATTGAAATTAGAGATATGAAACAAGAAAATGTTTTGTCTGGAAATTTGGAGAAAGCAAAATTTGAAAATTCTAATTCTGAAAATCTTTTTATCAATCCGAATGTCGATAAAATATATAATATAAAAACGAATTGTCAGATAAATTGCTCTGGTCTTCATAGATTTTTCAGTATAAATAATTTTGATATAATTGAAAAAGAAGCTAGAAATCTTAATGCTGGAGAATTTGTGGCTCAAGCTGGAAAAATTGATATTGAAGGAGAGGAGAGAAGACTTCCTCAATTTAAGCTTAGGAAGGTAGGAAAACTTGCCAAGGAAAGTGCAAAAGTATTGACTGAAAAATTAATTAATGAAAAAATTACTCGAAAGGAGATATGCAAGCAAATAGGAATAACTCCAAGACAATTTAGGAGAGTGGTAAATCAAGAATACCCAACTTCCTGGGATGTTTTGAATAATCTTCAAAACTATTATGGAGGAGAACAGGTTTTAGAGATGGTTGCAGTTGTCAATAATAAACATAGGGATTTAGTAATTCCTGAATTTTTGGATTATAGACTAGGACAAATATTAGGATATTTTTGGGGTGATGGAAATTTTGAAGAGAGAGGATTAAGGTTTAGAGATGCTAGAATTGAAGTTTTAGAGGTTTATAGTAACTTGTTTAAGGAAACATTTAATGTAGAAGGAAAAATAACTAAGATGAGCAATAAAAATTGTTATACTCTCAATATAAACTCTAAAGAACTGAGAGATTTATTTGAATGCATATTTCCAGATATTTTAAGTGAGATCGGAAAGTCTAAGGTAAATGTTGTTAGAGGTTTTATCAAAGGATTTTTTGATGCAGAGGGACATATAGATAAGAAAAGACCTTATATAAAAGTAGTTCAAAAAAATGAGAAAGTTTTAAGATATTTACAGCTGTTCTTGTTGAGACTGGGAATTAGGTCTACTATTAAATTTAATGTGGCAGGTAAGGAAGTTAATGTTCTGAGAATTATTGATAAAGATGTTAGAGATTATCTACAAATAGGTTTTAGTGCATCTGATAAACAAAAAACTTTAATTGAAAGAATTGAGAAACATGGCGAGAGTTACAGTTATCAATTAATGCCTGTAAGGAGAAATGAACTGAAGATGTTGTTCGAGCAATGTAACTTAGGATACTCTAAACTAATAAGACCTCGATCTAAAGAGTATAAATGGGTAAGTAGAAAAGAACTCGAGACATCATTTAAGGCATTAATGAATGTTCAAATAAAAGATAGACAAATAAAACAAAAAGTAGATTTTATTGGAAAGTTACTTGATGGAGATATTATTTTTGAAAAAATTAGAGAGATAACTACTAAGGATAATAATGGGCAAACTTTATATGACTTTTCTGTTCCTAAAAATCAGAATTATGTGGCTAACGGATTTGTTGTTCATAACTCAACATATCGAATATATTTAAGAAGAGGAAAACAGGGAAGTCGAGTTGCTAAACTAATTGACTCTCCTAATTTGCCTGATAACGAGGCTCAATTTTATGTAACAATTGCAGGTGTTAGAGATGAAGCTGCAGATGAATAATTTAATGCACCATAACCCTTAAATTATACATTCTCTTTAAATAAATATGAATTTTAACAAAAGTTATCCAAAGATATTATTAGTGACTTATATTTTAGTTTGGATATGGGCAGCTATAGAACCTAACTATAGAAGTGTGTGGGTAGATGAAAACATCATGCCTGTTATTTTTGTTGGAATATTAATATTAACTTATAGGAAATTTAGATTTTCTAATTTAAGTTATAGTTTAATTTTTATATTTTTGGTTTTGCATGCAATAGGAGGACATTATAGTTATACGGAAGTTCCATTATTCGATTATCTGAAGGAATTATATGGATTAAGTAGAAATCATTATGATAGGCTAGTGCATTTTCTTTTCGGAGTACTAATGTTTTATCCTCTTTACGAATTCTTAAACAGGATATTTTTAGTTCCTAAAGGATGGAGAGGGTTAGTAGTTGCATTTTTCGTTGTTTCTGCCTTGAAAGGTATTTTTGAGGCAATTGAATATGGATATACTGCTATTAGAAATGATGGATTGACAGTTAGCAATTATTTAGGAGAACAGGGAGATGCACAGGACGCTGTTAAAGATATAGGACTCGGAATTTTAGGTGGGGCACTTAGCAGTATAATTACAGGTATAGGAAGGAAAATTAAAAAGGTTTAAATTTAGTGTTTTTTTACTTGAATAGATGGAAATTATTAATAAGGATTTGATTAAGGAAGAAAATAGAGAGAAATTAAAAGAAAGGTATACAAATGGAATGCCTTACAAACATTTAGTTATTGATAATTTCTTGAATGAAGAGGAAGCGAGGAAGATTTTTGATGCTTTGAAAGAAGAAAAATTTGAATACAAGGAAAGTGATTTGTTTTCTTTGAATCAAACGGATGATTTAATGCATACTAAAAATAACACATTAAAGAAATTTTATGAGTTTTTTAGTTCTAAAGAATTTGAGGAATGGGTAGAGAAAATAAGTGGAATAAAATTAAAAATAGGGAAAATTGATATGGCTGGCAGTTTATATAAAAATGGAGATTACCTTTTGTGTCATGATGATAAACTAGAAGGAAGAAAAATAGCTTATGTTTATTATTTGAGTAGAGATTTTAAGAAGGAGGATGGAGGAACATTTGTTTTATTTGATTCTGAAAACGGGATGCCCTGGATAGCTAGAGAGAAACACATACCTATATGGAATTCTTTATTGATTTTTGAAGTAGGTGATAAAAGTTTTCACGAGGTTGAAGAAGTATTAAGTGATAAAAAGAGATATGCTATAGGTGGATGGTTACATTAAAATGGATTTTAGAAAATTCTTAAATGGGATGTATATCAATGAAGAGGTAGTGATGCAGATGAAGGAGAGTTATTCTCAAAATAGAATGATAAAACTAGAGAGTTTTTTGAAACCTGAGGTTTACAAAGAATTATTTAATCTTATTAAGGATATAAAAGGGGAAAAGGTTAAAATTGCAGATAGATATTCTTATGAAGAATTGGGAGATTTAAGCGGGGTTGGAAAATTTTTTAATTCCAGGGATTTTTCTGAATTTATTTCAAAGATAAGTGGGGAGGTAATCAATGGAGTTAATGTGAATATTTTGGGTTTTAAACATAGAGATTATACGTTACTTCATGATTCAGAGGACGATCGAGAGGGAATGGAATTTATGTTTGTTTTTGCAGATAAATGGAAAAAAGAATGGGGAGGATATATGACTTATACAGATAATGAGGCAAAAAGTTATATTTTTGAGCCAGAGGGAAATTGTTTTATTTTGATAGATAAAAATGGAATGGGGAGTTTTGTTAAATATATTAATAATTTGGCTAAGGATGAGAGGTTTATATTGGTTTGGGGAAAAACGCAGGGTTTTTAATACCTACTTTTATTGAATTTTAATGGAATTTGAAATTATGAATGGAAGATATGTACCTAAAGCTCCTAAGTTTGGAGGTTATGCAGATAGTCCAGGATGGTGTGCATTATATGCTAGATTAGCTTCCAATTATATTATTTTAGGATATGAAGAAGATAAGGAAAATAAATTGTGGAAGCCTGGGAATGTCTGGAATTTTCACGAAGTGAATAATGTTTTTTGGGATACAAGAACTAAAGGCGAATTGGATTACACATTATTGGAAAAAGGAGATATTATAGGCGTAAAAATTGATCATAATCATTATCAAGATAGATTAAGTGAGAGATACAAGTTTGATTTTAATCATATGGCTACCTATTCAGGAAATTATATTTATAATGGTAAATTAGAGCCATGGATATTTCATAATCTTGAAGGAGAGATAAAATCTCAAAGTTTGATCTCTTTTTTATGTATAACTGGAAGTGAAGTTGTGCAGGTTTTCAAACCTGACAAAACAGGGTTTTCTGGAGAGAAGGCATAGTATTAAAAAGGGTAGAAAATTTGCTATTATATCAAGATGAAAAGTTTTAAAGAACTTGGACTGAGCCAGGACTTTTTGAAAGTTTTGGAAGAGATTCATTTTAAAGAACCAAGTGAAATACAGGAAAGAGTAATTCCTTTAGCTTTAGCTGGAAAAGATGTTATTGGAGAGAGTGCAACTGGAAGTGGAAAGACACTTGCTTTTGGAGCGCCAATAATTGAAAAGATAAAACATGGAGAGGGTTTAAGGGCATTAGTTCTTGCTCCTACAAGAGAACTTGCTGAACAAGTTGCTAAGTCAATAAAAGTATTTGCAAGGCATCATAATTTAAGGATAGTTTCAGTTTATGGAGGAGTTTCAATAAATCCTCAAATTCATGATTTAGGAAGGGCGGATGTTGCTGTTGGAACCCCTGGAAGAATACTTGATCATATAGAAAGAAGAACTATTAATTTGTCTAAAATTGATTTTTTGGTTTTGGATGAAGCAGATAGAATGCTTGATATGGGTTTTTACAAAGATGTTACTAAAATAGTTCAAAGCTGTCCAAAGAAAAGACAGACTTTATTGTTTTCTGCTACTATTTCTTCTGATATACGTGAAATTGCTAGAGCTTATATGAATCACCCTACTGAAGTTGCTGTTGAGTCTTATGTAGATTCTTCTAAACTGGAACAAGTTTTTTATGAAGTTTCTTCTAAAGAGAAATTTTCTCTTTTGGTTCATTTGCTTGGAGAGGAAAACTCTAAATTAGTAATGGTATTTTGTAATACGAAAAGAAATGCTAGATTTATAGGAAATAACTTAAGAAGGTACGGTTTAGATGCAATGGCTTTACATGGAGATTTGAGCCAGGCTAAAAGAAACCAGATTATAGAACATTTTCATAAAAGTGAGAAATTTATTTTAGTTTGTACTGATGTTGCTGCTAGAGGACTTGACATAAAGAATGTTTCTCATGTTTACAATTATGACTCTCCTAAAACGAGTACTGATTATATCCACAGAGTAGGAAGAACGGCAAGAGCGGGAAAAGAAGGAAAGGCAATTACAATATTATCTGAGAGAGATTTTACTAATTTTAGAAAAGTTTTAATGGATCCATCTTTAAAAGTTCAAAAGATAACTGTTCCTGAATTCAAGAAGATAATGGTAAATATGTCTGGAGGAGATGATGAAGGCGAAAGTAGAGGTAGATATGGAGGACGTGGACGTGGATATGGCGGCTCTAGAGGTTACAGTGGAGGACGCAGTGGCGGAAGAGGTTACGAGCGAAGCGGAAGAAACTTTGGAAGAGGAAGAGATAGAGGAAACAGTGAAGACAGATATGGAGACAGAAATAATTCAAGAAGAGGATATGGTGCACATAGGTCTAGCAGAAGAAGATTTTAGATTAATCTATAATTAAACTAATTTAATAAATTCATATTTCATTTTTTCAAAAGTTTCTTTATCCACTCTTCCAACTTTTTTCTTAACAATCTCTTTGTTTATTGTAAACAACTTATCAATCTTAATTCTACTTGGCTTAGGAATTTTTCCTTCAATTAAATTTTTATTTTCTATTAAGACAGAATAATTTGAATTCTTAATGTTTGAAGTAATTCCGCAAGTTATTATATCCTCTGTCTTTTCATTATCCATATTTTTTGATAGAACAAGGACAGGTCTTTGTTTAATAGCACTTAGATCTGAAAAAGGAAAAGGAACAATAACAATCTCACCTTGTCTATACATTATCCCAAACCTCATCTTCTTTATTATCCCAAAGCTTTTTTGCAACTTTTTCAGAATGCTTTAATAAGTAACCGAAATCTTCTTTCTTAACTTTCTTTATTACAATAGCATCCTCGTTTCTTGTAATAAACAATTCATCTCCTTGTCTAATTTTTAACGAATCCCTTATTCCCACAGGTAAGGAAATCTGACCCTTATGAGTTACTTTAATTATTTTAGTTTCCATGATAAAGTAAGAATTTCCTTACTTATAAATTTTTCTTTTTTTAGGTATTATAATATATTGTAGGTAAAGGTCTTTCAATATATTTATAAATAAAAATGAGATATTATTCTTGTGATGAGGCAAAAAGAAAAGGTTTACGCTATAATATTTGCTAGTGTTTATCCAATGTATATTCAAAAGGCAGAAAGAAAGGGACGAACAAAAGGAGAGGTTGATGAAGTTATTTTTTGGCTAACTGGTTATGATAAGAAAGGTTTACAGGGGCAACTGAATAAAAAAAGTGATCTTGAAACCTTTTTTAAAGAAGCACCTAAAATTAATCCCAACGCTTCATTAATAAAAGGAGTAATTTGCGGGTATCGCATAGAGGATATTAAAGATAAACTTATGAGAAATATTCGTTATCTTGATAAATTAATTGATGAATTGGCACAGGGAAGAAAAATGGATAAGATATTGAGGAAGAAAGAGGAATAGTTGGTGATTGATTTGATCAATAACAATAGTTAAAAATGAGTGCAGAGTAATAGAACTATGTTTGGAAAAAACAAATATGTGAATTTTGTTTCAGATAAAGATTTTTTGAAGTGTGTAGAACATGTTTGTAAAGGATATGCCGAAGCAAGAGAGAATTTATCTATCGATGATTTAAGAAGCAACGGATTAGATCCATTTAAGACTATATTCGATTTGATAAACAAAAGATTAAACTTTGATACTTGGTTAAAAAATGAAGAAATGAGGCAGGCGGATAAGACTCTAAATAACAGAATTGGAGAGTTTCATCAAAAATTATTAGGTAATGTTAAGGGATGGATGGACTTAGGAACTGGAGATGATTCCAAAGTTGACTTGATGAAAGAAGATAAGTCCATATTTATAGAATTGAAAAATAAATTCAATACTGTAAATTCTGATTCGTTAGATAAAGTTAGAGATAAATTGGAAAAAGCAATTCAACAGAATAGAACAGCTAAAGCATACTGGGCGTTTATAATTTCAAAAAATAATTCCTCTGGCGACAAGGTTTGGATTAAAAAAGGAAGGAAAGCGAGTGATAGAATAAGAGTTATTTATGGTTCTAAGGTCTATGAATTAGTTACTAGAGATAAAGATGCTTTGAAAAAAACCTGGTTAGCTCTTCCAAGAGCGATAAACGATTACTTTAGGGGAAAATCAGTGATGATTCTTGAAGAGGATATGAAAAAGCTTGTAGGTTTGTTTGGATTGGCTCTTCAATAATATCTTCATTTGTGTTTGATAAGGCTTTGATTATTTGTTTTCCAATTTCTTCTGCAAGTTTTACTGGAACAGCATTACCTATTTGTTTATATTGGGAAGATACGCTCCCAGTAAATTCCCAATCATCTGGAAAGGTTTGTATTCTTGCATATTCTCTAATTGTAAAGGGTCTTGTTTCTTCTGGGTGGCATCTTTCAGTTTGCTTTTGAGAAGGAGAAGTAGTTAATGTTAGACAGGGTTCGTTCCAAGAAATACGTCTCGCCATTCCTCTCTTTCCTCCACCACTAAAAAAACTCTTACCCATAAATTCTTTTTGAATACCCTTTGGTAAATTTACCCAGCTACCTCCAGGAGGAACCAAGTCTAAAACTTTTTTTCTTTTAAGAGAATATTGCATTCCTTCGGACTTAGGAACTCCTTGTAAAGCTTCTCTTAAGTTTATTATTTTGTCGTGATCTTTTGGAAATTGAAAATTGATTCCCTTTTTAGTCCCAACGATTAAAATTCTCTGCCTTTTTTGAGGAACTGAAAAATTAACTGCATTAAGAATTTTATATTGAACATCATAGCTGTCTAAATCTTCTCTCAATATTCTTAACATTGTTTGCAAGGTTCTTCCCTTATCATGTGAAACCAATCCAGCGACATTTTCCGCTATAAATATTTTAGGTTGAATTTCCTTAACTGCTCTAGCAAACTCAAAAAAAAGAGTACCTCTTGTATCTTCAAACCCTAATCTTTTTCCAGCGTGACTAAAAGACTGACAAGGAAAGCCGCCAGTTAAAACGTCTGCTTGTATCTCTTTAAAGTCAACATCTTTTATATCTTTATGTGTAATATCCCAATTAGGTCTGTTTTTTCTCAAAGTAGCTACACAATTTTTATCAATTTCATTAAGAAAAACGTTCTTTAATCCTGCTTTTTCTAAGCCTAGAGCTAGTCCACCAGCTCCAGCAAATAGTTCTACAACAGTAAATTTATCTTCTCTTTTTGACATAATTTATTTAAGAGGCACTAGTTTAAATATTTTTGGTCCGAGGGGTGTAACTTTGGAGAGGTTTAGTTTTAAAGTCTCCTACGAGATAATTAACTTTAGGTTAATGTTCTCCCGCTAAAATCAGAGAATCTTCTTGATTTCTTTTATAAAAATTTCTGCATCTTTCAATGATAGTTCTGCGTCTTTCTTTTCTGGCTTATATTCTAAGCCATACATTGCTTCGTGTCTTTCAATTCGATGAATCTCCAAAAAGTTTAATACTGGAATTGGAATTTTATCGGAATATTTCTCTTTTAAATAAACAGAGATTGCATAATGGCTTTTTTCTTGTACTCCATCTTTATATAATAATGCTCTTGCTGCATGAAACATCGACATATAAGACTCTAGAATAACAAAATCAAAGATATTAATTTTTAGTGTTTCTTTCGCCCTTAGGATTCTGCTTTCAGCTATTTCTAAGGATTTTTTTGATTTGTCTTTATCGGGTTTGATTTTTCTTAATAACCTAAATTTAAAACAATCTTCAGTATTTCTTATTTCCATTTTGTTAAAGGCAGTTCGCCATATAAAGGCAGACCATAACTTATTATTTCATAATAAAATGGATGATCTTCTTTAGCTTTATCGTTCCATTCACTCCAGCTAAAAAAATGAAGAGTCACATCTTTATCTAATTTATCTTCAAATTCTTTCAGACTCAAATGTTTTTGTTTTCCTATAATAAGGATATCTATATCGCTTTCATTAGTATCTTCTCCCTTGGCAAGTGAACCAAACAAGATAATCGATGTCAAATTCGCCAGATTATTTTTTAAAAAGTCAATTAACCCAGATTTCAATAATTGCCCCATATTGTACGCAATCTTCATGTGTTTATAGAACAAATTTTTTACATTAGCCTTTAGATATCTTAAATTTGCTTTTCTTTCTTCTAAGATTAAGTTCTCTTTTACCAATATATCTGCATACTTCTTTGTTGCAAAAGGGCTTATTTTTAGTTTTCTTGCCAACTCTCTAATATAGACCTCTTTATACGGATTGACCAAAAAAAATTCTACAAACTTGATGAATTTTAATTCTTGCATAAAAATGTTATTGTTTTTTATCCTTATAAATATATTGTTTTTATATAAAAACAATTGTTTTTACTTTTAACATAATATTAACCTTAGGTAACACGCCCCCACGAGATAATTAACCTTAGGTTAACAATCTCACGAACAATTGACATTTTGTTGAAGATGAGATTTTTCCATCAAAAAAGTTAGGGTTTAAAAATTGTCAAAGTTAATCTTTGCAAAAATGGGCAGTTAAGTGCTCCCTGAATATGGCAACTTTTAAAAGTAAGGTAACCTTGTGCTTAGTATGAGTAAACAACAAACACTTCCACTTCATGATATTAATCAAATTCCAAGTGATGGTTATATTGTCTTTCCTTTGTCTATGAGCAGATTATCTAATGCTCAAAATGCTGAACATTGTTACAAAGCTCTTGAGTTATTTGAAGAAAAAATAAAGATGATTGGTTTAGATGTTATCTTTCTTTACACTAATGGACTTTATTATAATAATGATGAAGCAGCTTTAGAGGTGAGAAAGAAAACAAATGGGCAGATGCTTAGTCATAGTAATTCTGTTAGAAATCTTGTTTTAAAGAAGAAAAAATATGTTCCACAAGCCATGCATTTCTTACCGTGGGATTATATTGTTCTTAACTCACCACAATTTCAATTTTATTATGAGAGATTGAAACGATTAGATAAAGAAGATAAGGAATTTCATAAATTACTTTTAGAAGCTCTTAAAGACAGAAAAGAAAGCGAAGCTAACATAAACTTCATTATAGAAGAAATTGCGATAACTCATGTGATACGACAAAAAGAAGTGGAGTTTCCTAAAACGCTTGTTAAGAAAGATAATTTTAGACTCATAGTCTATCCTGGGCCACCACTAAAGGCCGATATTTATCAATGGAAGAAAAAAATACTACCTCAGGTTAAAGAGTTTCCTTTTTATGCTTCACATTACGATTTAGATAAGAAAATAATATATAATTTTGATGAATTAATAAAGGATGTTTAATCCAAGTCATTGAATATAGTTCAGTTACACGCTCCTGCGGGAGCACTTAACCAACTCCTGAAAATCTTCTCCTCGACAAAAATCTCTAATATAGTGAGATTATTAACCTTAGGTTACACGCCCCTACTCAGATTTGAACTGAGGTCAACTCCTCCGCAAGGAATTATTCTATCCAGGCTGAACTATAGGGGCACAACATTTGAAGATAAAAAGGGTTTTTAGGTTTATTGTTCTGGGTTAATTCAAGGAGAGGGTGTAAAAATCAATTAAATGAATTATTATATTTAATGCTCGAGAACGTAATCATCGGACGGTAATAGTAAGGGATTTAGCAAAGGTTGAGTACCATCAAATGCATTAGGATTTAATGTAGTTTCATATTCTTCTTTTAAAATATCCATTAAACTTGAATCTTTAACTTCTGTGGCTAAAGCTCTTTCTCTTTGAACATCTTCTTGCACTATTCTATAGGTTTTTTCAAAAGGATTAGATAAGGCGTTCCAATTAACTAAGTATTTTCTTCCGCCATTAAGGGTTTGTACTCTAAAGTATTCTTTGGAGACCTTTCCAGTAAGGCCATTATAATCATCAACTCTTGTAAATACCATTAGGCTATTAATGAATCGTACTATTTAATATTTATTGTTATGATTTCTGAGAGTGATATGAAAATATAAATAGGGGCATGAATGTAAAAATAAAGGGGGTATAAAATAGCAAAGAGGTAAAAATGGCGGAAATATTAACTATTATAATTTTGGTGATTGCAATAATAGGTCTGGGAATTGCTTACTATATTGGATATAGGAGTGGGAGCTTTAGAAGGGATAGATATTGGGAAGGTGAATTACCTGCTCATAGGAAAGATGCTATTATGAAGTCACGAGCAGTAATTGGAGGGCAGTTTTCTGAACAACTAGCACCTTATTTACCTGGTTTTGAATACTTACCTACTGAGTGTAAGTTTATTGGAAAACCTATTGATTTTATTGTGTTCAAGGGAATGGATGAGAAAAAAATAGATGAAGTTGTTTTCGTTGAAGTAAAATCTGGAAATTCCAAATTAAATGCTCATGAGAAAAATTTAAAGGAAACTATTGAAAAGAAAAGAGTAAGATGGGTTGAATATAGAATTCCTGAAGAATTGACTAAGAAGAGGGATGTTTATTCGGATGAGGATAATATTTCTTAACAAGTTTTATAATATATTATTTCTTTAATTAGAAATGAAAAAAGAGATATACCCTTCTAATAATCTATATTTTCAGAAACTAAAGACTTTTGGTAGGGAGGTCTTAAAAATTTGTAAAGAAAATAGAATAAATCCTATAATCTACGGAAGTTATATGCTATTTTATTATACTAAAAATAATAATCTTAAGGTTAATGATTTGGATTTTTATATAAAAGAAAAAGATTTTACTAAATTAATTAAAGTTTTGGAAGATCATAAGATTAAGTTTAGCTATTCTAAAGAATGGCATACTCTTCAAGTTTTTAAAAGGAAGCTTAAGATAGAATTCGATTCGATAGATTTTTGGTATAGGGGTTCTAAAGAGCTTATTAATTTGAATTTTGAAGGTATTAAAGTAAAAGCCCTAAGTTTAGAATCACTAAAGAGAATTTACAAAAGAGCTTCTGAAAGAAGTAAAGATAATGCACAAGGTAATAAGAAAAAATATGAAATGCTGACTAAATTAATAGTGTTTATCTAGATCTTTTTTATATGAGTGAATTTCAGCATCTGTAAACCAGACCTTTATTTCTCTTTGTGCGTTTTCTGGTGAGTCTGAGGCGTGGATAAGGTTACGTAATACTCTTTTATTGCTGTCTGCAACTGAATATGATTCTGTTGAAGCAAAATCTCCACGAATAGTTCCTGGGAGAGCTTGACGAGGTTCAGTTGAGCCAACAATTTTTCTTACTAGTTCTATTGCGTGAGGACCTTCTACTACCATTGCTACTATTGGACCTTCAGTTATAAAATTAGAAAGCCACTTTTGAATACTTTTTCCTAGTTCTATATGATTTTTATGTTCTATTACTTTTCCTTCTTTTTCATAGGCTTTTTTTGTTTTTTCAAATACATTTTTTGCCCATTCTTCATCAAGAGGATAGTGTTCTATGGCTTTTTTTTCATCTGCTAGGACCATTTTCATTGCTAGTATTTTTAGACCTATATCCTCAATTCTAGATATTATTTTACCTACTAGGTTTCTTTGCAATGTGTCTGGTTTCAATAATACGAGAGTTTTTTCCATTACCATTTTGTTTTTTAGAGATGAAGGGTTTTAAAGATTTCGCTATTACGAAATCTTGGTTCTTTCAATTTTTACTAAATTGAAGAGTAACTAAATTTTTATAAACTCTTTTTATATATTTTATTTTTATGTATATGCCTAAATTGTCAAGGGAATCCAAGCTGAGACTTGTTGAGATTATTGAGGAAATGTGCGGTGGGGAAACTGATAGTGATGAGAAAACTACTATAACTTCTTTGGCTCGTGACCTTAGGGAACAACCAGAAATGAAATACCCCTTGAGTAATCTTAAGACTTTTTTACGCAGAACTTATAGAGAAGTAAGAGGGCACACTTTTAAGACCTATCTTGTTGAACAGAGGGCTGAAAAAAAGAGAGGGAGTGTGGTTCCTAGTGGGAGAGGATATCATTATTCTCCCAAAGTTAGTTCTATCGACCAAGCCCTATAAGACAAGCATACGTATTGATGAAGATTAATCTCCTCAATATTTAAATTTTAGAGAATTTTTATATGGGAATGGAAATTATTGATTTTTCAGGATTTAGGGGAAGGGAAGAGAAACTACGTAATATTTTAAGATATAATATGGAAAGGAGAAAACCGATGTTTTATAGGACTAATTTATTAATACATTCTAGAAGAGTCGCTTTACTTTTAGAGGATATTTCTTCTGAAATATTGAATGTGTATGGAGATGATTTTGATTTTAGAAAGGCTTTGACTTTAGCTTTGGTTCACGATGATGCTGAAATAGTAACTGGAGATATTCAGTTATATTATAAGGATAGAATGAGTGAAGAAGAGTTACAAGAAGTACATGATAATGAGTTAAAAGCAATTAAATTACTTTGTTCTTTATGGCCTAGTGAACTGAATGGTTTTAAGTATGAAGGTTTACTTAAGAATGCATTAGAAAAAAATTGTATTGAGGCGCAACTAGTTTCTTATTGTGATAAAATTGATGCTATTTGTGAATCTTTACATGAAGTACATGCAGGAAATGAAAAATTTCTGGAACCTGCTAAGGCTTACATTGGAAGAAGAATAAGAGACTTTCCTGTAAAGTTTCCTATTTTAGGAAAGATATTATTCGGAAAACATCCTCTTCTGGAGTTTCCTATTGATTTGAATTTTGAGGAAATATTAAAAAATGGCAAATTCCATACTAGTGATAGTTTGAAAACATTTAGTGGAGTTAGTCAATATGAAAGATGGAAAGAAATTAGTGTTGAACACTTTGGAGAGAAAGTTTTACTTGAAGTAGTGGAAAAATAATACAAATATTTAAAAATTGAAGATATTGTTGAAATTTATGAAACCATCCAATGAAAGTAAAGCCGTATTCATCTCAAGTCTTTTAGAAAGTGTTTCGCCTAGTCAAATTGAAGGTTTATTGGCAGATGCAAAATCAAAATTGTTGATGAGCAAACCAAAACTTGCTCCTGCTTTATATGATGCGAAAGAATCTTTTAATTATCAACTCAATGGACTTTTGGACAGAGATTATCCTGAGCTTAGTAGAATGAATGAGAGACAATTTATAGATTTAATTTCTTCTTTGAGACCTATGAATAGAGATTTTATTTCTTCCCCTGAGACTTTACCCTACTTAATAGTTATTCCTCATAGCATGGTTTCTATATATGATCAGCTTAGTTGTAAAAATAATGAAATTTTAGGATATACTTTCTTGGATATAAGAAATATAAGAAGAGTAGATGATACAATAAAACATACGAAACCTTATTTGATTTCAGATGTAAGCTGTGGTACCTCTATGAGAGGTTTTTCCGCTGATAAGGGAGCTAAACAAATATTTAGTAGTGGTCGTACACCTTTAAACTTAGAAGAAGGAATGGCTCTTTTCACCCATGCGCCTCAGATACTCTATTATCAAGGCCTTATATTTGCAGGTTCAAAGCATAAAGATGATGGAGTACTAGATATTTATCTTTATGGAGGCAAAGCCAAATTAAAAAGAGAAAGAAGAGAAGATGCTGACTCTAGATGGGGAATTCCAAGTTATATTGATCAGATTTTATAGAAAATTAAAAATTATTTATAATTTAGAGGTATAAAACAGATATACAAATCTTTAAAATTATAACTTATTTTGATTATTGATGGAAGGAACAGTTCATAGTATAAATGTTAAGGGGTCTAGTACAGATGGAGTGGGCTTACCAAAGACTCCTGTGGAAATGGCATTTATTTATTATGCAGGTGTTGAAGGAGATTATAATAATTATAGAATTAGAAAAAATAAAGGATGGAAAAGGGCTGTTTCACTTCATTGTCTAGAGAGTCTTGAAGAAATTAATAGAGAGGGATTTAGTATTAAACCAGGAGATTTAGGAGAGAATATAACTACTAGAAATATTCTTTATGATTCTATTAAAGTGGGCGGTATATATCAAATCGGAGATAGTGTCATTGAAATTACTGAGCCTATTGTTCCTTGTGAAAATTTGCATTTACTTCCTTATTTTAGGGGCATTAATGTTAGTAAGGTTCTAAAGGGTAGAAGAGGATGGTATGCTAGTGTTTATCGAGAGGGAGTCACTATGTCTGGGGATTACATTAAATTAATTTCAAAATGAATGAGAAAGAAAATTTACTTGAAGAACTTAGAATTGAGACGCTTGGAGCCGATTTACCCCTTAAAGAAGGTGCAACTAATTTAGTTTTTGGGAAGGGGAGAGCGAGTGCACCTATAGTGTTTATTGGCGAAGCTCCAGGAAGGAACGAGGATTTGCAGGGATTGCCTTTTGTTGGTGCTGCTGGAAAGAACTTAGATAAACTTTTGAATGAAGTGGGGTTAAGTTTAGAGGACGTTTATATTGCAAACATTCTCAAGTATAGACCTCCTGAGAATAGAGCTCCTTTGCCTAGTGAGATAAAACTACATACTCCTTATTTGCTTAAACAAATTAAGGTGATAAAACCCTCGGTAATATGCACTCTTGGGAATTACGCTACAAAGTTTTTTTTGGCAAATTTTGAAGTTGAGAAAATGGATAAACAGGAAGGAATTACAAAAGTTCACGGAAAAACTAGAGTGATTGATTTTGAAGGAATGAAAATAAAATTAATTCCTTTATTTCATCCTGCAGCTATAATATATAATAGAGGATTAATTATAGAGTGGGAGAAAGATATGGAAATTGTTAAGAAAGAAATTGGGAAATGAAAATATTTATAATATTGTTGAATAAGGAGATTTATGGAAAGGAAAGAGTTTTTAGATGATCTTGTAAGAGAAGGATATTGTCATAGAGAGGAAATTAAGGAAGTCTTAGAGGATTTAGAGTTTAGAAAGATTAATGTTTTAAGGGTCGGCGAGAAATACGGCCTGATATTAAGGGGAGGAGAATACTATTTAATTGAAGAAGATCTTCATGTGTTTAATCCTGGAGGTACAGAACCTATTATAAGAAAGGTAATTGATATTAGTGGAGAAGGAAATTTGGAACTAGGGGAAATAGAAAAAGATAGTAAACTAGTGGGAGATTTACAAAGAGTTGTAGCAGATTATTATAAAAATAGAAAGATAGATATACTGTATTAATTGAATTTTTCGAATGGAGTCGAATTCATAATCTAAAAGTTTATATATCTTTATCGTTAATAATTAATATGGTGGGTAAAATAGAAATTGATATTATTATATATCCGGAAGGAAAGGGAAAAGACAAAGTTTATAGCATCAGCTCTATGCAAATTCCTAACGTAGTTACTCAAGGAGATACTATTGAAGAGGCTAAGAGCCGTTTGAGGGAGGCATTAGAGCTTTATTTTGAGTCTGCTCCGTGGGAAAAAGAAAGATTAATAAAAATAGAAGAGGAAGAAGAAAATAATGCTCCTATGATTACTAAATTGGTTTTAGTATCTTAATAGTTCATTTAATTCCTCAATAATTTCTTTAGAGACTCCTGCTTCGTGGTATGCAGAGATAAGATTTTGACGAACAATATTTGTTGGTTTTTTTACATTTACCAGAACAATAGGTCTTCTTAATGGAGGATTTTTATTTATAATAATGTGGTCTCCACGCATTCTTTAAATAAAGAAGGATTCTTTATTTAATATGTTCACTACTTTTTGGACAACCGGTTTAAGTCGGTATTTCATTTTTGCTTTCCTCTTTTTAATTAGGTTCTAAACATAATAATATTTATAAGTCTACCTAATTAAAATTTTATATGTTAGTAAAAAAATCTGTAATTGATGAAGGCATTAGAGAATCAATAAATGCAAAGATAAATAATCAATTCATATACAAGGAAGGAAGTGATTTAGACAGTGTTATTGGTGAGGTGCTGCATGATAGAGACTTATTTACTTATTTAGCATTAAATTTTAAACATAATCAGGGTTTAGAAATAGGCTGCAATTCTTATTTTGATGATATTACTGTTGAGGAACATTATGGCTTGATTCTTGACTTTAATAATATTCCAAGAGAATTAAAACTGTATAGTTTTGAAGTTCCTACTCCCCTATATCCAAGAAAGAGCTTTGATTTATTTTTGGGAAATAGATTACGAACTACCTATAGTCAACTTGAGCCAGAGAGCTTCTTAAGGAATTTAAATGCTTCTCTAGAAAATAAAGAAAAAAATTTAATTGAATTCGATGAGAGATTCAAAATAATAAGATATTGATTATCAAAAAGATATAAAAACGATGTTTTTTACTTTCATATATGGGGCTATTATGGAATAATTTAAAGAGATACAAAGGACTATTACTTTTGGCACTTGTACTGGCAACTATTAATCAGGTCTTTTCACTTTTGGATCCACAGATATTCAGATTAATTATTGATAACTATGCGAGTAAATTTTCTGAATTAGATAGAGGAGATTTTTTTAGAGGGGTAGGATTACTTCTTGCGGCTTCTATGGGTGTGGCGTTGGTTTCTAGAATTGCAAAGAATTTCCAAGATTATACTGTGAGTTATATGACTCAAAAAATGGGTACTGAAATGTATTCTAAGAGTGTTAAACATACTTTTTCGCTACCTTATGAGGTCTTTGAGGATCAGAGATCTGGAGATTTACTTCAGAGATTACAGAAAGCAAGAATGGATACCCAGACATGGATTGCCAGTTTTATAAATAATATTTATTTGTCTTTAGTTGGAATTTTGTTTGTTGTAATTTATGCTTTTAGTGTTCAGTGGATGGTTGGTCTTACTTATTTTATGATAATTCCTATATTAGGAGGTTTGACATTTGTTTTGAGTAAGAGAATTAAAGAGGCACAGAAGAATATTGTTGCACAGACTTCTGCTTTAGCTGGAAATACTACTGAAACTTTAAGAAATGTAGAACTTGTCAAGAGTTTGGGACTAGAAACACAGGAAATAGGAAGACTTAATGAAGTTAATGAAAAGATTTTAGAATTAGAACTTAAGAAAATTGTAATAGTAAGAAAAATAAGTTTTATTCAGGGAACTATCATTAATTTTATGAGAGTTAGTTTGTTATTGCTTCTTTTATGGCTTGTTTATAATGAGGGAATAACCTTAGGAGAATTTTTCAGCTTGTATATTTATTCATTTTTTGTATTTACTCCTTTAGGAGAACTTGGCACTATAGCTACACATTACCAGGAAGCTCGTGCTAGTAATGAAAAACTTGCGGAAGTTCTTAAGATGCAGCCTAAGGAAAAATCTCTAAATCCAAAAGAAATTAGTACTTTGAAAAATATTAAGTTTAAGAATGTTGAATTTTCTTATGGTGGAGGGGATAAACCTTCTCTTAGGAAAATTAATCTGCAACTTAATGCAGGAGAGACTATTGCTTTTGCTGGGCCTTCTGGAAGTGGAAAGACTACATTGATTAAATTGCTTGTTGGATTATATTCTCCGACAAAAGGAAAAATAGAGATAAATGGAAAAAATTCTTTAGATATCGATTATGATGCGTTAAGGAGGAGAATAGGACTTGTATCTCAGGATACTCAATTGTTTGCAGGCAGTTTAAGAGAGAATTTACTCTTTGTCAATCCTGATGCAAATGATGCGGAATGCATTAAGGTTTTAAAACTTGCTTCTGTTAACGATTTACTTACACGTGGGGATAAGGGACTCGATACCAGAATTGGAGAGGGAGGAATTAAACTTAGTGGTGGAGAACGACAGAGACTTGCTGTTGCAAGAGCATTACTGCGTAATCCTGATTTGATTATTTTTGATGAGGCTACAAGCAGTTTGGATTCTTTGACTGAACGAGAAATTAGCAAGACTGTTCAGAATATAATTAAGGCAAGACCTAATTTAATGGTAGTTTTAATTGCACATAGATTATCCACTCTTACTCATGCAGATAGTATTTATGTTCTTGAAAGAGGGAAAATTATTGAAAATGGAACACATGGTCTTTTATTAAAAAAGAAGGGGTTATATTATGCTATGTGGAGAGAACAAAGTGCTCTTGAAGATAGAAAAGATTAAATTATTTAGTGAAATCAATTCTTTTTAGATCTTCTATCTTATCAAAATCCGAATCAGAGCTCATAATCATTTTTAAATTTTTTTCTTTTATTGCTGCTAGGTGAATTGAATCTCTTGGATTTAATTTATTCTTATTATATATTTCTAATGCTTTCATTATCGTTTCTATATTTACTGAAATAAAATGAAGATTGGGTATGTCCATAATAGTTTTTGCGCTCTCATAGGCAGTTTCTTTATCTTTTTGATTTTGTACTATCCACATCACCTCATCTAATGTTAAAGTGGAAGTATAGGCTTTATAATCTCCATCTTTTATCTTTTCTATAACTTTTCTTGCTTTTTCTCCTTTTTCTCCTATGTCTATTACAGAATAAATAAGAAGATTTGAATCTATATATGTCTCTTTATTTTCTAATTGATATTCCTGTTCGTTTTTCGTATTGCTCATAGAATATTTTTTTCATTGCTTTCGTGTCCAGAGTATTTACCTTTTTATCTTCATTTATCTTTTCTGCAATTTTTCTTAATTTTTCTACTATATCTTTTACAGGCTTTTTTATTAAGACGCCTTCTCGCTCTTCTTTTATTATAACTTCTTGCTGGGGATATATTCCATAGGCTTCTCTTAGTATCTTTGGGATTACAATTTGCCCCTTTGGTCCTAATCTTACCTTAAGTTCTACCATGTTTTACTTAGAGTTAGAAACTATTTAAGGCTTTTGTTTTTAGGTGCTGAACGAATTTTAATGAATTTATAATGAGCGGATTTTGTTTTTTGAGTACAAATAGGACATATTTCTTTTAGGGTGTAGTGGTTAGAAGGACATTTGTTGAGTTTTGTCATAAATTGAAAAATGGAAAGCTATATATATATTCTTCGAATGATACTAGATGTTTATTATTTATGAAAGGAGGTGTTAAATGAAAAAAGGAGTTAGTAAGAGAGTTTCTTGGATGGTTGTCATTGTTGCTTTGTTATCTATAGCTTTCGTAGTTGGTTCTTTTGGAGGATTAACTGGAAATGCAATTATTAGTATAGATGGAGTAGATTATGATAGATTGCCTCCAGGATGTACAAGTTCTACTAAATGTGCATTGAAACAGGGAGATTGTGATAATGATTTGGAATGTAATTCTGGACTTTATTGTAAACAGTTAAGCCCTAGTGTGTCTAATCCGCGTGGAACTGATTTTTGTATTGCTAAGGAAGGATCTTTATCAAAAGTAACCTATCAGGGTGTTGCTGAAATGTTTGGAAATTCTGTGTCTACAGGCCAAATCAGGATGGGTAGAGAGGGAATGCTTGAAACTGTTAATGGACGCATTGCATGTGGCTCAGAAAAAGAGTGCTTATTAGGGATTGGTGGAATAGTTCATCCAGACACCCAATACTTTAATTATGATGTGACTGGACTTTTTACTTGTGATCAAACTATCAATATCAATGAAGCAAAAGCCCATAATGATTGGATTGAAGGATCGATAGTTTCGCTTCAATATCTTTGTATTCCAAAAGAAGTTTTGAAATTGGCAGATTCTGGATTGCCTGAAAGTACGGGTAGTGGAAGTTTAGGTGGAGGAACAGGAACTTCTAGAAATTCTGAAAGGGCTTACTTTGAACTTTCTCATGATAATGTAATGGGAGAGAGGAGTTTATGTGGTGAATTATATAAATTCGAGTTAGTTTCTGCTTCAGACACTTCTGCAACTATAAAGGTTACAGATAGTTCAGGGCATAGCGAAACTAAAGAAGTAACCGAGGATGACTTAAAAGATATACAGGGTGTTTCAATAAGAGTGATAAATGCGGATGAGACAAACTTATCTCTAAAGGCAAATTTTGAGGCAATAAAAAATTGCTAGTTTTTTCTTATTTTTCATTTTTCAATTATTTCAAAAACAGCATGTTTTTGTTTTGAACGTGATTTCAGTTCTTCGATAACTGCTGCTATTTTTTTATTCGCTTCTTTAAAGTCTTTTTCTTTTAGCAAGAGAGAGAATTTTGATGAACCAAGATAACGAATGTCGACATCTGGAATATCTAAGATATATTTAATTTCATTTATTCCTTCTTTTGAATTTGAGGATAACTTAAATATTTTTTTAACTTCTTTTTTTTTCTCTACTTTTTCTTTGAGTATACTAATTAACTTTTCAATTTGTTCTTTTGTAAAGTATTTCTTTAATGTTTCAGGATTGTCCTTTGCTTCTTCGAGGAATAAGATGAAATCCTCTTCTTTTTTTATTTTTTTAACTATTTCTTCTGGATTAGCTACTACATTTTTTAACATGCTTGTTAGGCTGCGTTCTTTTTTGTGTTTTTCTAAGACTTCTTCCCTTTCTTTTGCAGTTACTCTTCTAAGACTAAGTTCGACATGATCTTTTGAGATGCTTAGTACCTTACAAACTATTTTTTTGTTTGGAAAAACATATTCTCTTAAGTTTCTTATTCTACCTGCTGCTACTTCTGATAACACCATTGAACCTTCTCCAAAACCTTCTATATCTAGGAAAATGTTAGTTTTTTCTATTTTTTTAACTGTGCAAAGGACAAATTGCCCTTCTATTAGATCTAATTCCATAGTATTTGTTTAACTTGGCCTTTTATTTTGGCTTTTCCTCCAGTTGTTTTTAGAAGGAGGTAGTTGCATTTTTCGCATTTTACGGTGGAAGCGGATTTTCCAAATACTATTTGACAATTATTACATCTAGGACATTCTACTTTCAGGAATTTGCTTTTCTTTATTTTGGGCATGGAAAGTTCAAGAGGAAGGCAGTTTTAAAGGTTTTGTTATTATGAACGCGGATTTGATAATCCGTGAACATATATTCGTTCTTTGAAATTGGGTCGAGATATCCAACTAAGTTTGTGATAAGCTTCTTGAGCGAATAACATAGTGTATCCTATGTAATTCTCTTTATTTCTACAAAAACGAATTTTAAGGCGTGGAGATTGGTAGGTTCTAATATTAAATATTAAGTCTAATACGGGTAAATTCTCCAGGTTATGCTCTTTTTTTGATTTTAGTTCTGATATTTGTATGTCGTCTAATTCTCTTTTTTTATATTTTTTCCATTTTCCTTTGTCATATATATTTGTACTATGAGACTTCGGGTTTTTTAAGAACCATTCTATTAAGTTATTATAGCTATAAAAAGATAAAGGGTTTAATATCATAGCTTT
Organism: Candidatus Woesearchaeota archaeon; assembly: GCA_964360985.1. Taxonomy (GTDB): domain Archaea; phylum Nanobdellota; class Nanobdellia; order Pacearchaeales; family GW2011-AR1; genus JAUSIK01. The sequence goes on along the minus strand of CAYHYK010000001.1, from coordinate 11,595 downwards.
GTTGCATTGTTCGATAATTGTAGATTGTGGATACCAAAGTCTATGAAGTTGAGCAAATTCTTCTTCTGGAATCTGCTGAAGAACTATATCTGAAATTTCCATAAGATCTAAAAAGAATTAGGATTTAAAAGAATTATTGTTTTATACTTTTATAAGTTCTATATCTAGGACTTTTTTTAATTCTTCTATGAATTGGCTTTCATGATCTTTTGATATAAGGCAACCTGCAGCGTTTGGATGACCTCCTACTTCACCTCCGAGTGGAACTACTACTTTTTCCAGGACTTCACGTACGTTACGCCCTTCTCTTCCTGCAATTCTTGCTGATACTTTTATTTTGTTTTCGCTATATGCAAGAGCGATTATTATTGTTCCTTCTGTATAAACAGGCGAACGAGATATTATTGAAGCTACTGTACCTATTATTGTATCTCTGATATTGTTTTTGGCGTTTATTATTGTGTAATTGTTTCCAGTTATTTTTTCTGCTTCTGTAATATATTTAAGAGCAGATACTAATTGTTGTTTATATTCTATGTATACTTTTTCTGCTTTTGACTTCATTGTTTTGTTTCCTAAACAGAAACCAAGAGAAATGTATGGATGACCCATTCTACTTCCGGAATTTATAAGTGCGGATATTTCCCTTGCATCTTCAACGCGATTATGAGATTTTATGAGATAAAGATTGCCTATTAATTTGTCAGTGTTTATTTTTGCAGGGTTTTTTAATACTATTGAAGTAATTAAGTTAGTCATCTCTTCATCAGTTAATTCATAGAGGGCTTTAAAAGAACCATTTATTTTTGGAATGTTTGCTTCTCTTAGTAGTTCTATTACTCCTTTGTATGAGCCTGTAACGTTTGGAATATAGGGAGAGGATGAATATTCCAAGGCTTTATCAAGAGGTCTTGTTGAAGGATATATCATTAATCCTTTTTTTACTGAAGCATCAGCGTCTTTTATTATTTCATCGTATCTTTTTCCTATGTTTTGATCATGACTATCCCCTACCATTCCTATTACTGCTAAATTTGCAAGATCTTTGTTTTGAGGGGATAGTGTTTTTGCGAATAGGTAGCATATTGCTGCGCTACAGAGTGACTCTTCACCTTCTAAGAGAGGATTTACCATGAATACATTAGGAGGAATTTCTTGAGATAATTCGTGATGGTCGAATATTATAAAAGGGTTTGATTTTTCTTTTATATATTTTAAACTCCCTGATGCTAAATCAAGAAAGATTATCATGTGGTTTTCTGGTAAATTCTTTATTAAGTCTTCTTCAAGACCCTTTATTATTTGAAGTGTGAAGTTTTTACCTATTCTTTGTAATGCTCTTGAGAAAATGGCTGCAGAAGTTATTCCATCTGTGTCGAAGTGACTTATAACTTTTATAGGAAGAGAGGTGGATTTAATCAATTCTATTGCTTTTTTTATTTTTTCTATCATCCTCTAAGTGTTATGAAATTTATTGATTTTTATTGATACTATGTAGAAGCCATAATTGTTTTGCTAAAGAACGCTTGGCAGAATTATCATACTTGTTTTTTCCTATATGATCTTTAAGAGTCTGGACTTTTTTGTTTATTATATCTTTATCTTTTATGTAAGTTATATTTTCTTTTTTTAATATAGATGTTATCTTTTTCCCTAGAAGTTTTGATTTAGGTACTGCGTGTTTGTCTCTAAGGATAATTCCTATCTTTGAGGGAGAATTCCCTTGTTTTGCCAAATCTGATACTATGATGTATAGTTCTTGAGGTTTTATCTTTATCCAACTAGATTTCTCTGTTGTTTTTTCTTTAGGAGCATCGGCTTGAATATCTTCTTCTGCTTCTATTTTCTTTGTTTTTGGCATCTTTGATTTTAGATTAAGGGTATTTTAAAGGTTTCTGTTTAGGTAAACATTGAATAGAAGTTACTTATTGGTTATTGAGAAGTAGTGACAGAAGCAAAGGTTTAAAAATGGATTTTGCAAGGAAAATATATGGATAATGAAATGGATTTTAGTGATTTAAGAGAAATTGCAGGTGAAGTTTATTCACCTATTGTAGTAAAACATATATTTCATGGTTTAATAGATGGATCTTTCAAGGATATAAGAAATAGCGAAATAGTCTTAAGCATGGGGTTTAGTCAAGATGGAACGGCAGACTTGCATGTTTGTGGAGATGATAATGGTGTTGCTTATATGGAAGGGAGTCTACCTGTAGATTTGATTTATAATCCTAAATTTTTTGAGATTTTAGGAGGGGCATTCGCTCACGAAATGAGTCATATTGCTCGCGGAGATCATAGAATGGGAGAATTAAGAGCAGCGCTTTATGATGGGGCTCAAAATGGAATAGAAAGTGTAATTAAAGATTTACCTAGTGTTTCCAATGTAGATAATGCAAGAGTATTTGCTCTTGGGGTTCATGCCAAGATTGAGAGATCGACAGATATGGATGCTATGTTGAGAGGAGAGGGAGAAAATATATTTTATGTTAGAAAGTATTTAGAGGCTTTGTATAGAATGCAAGGACTAGAAGTTCATGAAGGATATTTTAGAAGCAAGAAAATAGCAGAGATTATTGGGAAAGAACATTAACGCAATGTTTAAAAACTGTCAATTAGGAGTATATTTATAGCACACCCATTGGTGGTCGATCAATGGTTAGCTTTTAGACCAATAAGATGAAGTTACCTAAAGAAACCAAGAGATATTGTCCGTATTGCAGAAAACATACTGCACATTTAGTAGATACAGCTAAACAAAGAGCAAGATCTGCTACACATCCTTTATCAAGAGGTTCTAGTTCTAGAGAGAAGTTGAGAGGACTGCGAGGAGGATTTGGTAATTTGGGAAGAAGAAGCAGAAAGGGTCCTAAAGATTGGAAAATGAAGGCTAAGGTTACCAAGAGAATTACTGTAACATATAAGTGTAAGACATGTAAGAAAATGCATAATATTAAAAAAGCAATAAGATCAGGAAGAGTAGAAATAGGAGAGAAGATTTCAAAGTAAAATGGATCAAAAACCAAAGAGTCGAGGGCTGAAGAAGAGTTTTCATGAAGTTGAAACTCCCTTAACTTCTTCTAAAGTTTCTTTGTATGGAACAAGTGTTGAAGAGTTTGATGGCAGGGCAATAATATTAGATTTAACGAAGAATTTAAGAGGTAAGAATTTGGAGTTAAAAATGAAAATAAAGAATGAGGATGGAAAACTTAAGGCTACACCTGTTAGAGCTGCACTTGCACAATCGTATATAAGAAGATCGATGAGAAGAGGAATAGATTACGTTGAAGATTCTTTTAAGACTAAGTGTAGAGATGCTATTTTTATTGTTAAACCTTTTTTAATAACTAGGAGAAAAGTTTCTAGAAATATAAGAAATGCTTTGAGAAATGAGGCTAGAAAGTTTGCGACAGAGTATTTGAAGATAAGAACGACTAAAGAATTATTCTCTGATATTATTGCTAATAAACTTCAGAGAGGGATGTCTTTTGCTCTTAAGAAGATATATCCTTTAGCTTTTTGTGAAATAAGAGTACTTGAATTAGTTAGTGAGAAAGCTATGGAAGAAATAGGGGAAGAAGAAATGAGAAGATTACAAGAAGAGAAAAATGCTTTAGAGAAAGAAGTTAGCGATAAATAAGGTTTATTAATTTTGAATAGTCTTTAGTTCTATGGACAGGCGTAAGTTATTATTTTTTGGTTTTGTTTTGGCGATGTTTATGTTTTCTTTTTTATATATAAAAAACAAGAGTTTGTTTGTTGATGAACAGGTACATTATTTACAGATCAAGAGGTTTAATGAAGGAGATTTAAGAATTTATGATATAATTACTGTGATTCCTGGATATCATTATAGCTTATCTGTTTTTAGCAAAATTTTTAATGTTTCTAGTGAAGAAGGAATAAGATTTTTTAACAGTTTAATCGGACTTGGATCTATTTTTTTATTTTTATTAGTAGCTTATAAAATACAGAATATAAGTAGTTTTAGAAAGTCTTTAGAGTATGCTTTTTTTCCTATTCTTTTTCCATTTTTCTTTTTGATATATACTGATGTTTTATCTTTGTTTTTAGTTTTGTTAATGATTTATTTTATTTTTCTGGATAGATATAACCTGGCAGGAGTAGTGGGAATAATGAGTTTTTTTGTTAGACAAAATAATGTTATATGGATTTTATTTTCATTATTTTTAGTTTATGTTAAATTGAATGGGTATAAATATAATTTTAAGAATGTACTGGAAGTATTAGAGAAATGTAAAATTATGGTTTTAGGGTTAGTTATAGGTCTAATATTCTTTATTTTAAATAAAGGTTTTGTTTTAGGAGATAAGGAAATGCATTCTGGCGGTTTTTACTTAGGTAATATATTTTTTATTCTTTTCTTGTTTTTCTTTTTGTTTTTGCCTTTGAATTTATATAATTTCTTTAAGATAAAGGAGTATTTGTCAAGAAATAGATTTATGTGGATAGTTATTGCAGGGATATTTATTATATATATGAAGTTCTTTAATGTAGCTCATCCGTATAACTTTTTGGGAATGGATTATTTTCTAAGGAATGAAATTTTACAGTATTTTAACGATGGAAATATAATAAAATCTATATTGTTTTTACCTATTGCCTATTCTATACTAAGTTTGTGTGTGGTTAAATTATTACGAAAAGAATTTTATTTGATTTACCCTTTTTCTATTTTGCTTTTGATTCCATCATTACTTATAGAACAGAGATATTATTTAGTTCCGTTTAGTTTGTTTATATTGTTCAAAAAAGAAGATAATAAGTGGATTAATAGAGTAAGTATTGGAATTTATATAATTCTATCAATAGTATTACTTTATTTGATTGGAAAGGAAACTCTATTTTTATAGTTATAGTGAAAGCCCTAAGTATTTTTTTTCTATGGCTTCCCTTTGATAGCAAAGGCGCAACTTGGAAAATTTCAGCGTCCTTTGCTATAATTTGAAGCAGGAAAAAGGACTTCTAAGTGATATTCAACATCTAGTGCAATTTTAATGTCTTCAATTTTTTTATTAGAAGAGTTTTGTCCTGTAGTCATTTCATACAACTCGAGGTATTCATTGTCAGACAAATTTTTATTGAATGGGTAAAATCTTTCTATACTGACATATAGTGAGAGAGATACTGCATTAACAAAAGTGGAAGTTAACGTTTCTTCACCTTCAAGAACTCTTCTAACATAGTTTTTAGCATCCTCTCTATTATGAAAATATATTGTTGATTCTTCTGAAGTAAGTTGATCATATATTCTTCTCTCTTGCTTTTTCATTGTATTTCTTATTTGTTCTTTTACGTAATCTTCTAGACTTTCTCTTGTTTTGTATTCCGGTCTAGATGCTTGCAGAAGAGCTTCTCTTCTTTGTCTTGAATTTAATTTTCTTATTAGTTTAATTGTCATTTATTAGAAGAGGCTAAATTGTATTTAATCTTTATTGTGGAATTGAGATGGTCTTTAGACTATCATAGCCCCTTACGCTTTATAACTAAAAGTTATTTATTAGGCTTTTTTTTAAAACGGGGAATAGTAATACGTATTTCTTTCATTTTTAGGGCTTCGAGGGTTAGATTCTTCCTGGGATCATGATTTCTATTTATGAATACTACGTTTGAATTTACCTCTAATGAGATGAAAAGCTAATCTTCCATCTTTGTGTTTCATTGGAGAACCTAAAATGTTACCACAGCTACACTTAAGATTACTAAAATCATTTGACTCTTTTATTGATTTGTCTTTTTGCATTTGAGCATATTTTTCTGGTTCAATAATCCTATTAAGATAGCATCTTTTAAGCCATCCAGGACCATCTTTCTGATAAACAAATATTAATTTTCCACAAGAAGCACATGAAACATTTATTATCTTAGCAGTTCCGCCCCTTTCTCTAAAATATTTGTCTTTTTTCATTTATAATTAAGAAAAAATTAAATTATAAATGTTTCTAAGTTTTTATTTAATTTATACTGATTATTATTAAAAAAGTCTAAGAAATTCTAATATAGCTATCTATCTAACCTTTTGTTTCATAGCCCTGCCAGGATTCGAACCTGGGTCACGGGCGCCAAAGGCCCGCATACTTGACCACTGTACTACAGGGCTACTAAATAATGGAACTGGGAAGGTTTATAAAATTTGAGGTTGGAGACTATTCGCACTCTATTATTTCTTGTATTGATTTGAATTTTATCTCTTTTTTTATTATATCAGTTTCTACAATATGATAGGGTGAAGTTAGAAGTGTTGCAACTATACATTTTTCTCCAGGTGATTTTTCTTTTACAGTTATTTCCACATAATCCGAATGCTGGATTATTTGATAAATTTCAATTGAGTATCCTGATAGGGTTTTTTGTCCTTGAAATGCTGCAATTATATTTTTTTTATTGAATTGGGTTGTAGATGAAATTGTTTGACTGGGGAACATTTTTTCCCAGATAGATGACAGTTCAATAGAGTTTGTTATTATTAGAGTTTGATTTTGGATAAATTCTGAATTTTTACCCTGTACTAGAGTTTTAAAGGGTATTTCGTTTGGAAAGGTTTCGTTTTGCTGCAATGAACTAAAAGGAGTTAATTTTCCAAATTTTATAAATAGTGCAATTATTATAACTCCTATAATTAGTAGAAATATTCTTAGTTTGAGGTTTTTGTTTGACACATGATAAAACCATGAATTAGTATATTTAAACAATATTTTGAATTCAATAACTATTGAATCTATAGTGAAAGTCATAAATACTCATTTTTTATGACTTCCCCTTGATAGCAAAGGCACAGAGGAAATTTTAGTGTCCTTTGCTATATAACTAGTATTGATTTTTATATCTACCACGAGCTTCTACTTTTTTTAGCCTTTCTAGGACTTTTTGAAGATTTTTTGAAATGGAGTATCCTTTTATTATTGCTTTGAAACATTCTTCTGCAATGGAAAAATGTTTTGCTTCTAAAGCTTCTTTTATTAGGTGGAGATCTACTGCTTTGTCTTCATCTCTTTTTGAAGTGAAACCTAGGCCGAAATCAATAAAGTAAACTTTATTGTCTTTGTAGATCATGTTCGAGGTGGTTAAATCGCCGTGGATTATGTCTTGATCGTGAATTTTTGCTATACTATTTCCAATTAATTGACATATCTTTATCTTGTTTGGGAGTGAATCTAATTTTTCTGACAATTTCTGTCCATCTATAAATTCCATTTCTATTTCTTTTGATTTTTCATTTAGTTTTATAACACTAGGAGTTGAGATATATTTTGACGCTTTTTGAAGTAATTTAAATTCCTTTTTTGTTCTTTGACTTCTTATCTTTTCATCTAGTTCTGCAAGACGATAAGATTTCTTCTGTCTTCTTTTTATAATGTTCTTATTAAGAATTATTAATGCTTCTGCTCCTTGCCCTATTATTTTTTCCATGTTAATAGAATTAAAATTAATGCGATTATAAGGCTTATATCTACAATTAAACAGTATTTACAATAAGTTTTAAGAATAAAATGCTGAATGTATAGAAAATATATTGATAGTATAGCACCTATAATTATTCCTGAATATATTATTGTTTTTTTGTTCTTGGATGGTTTTCTTATGTGAAGAAAGGTAATTATGGAGAGAAAAGAGAAAATAAACATTCCATAATTAGCATTTTTTATTCCTAGAGTATAGGCGTATTTAGAGTTTTGAACTATATCACATTTGTTTGAATCATCACATATTTCATTAACTGGGGCCGATGAAAGTAATAGAGAACTTGTTAGACTAGCTAGAAATATTAATAGTAGAATGATGTATTTTGATTTTTTGAGTATACTGATCATAGAAGAAGATATAAACAAAGATTTATAAATTTTCCATATTAAAGGTTTATATGAAATCGAGGGTGGGGAGTATTCTTACTTTAATAGGTGCAATATTTACCTTTGTTGTAGCAGGAGTTATACTTTTGATGATGATCTTTTTTGGAGGATTACTTGGATTAAGTGATAAACTTGGAAATGGTATAAGACTAGAACTTGTAATGGGTATATTTGCAGGTCTTTTTGTTCTATTTTTAATAGGTGGAATACTAAAAATATATGCTTCGAGACTTATGATGGACAAAAAGAAGGTTGTTAGAGGGGGAATTATGGCAATAATATTAGGATTATTTGTTTCAGATATATTCTCTTTGATTGGGGGAATAATTGCAGTTGTTCAGGGAAATAAGTGACTTGGCTAGAGAAGGAGAGAATTCTTTTAGTGCTTGACTGGCTTCTTGACGGAATGCTTCTCGGCTTTTACAAAAATAAATTATTTTACCTCCTCTTTCTTTGAACGTATTTTTTCTTAGACTTTCTGCCTTTGCTTGTTCTTCTGGAATTGCTAGAATATTTGCTATTTTTTTTGGATCATACAACTTACGAAATACTTTAACTCTTCTGTGCAAGGAATCTAGATATTTGTTTAGAGGTGAACTTTTTCCTCCATCGTTTTTTCCGGATTTTACTTCTACTAGAACTAAGTTTTCTTCTAGGTGGAACATATAATCAATCTGCATAACTAATTTATGCAGCAGAGTGTTTTTTATCAGATATCCAGTAGCGGGATCTTGTGAAAGAAGTAAATTATCTGAAATATATTTCGGAGATGGAACGGGCGTTAAATCTCTTATTTGTTTTGAAGCATCAGTTATCGCTTTTCTTACTACGATCTCTGCAAGTAGACCTGGGATTTGTTCTAAATTAATTTTACTTATAGGGAGTTTTTCAAGTTCTGAGATAGCTATGGGCCAATCAGTTTTAGATTGTGAGAGAAAGGCACATAAATCATCAAGAGATTTTGCCATCACCATTATCAGAAAAAACAAACTTCATTTTTAAGTTTTATTGAACTGATTTAGAACATTTTTCCTTTGAATTTTTTAGCCAGTTTCCTCATTTGTTTTTGGCTAAATGGCATTTTTCCTTGTTGAATGGAAGTTAAATCTGATTCTTTACCACCTTTAACAAATGACTTTAACAAATTGTATTGAGCTAACAATTCTCTAACTTCTCTGCTTGTGGTTCCTGAACCTTTTGCAATTCTTGATATTCTAGAAGTTTGCTTTTCTAATATCTCTGGGTTTTCTTTTTCATTTTTGGTCATTGATTGAATTATGTAACCGAATCTTTTTGTTTGGTTTTGTTGTTGTTCTAATTGTTCTTTAGAAATTTTGTCTTTTGCTTTTCCTAGTCCTGGAAGAAGATCTAGAATTTTGTCAAATGATCCAATTTCTTCCATACTCTTTAATTGGCTGTATAGGTCATCCATTGTGAATTTCCCATCTTCCATATTTTTTTGTGTTTTTGCTATATCATCTTTATCGATTACCGAGTGTATTTTTTCCATGAGAGTTTTTAGGTCTCCCATACCCAGAAGACGAGAAAGGAATGATTCTGGATCAAATGTTTCTAAATCTGAAGATTTTTCACCTGTCCCTATAAATATTATGGGTGCTTTTACCTCTGCACATGCAGTTAGTGCACCTCCTCCTTTGGCAGTTGAGTCCATTCTGGTTATGATTACTCCTGTAATACTAAGAGTGTCTTTGAATTTTTCAGCTTGATTTTTTGCAGCTTGACCTATGTCTGCAGGCATTACCAGAATTGTTTCAGTTGGATCTATTAGTTTATCAAGTGATTTTATTTCTGAGATTAAGTCTTTATCAAGAGCATCTCTACCTGCAGTGTCTACTAAAACTAAATCATATTTTTCAAGAGTATTTTTAAATGAAGAGTATATTTTTATTGGGTCTTTTTCTTTTTTATCAGTAAAAACTTGAAAGTTTAATTTTCTACCTAATTGTTCTAATTGTTCGGAAGCTGCTGGACGATGTACGTCTAGACCTATTGCGGCAACTTTGTGGCCTCTTTTGGCGTAGTATGCCGCTAGTTTTGAGATCGTTGTTGTTTTTCCGGTTCCGTAAAGTCCCACAAGCATAAATACATTTCTTTTTTGCAACTTTATTTCTCTTTTTTGTCCTAGTATTGACAAGAGTTCTTCATGCAAGAGTTTTATTATATGTTCTTTTTTTTCAAGGCCTTTGATTCTTTCATCTAGGGCTGCTTTTTTTACTTTTTGGGTTAATTCTGAAACTAATTTTACATTTACGTCTGCTTCTATTAATGCTCTTTGCAGGTCTTTTAGTATTTCATCTACAAGGTTTTTATCAAGAAATACAGCATTAGCTATTTTGTCGGTTGTTTTTTTCAATACGTTTGAAAGTTTTTCTAACATAAGAAAAGTAGGATTGTTAAGGTTTTTAAGTTTGTGGTTTAACGTTTAAGTAAGAATAGCTTCCAATCTATTTATATAGAATGAGGAAACTTTTTCATTCTCAACTTGCATCTCTTCTACTGTTGGCCATTGAGGAAGTATTTCCTCAAAGAACACTTTTTTAGTAAAATCATCTTTACCAAGACTTCCTGGAAGCACAATAGTTATCATTTCTTTTTTTAATTCAGGATATATTTCCTTTGCTTCAAAATAGTACTTTCTCTGTGCTTCAAGTTTCTTCCTTCCTACAATAAAATATTTACTATATATGTGAACTGGCCAACTTAAAAACCAGCTGTTTTCTTTTGTTACAGACTTTCTATAGATGTCATTACGAACATCTCGGTTTTGCATCCTAGATCTTTCAGTTGCGATAGTTACATTTTTTCTGTCTTCTCTTAATATATTATCAATCAAGGTTTTTGTAAGACTGCTAACTTCATCGAACTTTGAATAGAGTTCTTTCTTTAATGATCTATATTTTTCAGAAATTTCTTCAGCGACTCTTTTTTGTGAAGTAATCAAATCTATATCTTGATTATCTAATTCATCTCTCGTTAAAACTGCATTTGCTTGTCTAGTAACTTCTTCATTGGCAGAGATTTCTCTGTCATACCTTACCCCTATTTTAGCTTTGCTAGATATTACTCCATATAGAGGGTCAGCAACGCAAATTCTGAATTGTTCTAATTGATTATCTAGTTTGGTATTTCTATCTTTGAAATCGTGCATATATTGGTCGAACAATTTTAACTCAGACATGAAAAATGTGCTCACTGCAGGATGTAGTGCCATTATTTTACTATCTGGTATTCCTTAAGGATCCCATCTATGTTGCCATTTCTCATTTCCAATTATAATTCCCATATCGGGAAGGGTAAAATTTAGCTTTTAAATCTTTTCTTTTAAATAACATTAAATAACTTTATTTAATAGTCTAGTGAGGGTGAAAAGATTTATTAATGTTATTTAATGTTATTTAGAATATGGTTAAGAAAGAGGGTGGAAAGAGTCTAAAGACTTTTAATTTAAATAAGGCTTTGTACGAAGAGTATTCTGAGTACTGTAAAAAACATGGAATTAGTATGAGCAAAAGAGTTGAGAATTTCATTAAAATGGAACTGGATAAACTCCATGGAAATTTGATAGACAGGGACAATAAGGTTAAGGATTTTAAGGGTGAGGAACATTCTTTTAAGAGATACTGCTAAAATTTTGTAGATGTGCAATAGTGTGTTATCCCGAAATTATTTCATAAGGCTGTCATAGACAGCTCTATGAAATTAA